>JANMJU010000203.1:0-129942 GCA_031371545.1 Chitinophagaceae bacterium
CGTAAATCTTTAAGACCTGATGATTATTTTTTGAACATTCAAATATTGAAGATATTAAAAAATCTTTTTTTAATTATATTTTATCTCAATAGTTAGCCAAATTTTGCAACTTGTTATCGAGAAGAAGCAATGGCAGCCAACTCAAATATATACGAAAGTTTATTCTAAATCTAATGCACACATCAAAGCCGAAATCGATTCTATTAATCTATTGTGCCGATAAAAGTTGCCCAATGGTATGCCGTACAAGAGTGCGACCTGCCTACCGGCAGGCAGGCGCAAGGATGTTGCCATGAAAAAATACTGCCGGTTACAAAATATTTTTACCACTTTAGTTCCAGCACATTGTTGCGCTGGTCTATGTCGGCCAGCCGTTTGCTGGGGTCTATTTCTGCTTTGGTTAAGGTGCTTAATTTTTGTTTGAAAGACACGATGTAGGTGGGATGTGTCCAGCGCCATTCTTCATGTACTTCGTAGGATTGTTTGGGATCTTCCTGTTTTTTGGCACCGTACATGAGGTTGAGCGGTATGCAGTGCATGGTGCTGCTGCCGTCTTTAAAAGTGAGCTGCAGGTCAATGGGCATGGGCATTTGGCCAATTCGTTTTAAACGGATCTTTGACAGGCCGCCTTCTTCCCAAAGGCTGTCGATGGCGTAATCAATTGTTTTGGTGCTGCTGCACCAGTACTCTTTGTACCAGTCCAGTTGCAGGCCGCTTACATTTTCGGCGAGCCTTATAAAGTCGGCAGCGTTGGGATGTTTGAAAGCCCATTGTTTGTAATATTCCAGCAGCAATTTATCCCTGGTGGAAGCGCCCATGATGTAGCCCAGCTGCTCCATAAAAACACAGCCTTTGTAATAAGCTGCACTGATGTAGCCGGCATTTGAATTAAAATGATCAGCATGTGTGGTGAGTGGTTCTTCTAATCCGCTTTTTACAAGACCATAGTAACCGTTGTAATTTGGCTGCTGTATCTGCGGCAATAAAGCCAGCAGCGAATCGATGGTGTGCAATGCTTTTTCATTGCCTTGTAATTTTTTCTTGAGCACCGTTTGCACATAATAATCAAACACCCTGTTGCTGGCATATTCTGTAAAACCTTCGTCCATCCAGGCATACAGGCTTTCGTTGGTGCCCAGCATCATCTGGTACCAGCTGTGTGTCCATTCATGAAAAACAGTTTCCAATCCGGGGCCGCTGAGCAGTGTTGCCATCGGGTATTCCATTCCGCCATCGCCACCCTGTATGAATGAATATTGTGGATAAGGATATTTGCCAAATGTTTTTTCCATAAATGGCAGCACGCTTACCGCAGCATCTGCAATGGCTTCCCAGTCATCATTACCCTTGGCATCATTTTCTTTGTATTTGTACAGCACATTTATCACCGTGCCGTTGGGCATTTTTCGCACTACATGATTGTAACCGGGATCGGCTGCCCAAACAAAATCGTGAATGTTGCTGCCAACAAAATGCCAGGTTCTTTTTTTGTTTGTGGTGGGTTTTAATTCAGTGCCTGCTTTATCATATCCCCAACCAATTGCTGCAGCATTTACCAACATACCGGTGCCGCCTAATTTGTATGCCGGGTCAATGTTGATGGTGACATCAAAGTCGCCCCAGACGCCGTAAAACTCACGGGCTACATACGGTGTGGGATGCCAGCCCTCGTAATCGTACTCACACAGTTTGGGATACCACTGGCTCATGCTGTAACGTACACCGGTAGTGGGATTGTCTCTTCCGCTTCTTCTTACCTGCAATGGCACCTGTGCTTCAAAATCCATATCGATCACCACTTTTGTTTTGGGCAAAATGGGTTTGGTGAGATTGACTTCTAAAATAGTTTCGTGGTATTTGAATGGCTGTGCTACGCCATTAATTTTGATGGCGATTATTTTTTGATAGCCGATTTCTGTTTCTGTTAATTTAGCAATCCGGTCTCTCACCCTGTTGTCCCAATCGGTACGGCCGTTGTAAGCAAACTTACCCAGCTCCCGGCTTCTTACATCCATGCTGCTGTTTGGCTGAAAGGCATTGAAATATAAATGGTAAAACAATTTGTTTAATGTCTCTGGTGAATTATTACTGTACTCCAGTTTTTGCTTTCCTTTAAACTGGTTGCTGTTGACATCCATATCAATATTCATCAAATACTTAACCCTTTGCTGCCAGCGGCCGGGCTGGGAAAATGTAACAGCAGGAAATAAAAACATTGCAAGCAAACAAACTCTCGTCATAATTTTTTTTTGTAAAATAAAGAAAGGGAATAAAATTTAAAGGCCCATTAATTTGCTGTTGAATTTAACCAACAGCGTAAATAAATGTTCATGTTCGTTTAATGGTAAGGTGGCGGCTTTGTCAAATACATCATGGTAAGCTTTGATACCGCCTAAGGTATAAAAGAAAAAAGAAGGAACGCCTTTTTCAGTAAAAAAATAATGATCGCTGATAGCGGCTTTGCCCCGGGGCTTAACAGCAGCCAGCAATTTATTGTCTTCATTTACCTGGGTCATCATGGCAAACTCTTTGGGAAATTCTGTTGCATTGACTACCATGATGCCTTCTTCGCCAGTGCCTGCCAAATCGGTATTGAGTAAAAAACGGATATGCTTTAACGGCACCAATGGATTTTCAGTAAAATATTTTGACCCAATCAATCCTGCTTCTTCTCCTGCAAAACAAATAAAGCCGATAGCATATTTTTGTGGATGTGCTGCATAATAATGTGCCAGGTTCAATAAGAGCGACACACCGCTTGCATTATCGTTGGCACCGGGAAAGTAAGTGCTGCTGCCCATTCCGCCGAGGTGATCGTAATGTGCGGTGATGATAATGATGGAGTCAGGTTTTTCTGTTCCCTTCACCATGGCGCAAACATTGGCTGTTTTAAAATTGCTGATCAGTTTGTTTTCAATATTTATTTCAAAACTGTTTGGGTTTCCTTTCACAGCTTTTTTATCTACCTGCAGCAGCACATACGGAGCTTCCGTTGCTGATATATCCCATGTTAGTTTGTCCTGCATTTCTATAATTACTTTTTTTTTGCGGTTAACAAACTGGATACTATCTAATTGCTCCATATCTCCTGATACCTTCATTCCTTTTGATTGTGGGGCCACGATATAATCTTTGCCCGGCACCAATTCTTTGTCATTAATACTTACTTCCATTTTGCCGGGGAAAGTATTTACCGGGTAACTAAAGTCCTGGAAATATTTTTTTCCACCCATTGGCTCCAGTCCGTAAGCTTTAAATTCATTGGCTAAAAAATCTGCTGCTTTTTTCATTCCATCGTTGGTATATCCACGCCCCCAGAAATATGTTGAAGTAAGGGTGTCCAGTATTTTTCTTCCAAAAGCTAGGTCTTGTGCAGCGGCATTCATTGCATTTAAAACCAGCAGGAGTATAAATAATTTTTTCATTCTTTTTATTTAGTAATCGGCAAATCTCGTTAAACTATGGATAATGAAAAATTAATACGGCAATGAATTATTAAAGCAAGTATTTTTTAACAAACCTGTGATGGGCATTATTCAAACCTGCCAAAGCCTTCTATTTTTCGGTATGGTTTTTTAAAAAAATCACCTACAGTTTCATTGAACTGGTCTTTATAAAAAACCGGTGTAGAGTGGCCGGAGTTGGGCAATATCCATAAATAAGATTTTGAAATTGCTTCTGCAATAAGCAAAGTATGTTTTGGCAATAATATATCATGATCGCCGCCAATGACGAGTGTGGGGCATTTTATTTTCTTTAATTGTTCTACTGCAATGTGCGGTTCATAAGATAAAAGATGCGCCAGCTTTGCTGCATTTTTTACTTGTGCTGTTTGTGGTTTTTTTTTAAATGATTCATTAAATTTTATTCCCCAGTTGTAAACAAATGGATCTACGGCGGTAGTGTCTGGCCAAAGGTTGGCACCGGTTACAGCCAGCTTTTTTACTTTCTCCGGGTGGCGCATGGCAAGCAGCAAACCGTTGATGCCACCATCGCTCCAGCCAATTACATAGCAGGAATCTGCATGCAGTGTATCCAGTAATGCAGCCAGGTCGTCGGTCATCATTTCATAACTTAATGAATCGCCTGCATCCACAGATTTTCCCTGTGCCCTGCTGTCGGCCAAAATTACTTTGTAGTTTTTGGCGAAGTAAGGAATCTGTAAAACGAAGTTGTTGATAGATCCGCCATTGCCATGAATGATGAGCATCGGCTCACCGCTGCCGTAAGTTTCATAATACATTTTGATACCCCGGATGTTGGCATACTTACCCACTTTTTCATTTTTACCATACTTGGTGGTATCAAAAACTGTGGGCTCTTTTTTTGCTTGTGCAAATGATGTTGATACTAATATTGCAGCAGTGATTAAAAGAAAAAAAGGATTTAAAATTTTCATGATTATAATTTTATGTTTAAGATCTTCACTTTTATAAAATCATTTCCAGCACTTCTCCTTCCACAATCAATTTGCCGGCAGTCTTCATTTTTATTTCTTCCACACTTACACCCGGTGCCCTTTCTATTAATTTAAATCCACCTGCTGTAACCTCCAGTACTGCCAGTTCGGTCACTATTTTTTTTACACAGCCCACACCGGTAAGCGGCAGTGTACAGGCAGGTAATAATTTTGATTCGCCTTTGGGATTGGTATGCATCATGGCCACAATAATATTTTTTGCACTGGCCACTAAATCCATCGCACCGCCCATTCCCTTCACCATCTTCCCCGGAATTTTCCAGTTGGCAATATCGCCGTTTTCACTCACTTCCATTGCACCTAAAATAGTGAGGTCAACTTTGCCGGCCCTTATCATTCCAAAACTCATGGCACTGTCAAAAAATGCAGAACCGGGTACGGTGGTAATTGTTTGCTTGCCTGCATTGATCAGATCAGCGTCTTCTTCTCCTTCAAAAGGAAACGGCCCCATGCCAAGCAATCCATTCTCGCTTTGTAACACCACATTGATTCCTTCTGGAATATAATTTGCTACGAGTGTGGGAATACCAATACCGAGATTTACATAATATCCATCTTTCAATTCTTTCGCCAGGCGTTGGGCTATTTGATTTTTTGTAAGCATCCTTTTGATTTGGTGATTTGGTGATTTGGTGATTTGGTGATTTGGTGATTTGGTGATTTGATGATTTGGTGATTTGGTGATTTGATAAAGCTCTGTCAGTATTCATCTTCAAATTTTCAAATCCCCAAATCATCAAATCATTCTTACTGTTCTCTGCTCTATCCGTTTCTCATAATTGCTGCCCTGAAAAATTCGGTGTACATAAATGCCGGGGGTATGAATATGGTTTGGATCCAGCTCACCGGCAGGCACCAGTTCTTCCACTTCTGCAATGGTAATTTTTCCGGCCATCGCCATCAGCGGATTAAAATTTCTTGCCGTGGCTTTGTAAATTAAATTGCCATCGGTATCTCCCTTCCATGCTTTTACCAATGCAAAGTCTGCATCAAAAGCATGTTCCAGTAAATAAGCTTTATCATTAAAAATTCTTGTTTCTTTTCCGTGAGCCACTTCGGTACCCACACCAGCTGGCGTAAAGATGGCGGGCATTCCATATCCGGCAGCCATACATCTTGTTGCCAGTGTGCCTTGTGGTATCAACTCTACTTCCAGCTCACCACTCAATAGCTGTCTTTCAAATTCTGCATTTTCTCCAACATAAGAAGCAATCATTTTCTTCACCTGTTTTTGCTGCAGCATCAGCCCGATACCAAAATCATCCACGCCGGCATTGTTGGAAATGCAGGTAAGATTGCTGGTTCCTTTTTTTACTAGTGCGGCAATGCAATTTTCGGGGATACCGCAAAGGCCAAATCCACCGAGCATTAAAACAGCGCCATCAGCAATATCTGCAATGGCTTCGGCGGCATTGTTGTAAATTTTTTTCATATTGTAAAGCAAGTAAATGAATGGGATTGATGCCAAAAGCTGAAAAAGTACAAGTGAGTGACACAACAATGTTGAGCAAGGAAATATAGTTTGTCACAAAAATACTTTCGTAACTAAACATCATTTTTTGTCAATGGCAAATTACACAAAAAACATATCAACACTTGCAACAGAAAAATGATATTTGTCTTTCTTAAAAAAATTAAACCACCAAGAATTGGCAAACTAAATAATTATTTATCCAGTTTTGTTATATTTACCCAATTAATATGTACAAGATACTGCGGATACATAACCGGTTGATCGTTGGCGGGCCATCACATAATGTTACTTTGCTGACTGCTTATCTTTCGCCTGAATTTGAAACCAAATTGCTAGTGGGTAAAAAAGACCCGGCAGAAAAAGATGCCACTTTCATTGCCGATCAGTTTGGTTTAGTGCCGGTAGAAATTACTGAAATGAGAAGAAGCATCCTGCCCTTCTACGACATCATTGCCTATTATAAAATTAAAAAAATCATCCAGGAATTTAAACCGGATATAGTGCATACGCATGCTTCTAAATCAGGCGCCATTGGCAGGCTGGCAGCAAAGTCGTGCAATGTACCGTTGATCGTTCATACTTTTCACGGGCATGTTTTTCATTCTTATTTTAATGCTTTCATGTCGAAAATAATTGTTCGCTTTGAAAGATTTTTTGCAAAGAAAACAGATGCCATCATCGCCATCAGTGATTCTCAAAGACAGGAGCTGATAGAAGTGTATAAAATAGCCCCGGCAGAAAAAGTATTTACCGTACCGCTGGGTTTTAACCTTGATAAATATTCGGTGGACCAGGAAACCAAAGGAATTCTTTTCAGGAATAAATATGGTTTTGAAAAATCAGAATTGATCATTGGTATTGTTGGCAGGCTTGTTCCTATTAAGAACCATGATATGTTTTTAGAAGTGGCTGCCATTGTAAAAGCAAAAACAAATCAGCAAGTCCGTTTTGCTATTATTGGTGATGGTGAATCGAGGCCGGGTATTGAAAAGAAAGCAGCAGAGCTTGGACTTAGTTATTCTTATTATATTACCAGCCCAAAAGTAAAAACCGATATTGTGGTTACTTCCTGGGAAACTGAAATAGACCAGGCACTTGCCGGGCTCGACATTGTAGTACTTACTTCTAATAACGAAGGCACACCTGTATCACTGATAGAAGCACAGTCTGCTTACATTCCTGTTGTATCTACCAATGTAGGTGGTGTAGAAGATATTGTGATACATGGCGAAACCGGCTTCATCACTGAGGTTGGCGACGTACAGTTGTTTGCTGACTATGTTTTAAAACTTATTGAAGACAGCGAACTGAGAAGCAGCATGGGCAGGCATGGTTATGATAATGTGATCAAACGATATTCCAAACAAAGACTCATCAACGATATGAGAAAACTGTACCTGAGTTTTTTGAATAAGAAAAAAGTGCCGCAACATTAGTCACTCTCCATCCATAAGCGCTCTATTTATTTTTTTGGTTTCAATCTTAGCAGTACAATGTCATGGGGCAATAAATTTGCTTTGTATAATTTATCAGTAAAGGCATCTTTATACAATGATCTTAAACCATCTATTGTTGTTTTAAAATAAACTCAATTGCATTTAATTCTTCTGCAGTAAAATCAAGATTATTAAGACAGGCAAGATTATCATCCAGTTGATTTACAGAGCTGGCACCAATCAAAACAGAAGTAACTCTTTTGTCTTTCAGCAACCAGGCCAATGCCATTTGTGCCAATGACTGATTGCGTTGCTGTGCAATGTCATTCAGTTTTGAAATTTGCTGCAGTTTTTCTTCTGTGATATCCCCTGATTTTAAGAACACTGCTTTGGATGCTCTTGAATTTTCCGGGATACCTTTTAAATAACGATCGGTTAGTAAGCCTTGTGCCAGTGGTGAAAAAGGAATGCAGCCAACACCATATTCTTCCACTGCATCAAGCAATCCATCTTCCACCCATCTTTCATACATGGAATATTTTGGCTGATGAATTAAGCAGGGTGTACCTAATTGTTTCAATATTTCAAAAGCTCTTTTTGCTTCGGGTGCCTGGTAGTTGGAGATGCCTGCGTACAAGGCTCTTCCGCTTCTTACAGCCGTATCCAGTGCCATCATTGTTTCTTCCAATGGGGTATCCGGATCTGGGCGGTGAGAATAAAAAATATCCACATAATCCAATTGCATCCGCTTCAGGCTTTGATCTAAGCTTGCCAATAAATATTTCCTGGAACCCCACTCGCCATAAGGGCCAGGCCACATATCGTAGCCTGCTTTGGTGGAAATGATTAGCTCATCCCGAAGGTTGCCAATGAAATCCTGTTTTAATATTTTACCAAAATTTATTTCGGCACTGCCCGGTACAGGGCCATAATTATTTGCCAGATCAAAATGAGTGATGCCGCAGTCAAAGGCACGGCGGATAATGCTTTGGCCGTTTTCAAAATTATCTACTGAACCGAAGTTGTGCCAGAGGCCGAGGGAAACAGCCGGTAATTTAATACCGCTTTTACCACAACGGTTGTATTTCATTTTGCTGTACCTGGCTACTGAAGGAATGTATGTCATGACTTTTTTTTACTCTAAAATTATGATTTATTAAAGAGCAGAATTATTTTTTTTTAAAGAGCTAAATCGTTTCTCAAAGAAAGAATTTTTTTCAAATAATCTTACACTGCTAAATAATCGTTCTTATAAATTTAGTTGAAAACCGCATAAAAAAACCGCCTCAAAAAGTTGAGACGGTTTTGTGAACTGGCTGGGACTCGAACCCAGGACCCATACATTAAAAGTGTATTGCTCTACCAACTGAGCTACCAATTCATCCTCTTTTTTTAAATTGGATTGCAAAAATAGGGTAAAAACATTTTGATGCCAAAGTTTTTGGAAATCTTTTTATTTATTTATTCCCATTATTATTCACAGATTGTTAATCAACAGCGGAGGAAGTCACTTATTTTTGTACATAATAATTATTACATGAGTGATTTCTTCAAAAACAAAGTAGTGGTGATAACCGGTGGCAGCGATGGCATTGGAAAAGCATTGATAGATACTTTAATTCCTTTGGGGGCAAAAATTGCCACCTGTGGCCGCAACCAGGATAAGCTGTATAACCTGCAGGTACAATATTCAAATCATTTACTGCACACGATGGTGGCCGATGTAAGCCGCTACCATGATTGTGAAAATTTCATCAATTCCACCATCAAAACCTTTGGCGGCATTGATATCCTGATTAATAATGCCGGCATTTCCATGAGGGCTTTACTGAAAGACATGGATGTAGAGGTAATACAAAAAGTAATGGATGTAAATTTTTACGGCACCGTATATTGCACCAAACTGTCGCTGGAAGCGGTTATAAAAAGTAAAGGAACCATTGCAGGGGTGTCTTCCATTGCAGGTTACCGTGGGCTGCCGGGCAGAAGCGGCTATTCAGCTTCTAAGTTTGCCATTAATGGCTGGCTGGAATCTATCAGAACCGAACTGCAGGATACCGGGGTAAATGTAATGTGGGTGTGCCCGGGTTTTACGGCAAGCAATATACGCAGTGTGGCACTGGATAAAGAAGGTAAGCTGCAGGGAGAAAGCCCGATGGATGAAAGCCAGCTGATGAGTGCGGAAGAATGTGCCCGGCATATTTTAAATGCTATTGAAAAAAGAAAACGTACACTGGTACTTACCTTTAAAGGAAAGCAAACAGTTTGGCTGAATAAATTATTTCCGGGATGGGCTGATAAACTGGTGAAAAAATTCTTTTTTAAAAATGGAGAACTAGTGAAATAAACCGGCAAATAACAATCGTTGAATGAAAGCTTCTTTACAAAAAAGTAATTCTATGATTGAAGGTTGATACCATCAAAAAATAAAAGTACCAGTGAGCAATCCTTCGGCTATGCTCAGAACAAACTGCAAGATGATGAGTAAAAGAATATAGCTGGCTAAAAAAACATTCTTCATACCGGCAGCAAGTATTTTCAAATCCCAAAATTTTTATAATAACTTAGATAAAAATCATTTCCAGATAACAAATGGCTTTAATAACGCTTACATCGGATATAGGACAAAAGGATTTTCTTGTCGGCGGCATAAAAGGCCAGTTATTGCAGGCAAACAGCAATTTTTCGATTATAGATATTACCCATGAGCTGGCACCTTTCAATTATCCACAGGCAGCTTATGTATGCAGGAATGCCATCAAGAGTTTTCCTTTAGGTACTATGCACCTGGTAATGGTAAATTTATTTGACCAAAAACCGGAACACCTTTTACTGGCAGAACACAACGGACATTTTATTGCCTGTGCCGACAATGGCCTGCTCACCATGATTCTGGAGGAGTTGCCACAAAAAGTAGTGGCGCTGCTGCTGGATAAAACAACACAAAAAAATACACTCTACTGCACTGGTGTTTTTGCCAAGGCATTCAACGATATTGAAATGGGTAAACCAATAGAAGAAATTGGTGATGCCTCGGTTTCCATACAGGTAAAAAATGCACTGCTGCCCATGCTGGGCAATAACTGGATTGAAGGCCAGATTATTTTTATTGACAATTTTGAAAATGTAATTGTCAACATTACCAAAGAAGATTTTGAAACACAGCGCAAGGGAAGAAGTTTTAAAATTGTATTTAAAAGAGATGAAGTAATTGACAGGATAAGCGATACCTACGCCGATGTAGCCGAAGGAGAAAAACTGGCACTCTTTAATTCCGCCTCGTACCTTGAAATTGCTATTAATAAAGGCAACGCTGCCGGGCTGTTTGGCCTGCAGGGATTTTCAGAAAAACAACAGCAGGGCCATCAGCAGTATGTAAACAACCGGTTGTTTTATCAAACGGTAAAAGTTTTCTTTGAGTAAACCCTACCACACCGAAACCAAGCATTTGACTTTTTTAAAAAACATATCAATAGAGCAGTCCAGCGATAAGGAATTAATTAATGCTTATAAAAGCAATCAAGACCTAAAGCTGCTTAGTATTCTTTACCAGCGCTACATGGATCTGGTATTTGGTGTATGCCTGAAATATTTTAAAGATGCAGAGAGAAGTAAAGATGCGGTGATGGATATTTATGAAGAACTTTGTAAAAAGTTAAAACAGCACGAGGTGGAGAATTTTAAAGGCTGGCTGCATGTACTAGCACGAAATTACTGCCTGATGCAGTTGAGAAGCCCGAAGAATATGAAGCTGACTGAATTTAACGCCGACTTTATGCAATCAAGCCAAATAACGCATCTGGAAAACGGGGTATTGGAAAAAGAAGAAAATTTTACAAAATTAGAGGGCTGTATTGAAGCGTTACCGATGGATCAGAAGCAAAGCATTGAACTGTTTTTTTTACAAAAAAAATGTTACAATGAAATTGCTGAAATAACCGGCCATGATTGGAGCAAAGTAAGGAGCTACATTCAAAATGGCAAACGCAACCTGAAGATATGTATGGAAGAAAAAAATGTTTTCAGTGCGTAAGAATTAAAATATTAAAGGATGTATTGTTGAATTATTTTTATTGATAGCGTGAAAAATAAACCCCGGAGTTAATAACAATTCAACAATAAAGCAATCATAACAATTTACCAGTCTCGGATTATAACAAATGAGCATAGAAAAAAATCACAGCATTTACACAGCTGCGGATATCAAAAAATATCTTACCGGAGGCATGAGCAATGCTGAAATGTATGCGATTGAAAAAGCAGCGCTGGATGATCCTTTTTTAGCAGAGGCAATAGAAGGATTTGAGGCAATGGAAGAAAAAGACTGGAGCAAAGAACTGGCTGCACTAAAACAAAAACTGGAGGCAGTAGAAAATGCCCCCATCGTTCCGATTTATAAAACTTCGTTTACAAAATGGTGGAAAGCTGCCGCCGCAGCGTTAGTGATTGGCAGCAGTATTACCACAGCATATTTATTCACCAATAAAAAAGTTACTGAAAACAGGATTGTACAAAAAACTGCCACAACAAATGACTCTGTTACAATTGCAAAAGCTGACAGTGCAGTAATTAATACAACTGCCGCCGGTACGATAACGCCAGTCATTACTGCACAAAATAATTTTTCAAGTACTCCCAGTGGATTCGCTGACAGCATCCGCCAAACACTGCCAACGGATCTTGCTGTAGTGGAAAAAAGTGAAGATAATTTTGTGTACACACCGTCACCTGGCAAGGCCGTAACTGAAAATAAAGATGTGGCTGCTACTGGCAGAAGTGAAAATGAAAGCAATCGCAAATCCAATGCTGATATTGCAGCAGCCAGCCAGGGAAACAACGCCAATACACAATTGGATGAAATGAATAAAAGTAAAAATGGATTGATACTGCAAGATGATAAAGCGGCAGATAATTATAGGTTTAAAAATAATACCAACAATTATTATTTCAATGCACAGGTAGTTACTGCTGATAATAAACCTTTGGCTTTTGCCAATGTGGCCATACCAAAAACCAATAAGCCTGTTTACACAGATACCAATGGAAATTTAAAATTATCCTCTGCAGATTCTACTGTAAATGTGGTGGTGACTTCTGCAGGATACCTACCTCAAAAATTTAAGCTGCAAAACTCTGCAGTTCAAAATAAAATTGTGTTGCAGCCAAATGATATTGCTACTAAAGAAATCAGTGTAAGCAAAAAGAGATCAGGCGTAAAAGCTGAGTTGAAAAAGCAAGCTGTGAATGCGGAGATGGATGAAGAGGAGGATGCCGAACCAGCCGGGGGATGGATTGAATACAACAACTACCTCAGTAATAATTTGGTTTTCCCCAATGAAGCGAAACAAAACAACATTCATGGAGAAGTGGAAGTATTTATAAAGCTTAAAAACAATGGTGACATCTCTAAAGTGAAAGTGGACAAATCCCTTTGCCACGAATGTGATGCAGAAGCCATCAGGCTTGTAAAGGAAGGCCCCAAATGGGAAGTGAAAAAAAATAAAGCTGCCAAAGCCAAAGTGAAAATAAAATTCTAACGGCTCCTGCTACCCTTCATCAAAAAATAATATTTTTTGCTCCTGCTTGTTTTATATTTGTTATCTAAAAATTTTATTATGAAAAAAATAATTGTTGCTGCTGCGATAGTAAGCTCTCTATTTATTGCTGGAGTATCGGCACAGGTAAAAATGCCTGCCCCATCTTCCACACAAACTGTAAAACAGGATTTTGGAATGGGTAACATTGAACTTACTTACTCAAGGCCAAGTGCCAAAGGAAGAAAAGTATTTGGAGATTTGGTACCCAATGGAAAACTGTGGCGTACCGGTGCTAATGCCGCCACGAAAATTGTTTTTTCTGATCCTGTTGAAATAGGCGGTAAAAAAGTAGACTCAGGAACCTATGTTTTATACACTATCCCCAACGAAGAAAGCTGGGATGTAATTTTAAACAAAGGATTAAAAAACTGGGGCATTGATGGCTACAAAGAAAGTGAAGATGTAGTACACGTTACCGTAGCTCCTGTAAAAACAAAAACAGCCGTGGAAACATTTACCATGCAGTTTGCCAACATCAAACCAGAAAGCTGTGAGCTGCAAATTTTATGGGAAAAGACAGCAGTAAGCATTCCGGTAACTACCGACATTAAAGAAAAAGTAAGGATGCAAATTGATGCTGCGATGAAAACAGATAAAAAACCATACTGGCAGGCTGCTCAATTTTACAATGAATACGATAAAAATTCATCAAAGGCTTTAGAGAATATTAATAAAGCAATTGATGAAAATAAAAAAGCATTCTGGATGTTTTTGTACAAAGCAAAAATCCAGAAAGAAATGGGAGATGTGCCAGGTGCATTTGAAAGTTCTAAAACATCAATGGAACTGGCTAAGGATGCAAAGAATGATGATTATGTAAAAATGAATGTGGAGCTGCAGAAAGAATTAAAAAAATAATCTTAAGACATTAATAAAAAACGGCCAGTTACTTAACTGGCCGTTTTTTATTAAAAATTGCCTGCTGGCAAAGATTGAGAAGTAGAAAGTTTTAAAAACTGTATCCAAGATTTAAACCGAATGCCCGGATGCCGGCCCACGGGCCTTCCACTCTAAAGGTTGCTCCGTTTTCTGTTACAGTTTTACTTTTGATCACTTTTATGGGCAATGTTTCTTTTAGCTTGTCAATTTCATATTGCATACTCACCTGCTCAAAACCATTTAATGAACCAACAAAATTAAAGTCACCATTTCCAACACCATAGTTTGGGCCAAGTATCCACCAGTCTAAATAAATTTTATCACTTAGTTTCCATTGGGCACCCAGCTGAAAGCCTGCTGTAAAAGAGTTTGTACTTCCCAGGAAAGTAGCTGTTTTTTCAACACTTGTATTGTTTACATAATCATTGTAATTGATTGGCACATCACCCTGGTAATGATTGTAGCTAATAAATGGCCCGATATAAAAACCATGAAAAGCACCTTTCTTACCAAGATAAAACCGGTACTCTGGCGTAATTCCAAAGTTGCCTACTTTGAATAAGCCAACTTTTACCGACGCATCATCAATAATATTTTCCACTGTTTTTTGAAAAGGGATATTGCTGTTAGGCCTGTACCTTACTGCCAGTGCAAAAGAATTTTTCCTGCTTGTTTTTCTTTCATACTGCAGGGAAATATTTTTAAAGAAAAGTGCCGGTATATTTATTTTCAGTAGGTTATTTTTTTCCTGTGCCGGTGCTAAATCAGCTACCTGTGCAGAAACCATGCTGCTGCAGGCGAGCAACAAAACAACAGTTAGTTTTTTCAATTGGGAGTATTTCATTCTTTACTGCATTGATGGGGTTACAAAATTATTTCCGGTAAAAATATTTACGAAAATAAATATAGCAATAAAAAAACGATGAAGAGAGCTATTTATTTTACCATTACTTTTTTACTCGAGGACAATATTAACTGAAGCAGGATGCTGAATGCAATCACTAACACAGCACCAATTACATTCAGCCATAGAAAAGAAACGATATCAAGCCAGTAAACCAATATCACCAGCAATTGTGAAATCACCGCACCAAAAAATATTGCATTGCCTTTAATATATTTCATGCAGAAGGCCACTAAAAAGATTCCGAGGATAACACCGTAAAAAATGGAGCCTAAAATATTTACTGTTTCAATAAGGCTGTTGCCAATATTGTAAGCAAACATGGCAACGATAATGGAAAACACACCCCATGCAAAAGTGTACCAGCGTGACACTTTATAATCTTCCCGTTCGGTACAATTTTTATTAATAAACTTTTTATGAAAATCAACCACTGTGCAGGAAGCCAATGCATTTAATGCCGCAGCAATACTTCCCCAGGATGCTAAGAATATCATGGCGATCAATAACCCAACCAACCCTTTTGGTAAATTCTCAATTACAAAACGAAGGAAAATATAATTAGTATCATTTGCTTTTTTATCACCGTTTGCAACCCTGATAACTTTTTTGTACTGTGCCCTTACTGTATCAGCAGTTGTAAAATCTTTTTGTATCAGCAAATTACTGTATTGTAATTCTAATGTATGCAGTGAATCTTTGTAACCCGTTTTGTTTGCAGCTACCACCTGCACTTCATCAAAATAAACAGGTGGTTTGTGATACTGGTAAAAAGTAAATACCAGTATGCCCACCAGCAATATCAAAAATTGCATCGGCACTTTTACCAAACCATTTACCAGTAAACCGATCTTACTTTCTTTTTCACTTTTCGCTGTAAGGTAGCGCCCCACCTGGCTTTGATCAGTACCAAAATAACTGAGTGCTAAAAACAAGCCGCCAATAACACCACTCCAAATATTGTAAGTATCCTTCCAGTCGAAGTGGCCGTCTTTAACACCAGTGGTTATCACATTCATTCTACCGTAACTGCCTGCCGATTTTAATGCAGCAGTAAAATTCATATCAGCCGGTAATAAATGTACCACGGTGTAGCCAGCTAAAAACATTCCTGCAATAACAATGATGAGCTGCAACTGCTGTGTGTAAGCAACTGCTTTAGCACCGCCTGCAACTGTGTAGATGATAAGAAATCCACCCATCACCAAATTGGTCCAATAAATATTCCAGCCCAATAACGAACTTAAAATGATTGATGGTGCGTAAATGCTGATACCGGTTGATAACCCTCTTGATATTAAAAAAAGAGCGGAAGTTAATGTTCTCGTTTTTACATCAAAACGATTTTCTAAAAATTCATACGCTGTATAAACTTTTAGTTTTCTAAAAACAGGAACAAAAAAAATGCAGATAAGAATCATGGCGATTGGCAGGCCAAAATAATATTGCACAAAACGCATCCCGTCTGTGTAAGCCTGTCCGGGAGCACTTAAAAAAGTAATAGCACTTGCCTGTGTGCCCATGATGCTGAGCAGTACCAGGTACCAAGGCAAAGTATTGTTGCCAAGAAAATAACCATCGAGATTTTTGGTGTGTTTGCTTTTGTACACACCATACATGATGATGGTGCAGAGAACAGTGATTAATATGATCCAGTCGATGGTACTCATGCCCCCCTGACGCCCCCATCCCCTAAAGGGGCTTTTAAAGTAAAATAATTTGAAGTGATTATATTTTTCATAACAGTTAGTTACTTAAAATATTGAGTGATTAAATAGTAGCAGGTTATTTGTATTAATAAAAATACAATCACCCCTATGTACCATTTCTTCCAGTATGATTTGCCCCCCTCCCCTAAAGGAGTGTAACTATCGGCATTTTCTTTTTGCATCAAAAGAGTTTTTAATAATTTACTGAGTTCCTTTCTTACCATTCAACTTACTATCCTTAGTCTGTGAACTCTTCAAAGTCTCCCGATGTATCGGGAGATTTAGGGAGGCCGGGGCCGCCAATAAATTCGCAAACAACCGGTAAGCCCCCGGCACACCGGCAGGCAACTCCCTGAAAAAAACCAAACCGGTATAAACAAATTTTCCTTTGCCATAATCAGCAATGATGAGGCTTCCATCCTGCTCCGTTTCACCGGGATCTTTCATGCTGAGGATGCGTTGATAATTGCTGTCAATTTTTTCTGCATTGTAAATACTTCTTTCCTGTATCCATCCCTCGAAATCTTTTTCAGTTATTTTGTTTGGATAATTTAATGCCGGATGATTGGGCAACAGGAAATTTATTTTTGCATTTTCATCCGTAACCCTGTTACGGTTGATGGTGAAATTGTAAGGGCCAATTTTACTTTTTATGTTGCTGATAAAATTATTGGTATTGTATTGCGTCAGCAGCACACCGCCTTCTTTTACATACTGCATCAGGGTTTCATACACATTGCCCATCCACTCACTGGTGTTGTAAACTCGTACACCAGTTACGATGGCATCGAATTGTTTTAGATTGGCCGGAGTTATATCTGCTTCTTTTAGTGTGCTTACTTTATAACCCATTTGCTCTAAAGCTTGCGGTACTTTGTCTCCAGCGCCGGAGATGTAGCCGATTGACTTGCCAACTATTTTAAAATCTGTAATCAATAACTTTTGATGTGCTTCTTTAAAGTATTTGATAGAAGGGATATGATCGTAGTCTATCTCCCTGATATCAAAATATTTTCTTCCTTTACTATCATCAACAGGGAATTCTGTTAATTCATTTACCGACGATTGATTTCCCAATTTTGCAGCCATATCAAAAGAGGTTCTTCTTAAAAATATACCGCCTTTCTGAATTTTTGATAAATCTGCATACTCATCAAGCGATGAATCAAGTTTATTACCATCAACAAATATTCTATACTTCTTTTCGAAGACGCCACTGCTCTTACTGGCATTTAAAACTGTGAGCGGACTAACACTTATTGTAATTTGCGGCACAAAAAATACCGGCTGATAAATCTCCCCTTTTACCGGATCGGTAAACTTGTAACGGACTGGTTTTTTAAAAGTAAAATCTACATCGCCCAATGTTACATCAAATAAAATACTGATTGGGTCATTCTCTGCTTTGCCAATCTGTTGCTGGTCGGTGATATTGAAACTCCCTTTGTCCATTTTGTTTTCCAGCCAGTAAGGTTGTGAAAATTTTTGATCAGGCCTGATAAAAACAGACAGGTTGTAATTGTTATTTACATTTCTTTTTACTGAATCAAATGCATGGTAGGTTTCAAACATTTTTACTGCCGCATTTTTTAATGGTATGCCTGATCTGTTGTTAATCGTTGCTACAATTTTTAAACTGTCACCCACCACTGCATACTGGCTGTTGGCAGTGGCTTCCATAAATAATCCACTGCATTGCTCCAGTATTTTTTTTATATCGTTTTGCTTTTGCTCTTTCCAGTAAGTATCATTTAACTGCTCCAATTTTTTGTAAATCCCTGCCAGTGCAGCAATACTTTTTTCAGGATGTTCTGCAGAATAATTTTTGATAATGGATTCAGTTACAGCCTGTAAATTATCATCCTTCGTTCTTCCCCAACTCACATCCACTCCATCCATCAAATCATTCACGGGCTTATCGCCTTTGATGGTTTCAAAATATTCAATCACAGTTCCTCTTTGTGCCGGCACACCAAAGCCCTGGCTCTTATGCTGGCTGCGGCTTAGGGCGGCTATCTCTCCATAACTTTTTCCCAGCAAAGGATTGTACATGCCCACATCTACTTTAAACTGGTTTTCATTTTGGGTGTTGGTGCTGCCAAAATTGAAAGTATTCCAGAGCATTCTTTTTGCCTGCCACACCGTAACACCCTGTGTTAATTGTTCCGGAAATTTTGTTGGGTCTGCTGCCGCATCAAATGCTTCTCTTGCCAAAATACCAGAAGCTGCATGATGCCCATGCCCTGCCCTGCTGTCTTCCGGAAAACGGGCAATGATTACATCGGGTTTAAACTTTCTAATCACCCACACCACATCACTTAAAATTTTATCATGCCCCCAGGTGGCGAGTGCTTCTTCAGGACTTTTACAAAAACCAAAATCATACGCTCTTGAAAAAAATTGTTCTGCACCATCAATTCTTCTTGCTGCTAATAATTCCTGTGTTCTTATCAAACCTAAATCAATGCCCTGCTCATCACCAATTAAATTTTGTCCCCCATCGCCTCTTGTTAAACTGAGATAGCCGGTTCGGTACAATTTTTCATTGGCCAAATAAGCCAGCAGCCTGGTATTTTCATCATCCGGATGTGCAGCGATGTACAGCACGGAGCCCAGCACATTCAGCTTTTTTAACTGCAATAAAATTTCTGATGAAGTATAAGTCTTAGGTGTTTGTGCTGCAGCAGCAATCGAAATAAAAACAGCCAGAAAAAAAACAGAAAGTTGACGCATGTTTAAATATTGATAGATTTTTTTATTGTTAAATGGTCTTATTGTTGAATTGTTTTATTGTTGAATTGTTATTGCCTGCTTCTATTGCCATTGCATTACTTCACTTTATCACCCTGAACAATGCAGTAAACTCCATGGGCTATCATCAGCACATTACCAAATTATCAAATCTCCAAATCACCAAATCTTCAAATCTTCAAATCAAAATTACTGCCCCGCCAAAAATACCGCATTGCTCAGCAGCAATTTTCCACTCTCCCAAAAATTACGGAAGATGGGATTGTCTGCTAAATAAATAATATCGCCACTGCCAAAAGATTGTTCGCCAATCAGCAAGGCATCTTTTATCCGGTCTTTAATTTTGCTGCCTACAAAGCCTGCCACATAATTATCTTTCTTTATCACGCCTGCATTCCAGCCTTCTTTTAAAAATTCATACACATTATCATCCTGTTTTAAAGTATAGTAATTTTCTCCCAGCCCAAATGACAGTGGATGTGTTACATCCAGGTCAATTTTATAAATAGCCCCGGCAATATAACTACGAATGCCGTCATGTTCGCTTTCGGCAAATTTTTTCAGGTCATCATAAGTTGGTTTGGCATCTTCTTTTTTATCTTTTTCTTTTTCTTCGTCTGTCTTTTTCATTTTAATGCCCCATTCGCCAGTGGCCATTTGAGATACGGCATTGTCGATGGCAATAATTTTTCCTCCCTGCCTTACCCAGTTTTTTAAATCAGTGTTGGCATCTTTATCACTTAAAAATTTGTAGCGGCCCGATGTTACAATGAGCACATCCACATTTTTCAGGTTTGCATTGTTTACATCTTCTGCATTAATTAAAGTGATGGGATAATTTAATTGCTGGTCGAACAAATGCCATACCTGCCCGGCGCTTTCAGGATAGGATCCTATGCCGGTAATCATGGCAACTTTTGGCTTCCTGATAAAGTGAATTTTTTCACTGCCAAAATCAAAGCCTGCATCCATAAAGCCAGATGCAATCGGTGTTACAGCCGCATTGAATTGCGAAGCTGCTTTTTGAAGTTCACTTATTTTATCATCGTTTCCTTTTTTCAAAACAATTAAAGTACCTCTTGAAAATTTATTTGTACCAATACTAAAATCTCTTTCTGCAAAACGCATTTTGATGCCGGCATTTAACAGGGCTGCCAGCAACTTTGCATCTTCAAAAGAGTTGTATTTAATTAAATACCCGTAAGCATCTGCCGGTATTTCGGTTACTGGTTTTGTAACAACAATTTTATTATCGCCGTTAATTTTTTCTTTTACTGCATAACTCTGCAGACCGTATACATAAGGCAATGCCCAGGCAGTAATATCGTAAGTGGCAGAGTCGGCGAGTTTTGATTTTGGTTCAAACAAAACTTTTGCCAGAACCCCTTTTGCCTGGTAAGTGCTTACCAGCAAACTGTTATTTGTGGTAAAATTTTCTTCTTTCTGCGTAAAATAATTGTAGCCCTTTAATGCAGCAGCATTGCTGTAGCTGTAGTGAATACCATTTGCATCCAACAGTCTTTTTAAACCGTTTATCCGGTTGCTGTTTACATCCGTTACCACAAAGGTTTTGTATTCTCCCACGCCGTTTGTTTTGGCATCATCAAAAAATTTCTTAAACGCTGTTATCACCCTTCCACTATTTTTTGACACTACTTCAATGGTACTCATGCTGGTGGTAAAATGATGGGCAATCCTGTCTTTCAGTGTCAATGTATCGCCGGTATTGGTAATCACAGCAGAACTTCCACGAGGGCCGCCACCCTGTTCAAAAGTCATCCCGATACTGCCATTGTACAATGGATAAGTATCTCCGTACGAAGGATAAAAAAGATCGAATACTTCTTTGGTAAAATACAGCCAGCCGTTGGCATCAAAATACTTTGCATTGTTTCTTCCTATCTCCACCTGGAAACTTTTTTGAAAAGGCGTAATCACTTCATGATAAGGTTCTGCAGCAGGAGCAAAATAATACGGATTGTTATACCCCTGTTCATGATAATCGCTGTGAACCTGCGGCATCCACCGGTTATACATTTTCATTCTTGCCTGTGTTTCCACCTGTGTTTGCCATGCCCAGTCCCGGTTCAGGTCAAAGTTGTAATGATTGGTTCTGCCGCCGGGCCAGGGTTCGTTGTGTTCCCTTGCTTCAGGATTGGGGTTGGCATTTTTTCCAACCATTTGAGCCTGCCAGTGTACATACCTGTCACGTCCATCGGGATTCATGCAGGGGTCAATGATGACCACTACATTTTTTAAATATTCTTTTGCCGCAATGCTGGCAGGATTTAATAATTCATACAATACTTTCATGGCCACTTCGCTGCTGCTGGTTTCGTTGCCATGCACATTGTAGCTGAGCCAAACTATGGCAGGTGCATTTACATCGGGTGCTTTGTCGGTGAGCATGCCCGTAAGGCGAAGGTTATTTTTTCTTATTTCTTCCAGCTTTAAAAAATTTTCTGCAGATGCTACAAAGGCCAGCAGCAAAGGTCTGCCTTCATTGGTTTCGCCGTACTGCTCCAGTTTCATTTGGCTGGCAGCGGCTGTGGCTGCATAATTAAAGTAGCTGACGATTTTATAATGCGGTGTATATTTACTGCCTAAAGAATACCCCAAAAAATCATCCGGGCTTTTGATAGATTGTGCCTGGAGAATATTTGCAGTAAATAAGATAATAAAAAACAGCAGGGGATTTTTTTTCATACAAAATTTTATTAAATTAAATTGTTGGATTGTTTTATTGTTGAATTGTTTGTGTTGAAAATTCGATGTTTGATATTTTGTTGAAAGCTGTTATGCTGTTGAATTGTTCAATAATGATATTTTGTACAAGAGTGCGACGCCAATAAAGCTCAATAGATATTTTACAGTTTGGCTCATAAAATTAATTGCATTTAAAAATGATGTTGATGAAAAACAAGTTTACAAAATTATCAGTCCTCTTTCTGCTGGTTGCCTTGCAAGGTAATGCACAAATTAATCCTTATAAATACCACTCACAAAAAAAAGCAACGGCAGCTAACGGTGCAGTGGTAAGTGCTCATCCGTTGGCAAGCCAAGTGGGTGTGCAAATTTTAAAACAGGGCGGCAATGCAGTGGATGCAGCCATTGCCACACAACTGGCGCTGGCAGTGGTGTACCCGGGTGCAGGCAATATTGGTGGCGGTGGTTTTTTAGTGGGTCATTTGAGCAATGGAAAAAATATTGCCATTGATTACCGGGAAACAGCACCAGCCAAAGCAAACCGGGATATGTACCTGGACAGTGACGGCAATGCACAAATGAATTTATCGCAGGATGGGCACCTGGCGGTTGGTGTGCCGGGTACGGTGGCTGGTTTATTTGCCAGCATGAAATACGCCAAACTGCCTTTTAAAAAATTGATACAACCTGCCATTGACCTTGCAGAAAAAGGTTTTGCCATTACCAAATCACAGGCTGATGATTTTAATGAATTTCAAAAAGAATTTACCGCACTCAATACTTCGCCGGTGGCTTTTGTAAAATTTGTGCCGTGGAAAGAAGCTGATATTTTAATTCAGCCAAATTTAGCCAGCACCTTAAAACGCATTAGAGACCTTGGTGCCAAAGGTTTTTATGAAGGTGAAACAGCCAGGCTGATTGTGGAAGAAATGAAAAAAGGAAAAGGCATTATTTCTTTAGATGACCTGAAAAATTATAAAGCCAAAGAAAGAAAAGCCATGCAATTTAATTATCGTGGCTACCAAATAATTACCATGCCGTTGCCCAGCAGCGGTGGCATTATTCTGCAGCAAATGCTGGGCATGATTGAAGACAAAAATATTGCTGCTATGAAATTTCAAACCGCTGTCAGTGTGCAGCTGATGGTGGAAGCAGAACGCAGGGCTTTTGCAGACCGGGCAGAATTTTTAGGTGATGCTGATTTTGTAAAAGTGCCGGTAAAAACATTGGTAAGCAAAAAATATATTGAGGAAAGAATAAAAGATTATATACCCGGCAAAGCTGGCAGCAGCAAGGCCACCGGTGCCGGTGTGATGAAAGAAAGTGAAGAAACCACTCACCTGAGTGTGATAGATGCAGCAGGCAATGCGGTGAGTGTGACCACTACTTTGAACGGGCATTTTGGAAGCCGTACGGTTGTTGGGGGTGCAGGATTTTTATTGAACAATGAAATGGATGATTTTAGTGTGAAGCCTGGTGTGCCTAATATGTACGGTGCTGTGGGCAATGAAAAAAATGCCATTGCGCCGGGCAAAAGAATGTTGAGCAGTATGACGCCAACCATTGTTTTGAAAAATAAAAAAACTTACCTCGTTGTTGGAACTCCCGGTGGCACTACCATTCCTACCAGCGTTTTTCAAAGCATTGTCAATGTGGTTGACTTTGGTATGAGTGCTGAAGATGCAGTGAACAAACCAAAGTTTCATCACCAATGGCTGCCGGATGAAGTTTTTGCAGAGCATGATTTTGATACTGTTACATTAGCTGCGTTGGAAGCGATGGGATACAAGATTAACAAACGTGGAGATATTGGCCGTACAGAACTGATACAGGTAAAAGGCAAAAAAATTATTGCTGTGGGTGATAAGAGAGGCGATGATGCGGCGGAGGGATATTGAGTTGTAAGTTGAAAGTTGTAAGTAATAAGTTGTAAGCAATGAGTATTAAGACTTAAAAAAAGTAGTAATCAAGATGACTTCCATCGGTAAAATATTTTTGGAGAGTGCCGTTAAAAGATTGGGCTACTACAAAGAATTAGGCGACAAGACATTTGCTGTATTAACAGATGCTGATTTTCATTTTACCCCTAATGAAGAAAGCAACAGTATTGCCATCATCATTCAGCATGTGGCTGGTAATATGCTTAGCCGGTGGACTGATTTTTTAACCACCGATGGAGAAAAGGAATGGCGCAACAGGGAGGCTGAATTTGAAATCACTGCAGCATCAAAACAACAACTGCTTGAGTTATGGGAAAAAGGTTGGGCCTGTTGCCTGACTTCAATTAGCAGTTTGGCAGAAGCAGATTTACTGAAAACAATTTACATCCGCAGTGAAGCACTAACGGTAACAGATGCAATCAACCGGCAGCTTGCCCATTATCCTTATCATGTGGGGCAAATTATATACATTGCTAAAATGATAAAGAATAATGGCTGGGTGAGCCTGTCTATTGCTAGAAACAGGCTGCAAGGATTTAACCGGCAAATGAACGAAAGTAAATAAATATTCTTTTGCCGGGAATTCAGTTTACTGCATCAAAAAAAATCAAAAGAAAATACAAAGTTTGGTATTGAATTTGCCCAGACAGGGCGAATCGCTATTTTTACCATAATTGAACTATCCACTGCACAAAAGCCTCAACATATTAAAATGGTTTTTTCTTACACTGATATTTTGGTCGGTGTTGGCTGTGCTGATAATTTATGTAAGGCCAGTTTATCCTTTATGGATTTTTATTCTTGCATCCATTAGCTGGGTGATTGGCTGGCTTTTTGTTTTTACTGAAACCAGGCATAAAAGCTGGTTCTTCCTTTCTTTTTTCCTGCTGGTATTATTCATTTGGTCCACACTCCATGTAAGGCCTGTGCAAAATTGGCTTGTAAGAATAGTAACCAATAACCTCTCCGATAAATTACATGCGACGATCAGGATACAGCATATTGACTACAGCTTTTTTGACAAGATGAATCTGAAAGGGCTGTTGATAGAAGATCAGCATAAAGACACTTTATTATTTGCCGGCAGTGCCAAGGTAAACATTACCGACTGGTTTTTTTTAAAAGATAAAGCCACTTTAAATTATGTATCGCTGGAAGATGCAGTAGTGGATATGCACCGCACCGACTCTGTATGGAATTACCAGTTTTTGATCGATTATTTTTCACCGACAAAAAAAGATACTGCAAAAAAAGCAGGGATTGTGTTTAGCTTAAAAGAGATGAAACTGCACAATATCCTATTTAAGCAAACAGATAAATGGAAGGGGCAGGATATGTATGTAGCTCTGAAAGACCTTGAATTGCTAACCGATGATATTGATTTTGAAAAAAAGAAAATCAGCATCAGTAAATTAAATATTGACCAGCCGGTATTTACCAAATTTGATTATGCCGGGGTTCTGGATAGGCTGAATAAAGACTTACCGCAAAAGCCAAAAGACACGGCACAAAAACAAAAAAACAATGATGGATGGGTGATAAATGCTGCAACTGTACACATTATAAATGGCACGTTTGGAAATGAAGTTGAAAATTTGAACAGGGGCATTTATACCGGCCGCTTTGATGGCAGCCATATCCGCTTTGTGAACATCAATGCTGATTTTAAAAATGGCCGTATGCAAAATGACAGCCTTACCACTGATATTTTGCTTTCAACAAAAGAACGGAGTGGCTTTGAAGTAAAAAAACTGCAGGCCAATATGCTCTTTACACCAGAAGTAATGGAATTTAAAAACCTCGACCTTCAGACCAATAAAAGCAGGCTGGGCAATTATTATTCCATGCGCTACGCCGATTTTGGTAAAGACATGAGCAACTTTGAGCACAAGATAAATTTAGATGCCAACTTTATCAACAGCGAACTCAACACTGATGACCTTGCTTTCTTTGCACCAGATGTAAAAACATGGAAAAAGATTTTTAAAATTACCGGCAAAGCCAAAGGAACAGTAGATAATTTTACGATAAAGAAAATGCTGATTAAAAGCGGCAACAACATTGTGGATGGTGATATTGCTTTAAGAGGGCTGCCCGATATTGACAATACTTTTATCGACTTTAAAGTAAATGAATTAAAAACCACTTACACCGATCTGGCTATTCTCATCCCTGATTTAAAAAATATAGATCCGCCGAAACTCAGTAGGCTGGGCAATATACGTTACAGAGGAAACTATACCGGCTTCATCAAAGACTTTGTTGCTTTTGGCACCATCAATACCGATTTGGGTACCATTACCGGCGACCTTAATCTTAAAGTACCGGAAGGAAAACCAGCTGTTTATTCTGGTAAAATTTCAACACAGGGTTTCCGGCTGGGGCAGTTTATTGATGACAGTAAGATGGGGGCTATCACATTTAATGGTACGGTAAAAGGCAGTGGTTTTTCAACCAAAAATTTAGACGCTAATTTTAATGGCGACATCCACAATATTGAATACAGCGGCTACAACTATCAAAACATTATCATTAAAGGAGATTTTAAAAAGCGATTTTTTAATGGCCTTGCCAGCATCAACGACCCTAATTTAAAAGTGGACAATTTAGTTGGCACCATCGACCTCAATGGCAAAGAACCACAGTTTAATTTTGATGCTCAACTGGCCAAAGCAGATTTTAAAAAATTGAATTTAACGAAAGATGAATTTGAACTGAAAGGTCATTTCAATTTTAATTTTACCGGCAGTAATATTGATAATTTTTTAGGCACTGCAAAAATAACCGATGCCAGCCTGCTGCACAGCGGAGTTCCATTGTCTTTTGATTCGCTGGTACTGGGTTCGCAGATAGTAAACGGGCAAAAATATTTATCCCTCCATTCCAACGAAGTGGATGCAGACATTACCGGTAATTTTAAAATATTAGAATTGCCGGATGCCTTTAAAGTTTTCCTCAGCCGATATTATCCGGCTTACATAAAAAAACCATCTTACCAGGTAAGCAACCAGGATTTTTCTTTTGAAATAAACACAAAAGAAGCGGCTGATGCCTACATACATCTGCTGAATAAAAAATTAAAAGGTTTCAACAACAGTAATATCAGCGGCAACCTTAAACTAAAAAGTAATGAGCTGAATATAAATGCCACGGTGCCGGAGTTTAGCTACGATGGAAAAATTTTTAATAATATCCGGCTGAAGGGCAAGGGTACTTTGGACAGCCTTGCTACAATAGTTGATGTGGATGATGTAACGCTAAACGACAGCCTGCACCTGCCTTCCACCAATTTGGTATTCACTTCATTCAACGACACTTCCAACATCAGCATAAAAACCAGCGCCAGCAAAACGCTGAGTGATGCTGCTATTAACGCAAGGCTGATTACCATGAGTGATGGCGTAAAAATTGATTTCTTTCCTTCTTCTTTTATTATCAATGATAAAAAATGGGAGCTGGAAAAAGACGGCGAAATCAGTTTTCGTAAATCGCAGGTAAGCGCCAGCGAAGTAAAATTTGTGCAGGGCAACCAGCAGATAAAAATCAGTACCAAACCTTCCGAAATACTTAACAGCAATGATGTAGTACTGGAACTTACTAAATTAAATTTGGAAGACTTTGTACCATTTCTTACAAAAGAACCAAAGATGGAAGGCCAGTTGTCCGGCACTGTTACCATTTCGGATCCGTTTGGAAAACCATTTATTGTATCTGACAATTCCTACATTGAAGGATTCAAATTGGGCAAAGATTCTATCGGTCTTGTAAAAGCCAGTATCGGCCTCAACACTAAAACAGGTATCCTGAACCTGAAAGCAAAATCAGAAAATAAAGACAACCAATTTGATATTGACGGCACCATTTCTTTAAGCGACAGCACTTCTGAGCTGACCCATATTTTGTTGAAATCAGAAAAGCTTGACCTGTCTATCCTCAACAATTACCTCGGAGATATTTTCAGCAATATAAAAGGAACGGCCAACACAAACGACCTGGAATATTCAGTAAAAGATAAACAGGCTGTGATAACGGGAACGGCCAACATCAATGAGGCTTCCATGGTGGTGAATTTTACACAATGCAAATACCTCTTCAAAAACAGGAGTATTATTTTTAACCCCAATGAAATCAATTTTGGCAATATTGAATTAAGAGATACACTTAACAATACGGCTACACTCAGTGGAAAAATGTACCATCATTTTTTTAAAGACATCGAATTTGACAACATGGTTTTTGACACTAAAAGGTTGCTGGTGCTGAATACCACAAAAAAAGACAACAGCCAGTTTTATGGCAAAGTGATTGGTAAAGCCAACATGGTACTATCGGGCAGCCAAGATAATATTTTGATGAACATCACTGGTGAACCAAGCCGTCTGGACAGCAGCCATATCTATATTTTAAGTGGCAACAGTATTGAAAGCGGCGTGATTGATTACATTGATTTCATACAGTTTGGTAACAGGATGGAGGAAACATTTAAAACAAAATCTGCCGCTTCTGTATTGGTAAATATGGAACTTACTGCCAACCCATCCTGTAAAGTGGATGTAATATTAGATGAGTCCACGGGTGATATTATTAAAGGAGAAGGTGATGGATTGTTGAAAATAAGAGTTGGTAATAGAGAGCCGCTAAGCATCAATGGCAGGTACGAAATCACCAAAGGTGAATACACTTTTAACTTTCAGACTTTCTTAAAAAAATATTTTACAGTAACCAGCGGCACCCTTATCTGGGATGGCGATCCTTTCAAAGCCAAGATTGATATTGAGGCAGAATACCTTGCCACCAAAGTTAATTTCAGCAGCCTTGCTTCAGGTACCAGTTTCAATCAAATATCCAACCTGAGGATACTGGCCCATTTAACAGAAACCCTGCTAAAACCTTCTATTGATTTTGAATTTAAGCTGCCCACAGGAAGCCCCATTACAGATTTTTTAATCCTGAAAAAATTAGAGCAATTTAAAGAAGATAAAAATGATTTGAATAAACAAGTAACCTCTTTGCTGCTGTTTAATTCCTTCATCAATACCAACCAGAGTGTTATAACAGCAGGAAGTGGCTATAATGTAATTGCCGGCACTATTGGTGGTGTGGTATCCAACGCCATCACAGGATTTTTTAACAGCCTGATATCAAAATATATTAAAAACTTAACCATCAATGTCGACATCAATTCCAGTCTCGGCCTGCAGGAAAATGTAGAAAAACTGCAGGCGGCAGCAAAAAGTAATTTAGTATATACCCTGCTCAATGGCAGGCTCATAATTACTGCCGGAGTCAACCTCGATTACAATAATCCTTATGCCAGTATTAACCGCAACACCAACTTACTGGTAACCCCCGATATTACTGTAGAATGGATATTAGGCAAAAGCGGTAAAGTGAGAGTGGTGGGCTTCAACCGTACCAATTACGATTTGGTAGGACAGCGAAACAGAACGGGTGTAAGCCTATCCTACCGCAAGGATGTAGATAAACTATCCCAGATATTCAAATCAAATCCCGACAAACAGAAGGCACAAAAAAAGATTGACAAATAAATTTTGATACCAGCATTTTTAATGCTCATTCAAAATATTATGCCCCAGCTTATCTCTCTTTGTAGTCAAATATTTTTCGTTGTGCTGGTTAGGTTTTATTTCGATGGGAATGGTTTCCACCACTTCCAATCCATAACCCAGCAAGCCTGCCCTTTTCCGGGGATTGTTACTCATCAGTTTCATTTTGCAGATACCCAAATGACGCAATATTTGGGCACCCACACCATAGTCCCTTTCATCCATACCAAAGCCCAATTCTAAATTGGCTTCTACAGTATCCATGCCCTGTTCCTGTAGTTTGTAAGCTTTTAATTTATTCAGCAATCCAATGCCACGGCCTTCCTGGTTCATGTACAATACCACACCTTTTCCTTCCGTCTCTATCATCTTCATGGCTTTGTGCAACTGGTCACCGCAATCGCAACGCAGCGATCCTAAAATATCTCCCGTCATACAACTGCTGTGTACCCTCACCATTACCGGTTCATCATGTTTCCATTCCCCTTTTTTTATCGCCAAATGTATTTCGCCGGTATTAAGTTGTTTAAAAGCTATTAATTCAAAAATGCCGTATTTGGTAGGCATCTGCACTTTTTCTTCTTCACTAATCAGTGTTTCTTTATCAAGCCGGTAAGCAATCAGGTCTTTGATGGAAACCAGCTTTAAATCGAATTTTTTAGCAATTTCTTTCAACTGATCCAGCCTAGCCATGGTGCCATCTTCATTCATTATTTCCACCAGCACACCAGCTTCAGAAAAGCCGGCAAGTCTTGATAAATCTACCGTAGCTTCTGTATGCCCGGTTCTTCTAAGCACCCCGCCCTTCCTGGCTCTTAATGGAAAAATATGTCCTGGCCTTCCAAGGTCTTCCGGCTTTGTATCAGGGTTCACCAATGCTTGTACAGTTTTTGCCCGGTCGCTTGCAGAAATACCTGTAGTGCAGCCATGCCCAAGCAAATCGATACTCACTGTAAAAGGAGTAGCATGTAAAGAAGTATTATCAGTTACCATCGGCTGCAGGTTCAGCTCATCGCAGCGTTTTTCACTAATCGGTGCACAGATAAGGCCCCTGCCATAGGTACTCATAAAATTAATTATCTCCGGCGTAACGTTTTCGGCTGCTGTAATAAAATCTCCTTCATTCTCCCGCTCTTCATCATCCACCACTATCACCAGTTTACCTTTCTTAATATCCGCTATCGCACTTTCAATACTATCTAACATGTTTCAAATTTTTTGACTGCAAAGTTAATGGTGTTTCCCATTTTAATATTTTCATTATAAGGAAAGATTGGTTATAACCAGCTTATTAACATTCTTCTTTTAAAATAACTGGTAATTGCAAAAAAATGGTTTCTTTTGCAGGAAATAAAAGCAAAGCAACTGGTATAAAATTAAGTGTAAGCAACACTTACCCAAAAAAAATTGTCATTGTGCTGGTAGTAACAATAAGCATATTTTTTTAACTGCTATATAAAACCATATTCATCCTGATTTAAAAAAGGTATTTACTTCATTAGGACGGAATGGTAATGATTTTTTAACCAAAACTGCTTACACCACCAGGTCATATACACTGACCTTTGCAAAAATTTCAAACTATGATTATGAGAAAAAAAATCAACCTCCTGGCCATCCTGTTTTTATTAATGGGCCTGGCTACAAAAGCACAGGAAACAACGTCCGAAATTCAGGGAATTGTAACAGACAGTAAAAAAGCAGCACTAACCGGAGCTACCGTTACTGCTGTTCACTTGCCCACAGGCACCAAGTATGTAACTACTTCCCGTAAGGATGGCCGTTTCAATCTTTCCAATGTAAGGATTGGCGGGCCTTATACTATCACCACCAGCTTTGTGGGATACAAAGAAGAAAAACAGGAAGATGTTTTTCTTACATTGGGTACTGCATTTAAAGCAGATTACAGCCTGGTAAATAACAATACCAATTTAACTGAAGTATTGGTTACGGCACGCCGCAGCGATAAAGTTTTCAGCCGCAGCCGTACCGGTTCTGCTGAAGTAATTACCCGCCAACAAATTGACAGGCTGCCAACTACTAACAGAAGTATCAGCGACTTTACAAAACTTACACCAACTGCCAATGGCAGCAGCTTTGCCGGAAGAAGCGGCTCTTACAATAATCTTACGGTTAATGGTGCCAGCTTTAATAACACTTTTGGTTTGGCAGGCTCATTGGGAGGACAAACAAACTCACAGCCATTCAGCATTGAAGCATTGGAACAACTACAGGTAAACCTGGCACCTTATGATGTTACATTGGGTGGTTTCACTGGTGCAGGCATTAACGCTGTAACTAAAAGCGGAACCAATGAATTCAAAGGTTCTATCTACGATTTTGTAAAAACCCCAGGATTAACAGGAACTAAAATTGGAAGCACAACTATTGCAAAACAAGATTTTAATTTTAAAAACAGGGGTGTTACTATTGGTGGCCCTATCATCAAAAACAAATTATTTTTCTTTTTAAGCGGAGAGCAGGAAAGAATCAGCACACCGGGTACAGCAAGGGTTGCCAGCCGAAATGGTTCTACCGGCGTGAATGTATCACAAGCAAGTGGAGATGCATTGGATCAATTGAAAACATTCCTGATGCAAAAATTCAACTACGATCCCGGAGCGTATGAAAATTATACTTACGATACCTACAGCGATAAAGTAACTGCCAGGATTGATTTGAATATCAACAGTAAGAATACATTTAATATCAATTATTATTATTTAAAATCTCACCGTAACGTAGCGGCCAGTAACAGTGGTGCACCCGGCAACAACCGCCAGCCAAGCACTACTGCCATGCCTTTCCTTTCTTCTTCTTACATCATCAATAATAATTTCAATATTGTTATTGCTGAATTGAATACCCGTTTAAGCAACAAACTCTCAAACAAAATACAAGTTGGTTACAACAGGTTAAGGGATTTCAGGAGCAGCCCGGGCAGCAGTGCTTTCCCATTGGTTGATATTGAAAATGGTCAGGGATCTACTTTTACATCTTTTGGATACGAGCCTTTTACTGCCAACAATGTATTGAGTACAGATACCTGGCAGTTCAACGACATTGTTACTTTGTACAAAGGCAAACACACTTTCAACTTTGGTACACAAAACACTTACAACAAATTTGTCAATGGTTTTGCACCTAACTATTATGGTAACTACCGTTTTGCCAATGTTGATTCTTTTTATGCCAGTGTAAATAGTGGCCGGGCTAATGCTACCCGTTATGCTTTGCAATACTCAGCCCGTAAAGGCGGCGAATTTCCTTTTGCAAGTTTGCGTTCGTTACAGTTAGGCTTTTTTGTCCAGGATAAATGGAATGTAAGCAAAGACTTTACTTTAACCCTTGGATTAAGAGCTGATATTCCAATCTACGAACAGAACTTTATTACCAACGCCAATGCAGATGCACTTACTTACAGGAATGGTGAAAAAATTGAAACCGGCAGGGCACCATCTACACAAATTTTGTGGAGCCCAAGAGTTGGTTTTAACTACGATATAGAGGGAGATAAAACAATACAGTTAAGAGGTGGAGCCGGTGTATTTGCAGGACCTCCTCCATTTGTATGGTTGAGCAATCAGCTGAGCAATAACGGCGTGGACTTTGGATCGTTTACCAATACATCAGGTGTTGCATTCAATCCAAATGTAGCTGCTTATATTCCACAAAATGCAACTTCCAATACCAGCTATAACCTCGCTATCACAGATCAAAATTTTAAATTTCCTCAATTGTTCAGGGCCAACCTGGCGTTAGACATTAAATTGCCATTAGACATTGTGGCAACAATAGAAGGTATTTATAATAAAGACATCAATGCAGTATATCATCAAAATATCAACCTGCCAATAACAGGTGCTGCCTTGATGGGTTATGATAACAGGATCAGGTACAGCTCTTCAAAAATCTGGAGTGGTGCCGGTGGTGCTACTGCAGCCAATCCAAATATTTCTGATGCCATCGTGATGAAGAATACTTCAAAAGGATATTCTTATAATGGTACCTTACAATTACAGCGCAATGCAAACAACCTGTACACCATGGTTGCCTACAGCTATGGCAAAAGTAAATCTGTAAATGATGGTGGTTCTATTGCTCAGTCTATCTGGAGAGACCGCTCTGTTTCAGGCGATCCTAATGACGATGTAATTTCCAATTCAAATTTTATTCAGCCACACAGGGTAGTTGCTGCAGCAGCTTACCGCTTTGAATATGCAAAACATTTTGCCACTTCATTTGGATTAACATTTGAATCTGCCAATGCAGGTACGATGAACTACCTGTATGTTGGCGATCTTAACAATGACGGACTTACTTCTAATGACCTGATCTATGTACCGGCTGCTAAAGATGAAATTATTTTAGAAAGAGCCGGCACTGCAGCACAGGATCCAAGAACAACCGATGAAATCTGGAACCAGTTAAACAGCTACATCCAGCAAGACGATTATTTAAAAAACAGGAGAGGAAAATATGCAGAAAGAAATGGTGCTTTACTTCCTTTCTACAGCAAAGTTGATTTAAACTTTACCCAGGATTTTTATGTGAATGTTGGTGGCAAGCGCAACACCATCCGTTTCACCATGGATATTTTTAACTTCAGCAATTTATTAAACAGAAACTGGGGAATATTGAAAGTACCTAACCGTACCAACCTGTTAAACTACTTACGTGTAGAAACAACAGGAGCAAATGCAGGTAAGCCAGTATTTAGTTTCCCTTACTTCGACGCTGCTAATAAAATACCACTTGGCAGTACATTCCAAAACAGTACCAGCCAGGCTTCAAGGTACCAGATACAGTTAGGGGTAAGATATATTTTCAACTAAGTAAAATTGATAATGCCAATACAAAAGCTACCTTAAGGGGTAGCTTTTGTATTTACAGTCATTGGGAAATTAATCGTTCTGCAAAGTTATTTTCCTGCTGCATCACAGTAATGCTTCATATAACACTTCTACAGGATGCAGTGCATTTCTGCCCGTACCATCTTTTACCTGGTGGCGGCAACTGGTGCCTGGTGCAGCAATGATTACTTCTTCGGGTTGTTTGCGTACAGTTGGGAACAATACTAACTCTCCAATCTTCATGGATAATTCGTAATGCTCTTTTTCGTAACCAAAAGAACCGGCCATACCACAACATCCGGAAGGGATAACTTCTACTGTATAATTTTCGGGAAGTGACAATAATTTTACAGAAGCTGCAACAGAAGATAATGATTTTTGCTGGCAATGGCCATGCAGCTTGATGAGTTTTTTTTCTTTTGTAAAATGATCTTTGCTGATATTGCCTTTTTCAATTTCGGATGCAATGAATTCATCGATCATAAAAACATTTTTGCTCAATGCTTTGGCTGCAGCAAAGTTTTCGTCCGTTGCAAGGTCAATGTATTCATCACGAAAGGTAAGAATAGCGGATGGTTCAATGCCGATCAAAGGTTCATCAGCGGCTACCACATCTTTCAATAATTCAATATTGGTGTTAGCGATCTTTTTTGCTTCTCTTAATAATCCTTTGCTCAGCCATGCCCTGCCACTTTCAATATGTGTTGGTATGATAACGTTGTAGCCTAACCTCTCCAATAAAGTAATTGCTTTGATACCTATTTCCGTATCATTGAAATTTGTAAATTCATCGCAGAACAGGTTTACCGTTGCATGATGGCTTTTACGTACGGGTGCATGTTTTTTAAACCAACTTCCCAATGTTGTTTTATACATCGTTGGCATACTTCTTTCTTCAGCAAAGCCACTCAATTTTTTGATGGTTTTACTGATAAAGGAATTGGTCATTGCAAAATTATAAAGGCCCGGCATCATTGCCCCAAGCTTTGCGCTCTTGCTGAAGTTAGCAATGAGTTTACTTCTGAAAGGCACACCATTGGCATCATAATACTGTTGCAAAAACTCTGCTTTTAATTTTGCTACATCTACATTACTCGGGCATTCGCTTTTACAAGCCTTGCAACTCAGGCATAAGTCCATCACATCATAAATTTCCTTATGATCAAAGCGATTGAGTTTTTCTGAGTTGGTTAAAAACTCACGCAAAATATTAGCTCTTGCCCTGGTAGTATCTTTTTCATTTTTGGTAGCCATATAGCTTGGACACATGGTACCACCACTCAATTCAGTTTTACGGCAATCACCACTGCCATTGCATTGCTCCGCATGTTGCAATACATCCTGATCCTTATATCGGAAGATGGTATTGAACTTAGGTGTCTGCTGCCCGGGTGTGTACCGAAGCATCGTATTCATGGAAGGGGTATCAACAATTTTGTGTGGATTAAAAATATTCTCCGGATCCCAGGTGTATTTTATTTTCCTCAGCAACTGGTAATTTTTTTCACCTACCATCTGCGGAATAAATTCACCCCTCAATCTTCCATCGCCATGCTCACCACTCAGTGAACCATTGAATTTTTTTACCAATGTGGCAATCTCTTCCGCAATGATCCTGAACAGTGCATTGCCTTCCACCGTTTTTAAATTGATGATGGGCCGCAGGTGAATTTCGCCACTGCCGGCATGAGCATAATGTACTGCATGTAAATCGTACTTCTCTAAAATTTTATTAAACGCTGCAATGTAGGCTGGCAGGTCGTTTACATCCACTGCGGTATCCTCAATTACCGGCACTGCCTTTTCATCGCCGGGTAAATTTCCGAGCAAACCAAGACCGGCTTTTCGCAATGTCCATATTTTTTTTGTATCGTCGCCAAACAGTAACGGGAAGTGATACCCCAGCCCGGCAGAACGCATGGCTGTTTCCACTTCCGATGCGATGGTCATAATTTCTTCTCTTGTATTTCTGCAAAACTCCACCACCAACACAGCTCCCGGATCGCCCTTTACAAAAAAACGGTTCTTGTTTTGCTCAATATTATTTTTGGTACATTCTAAAATATAATGATCAATCAGTTCACTGGCGCTCGGCTTAAACTGAATGGCAATAATATTGGCTCTCAGCGATTCATCAATGCTGTTGAAATGCACACATAGCAAACCTGTTTCTTTAGGCGGCACTTCATTCACATGCAGTTTTATTTCAGTAATAAAAGCCAGCGTACCTTCTGACCCGGCAATTAATTTGCAAAAATTAAAATCTTCTTTGCCGGCAGTAAAGGGTGCACTCTCCAGCAACAAATCCACCGCATAACCGGTGTTCCTTCTTTCAATAGATGGTTTAGGAAAATGCATCCGAATTTCCTGTTGGTTGCTGTAATCACTCAGCAGGCTTCTTACTGTTTTATAAATATTTGCTTCTAATGTACTGCCTTCGCATTTACCATGAAACCCATCTATATCCAGCGATGAAAAAACAACTTCACTTCCATCACTCAGCAATGCTTTCACTTCTAATAAATGTTCACGGGTGCTGCCATATACCACCGAGTTGCTGCCGCAACTGTTGTTGCCAACCATACCACCCATCATCGCTCTGTTGGCCGTAGATGTTTCGGGGCCAAAAAATAAACCATGCGGCCGGAGAAAAAAATTCAGTTCATCCCTGATAACGCCGGGCTGTACACGAACCCATCTTTCTTCTTTATTGAATTCTATTATTTGTGTAAAATTTTTTGACACATCCACCACAATGCCATTGCCCACCACCTGCCCTGCCAGTGAAGTACCGGCAGTACGGGGTATCAACGAGGTTTTATTAGCCCTTGCAAATGCAATCAATTGTTTGATGTCATCTACATTTTTTGGAATGGCGACAGCCAGGGGCAACTCCCTGTAAGCTGATGCGTCGGTGGCATAAAGCAGCCGCATGGTATTATCAAAATATAATTCGCCTTGTATTGCGATGCTCAACTGTTGCAGCTTTTCATTCATCAGTAGTACCCATTTGATTTCAGACCGCAAAATTAAGTTGTTTTTTATAAGGAGCGGATTGTAAAAAGATATTTTCAAACGATGAGCAGGATATATTGGGCAGCCACGGAATCAATTCGTGATTAAAAAAGAGAAAGCTTTGTCATTTATTTAAAAAAATTTTAAAAAAAACCTGTAAGGTTATAAAAACCTTACAGGTTTAGTCTGGTATTTTAAACCTTATTTCGAACTTAAATCTTTACGCATAAAAAGCAATTCACTCCATACTTCATTTACATAATTCCGCAAATCTTCAAGGTATTCTTCGTAAGCGCCTGCACCATGTACACCATCATAAGTTTCCCTGAATGGTTTGCGAAAGCCATTGGCCTTTTCTTTTAGGCCTTGCTTGTACCTGTTTACCAAAGTGTATTGGGCAGGGCCGGAACCGTTGGCCTGGTATACGGCAATAGTTGAGCCTTCTGCAGTCCATGCTGCTTTCAGTTTTTTTATCATGCTTACTACTTTATTATTCCAGCCAAGTTTGGGGTACACATGTGTAATCTGAATTTTATCAGAAAAATCACCCAACGCTACTGTACTCAAAGAGTCAACATAAACAGAATAGCCGCCCGATCTCCTGTCAGTTAAATGGATGGACACATTTTTATTCCAGTCTGTCATGTGTTCTTCGCCTAAATTTCCTCTTGTGTCTTCCCCTTCCCAACTGGTTGGGCCTTCGGTAACATGGTAACCTCCCATATCCGGGCCCGACTGTATGCTAAACACCCGCCAATGTGCATCACCTGTGTGATATTTTTGTGCATGTGCGGCAAGCGCTTTTTCAAACTCCATCACTTTGTCTGCTTTGGGAAATACCCGTTGGGTAGATATTACATTTTTTACCTGGCTTATGCCTGCAAAAGGGATAAGCATTAATAGCACACCTAAGAGCTTCATCTTACTAAGATTTTTTTTCATTTTAATTTGGTTTAACTGTTAATAATAACGGAAGTGATTTCATGGCAAACTTTAACCATACAAAAATCGGTACTGCGGCAGGTGTAAGTGAGTACATATCATTCATCTTGCTGTACATTTATCTCTATCAGCAGGATTAATTGTTCAGGAGTAGGATTAATTCGTCATTTTAAAAACAGTTACCTAATTTCTTTTTGATCAGTGTAGTTAAAAAAGGGTTTCCAATTATCTTTATAGCAAATGCAGAAACTGCTTCTCAATCTAAAGGCCATCCTTACGCTTTCCATTACCTGCTTATGGTTGGGGGCTGCTGCACAAAATGCAAATGGATATGAAGTGATTTCTACAGCACAGGGCTTATCACAGGGTATGGTCTTTGATATGCTGCAGGATAAAGAAGGTTTTATTTGGGTGGCCACCAATAACGGGCTGAACCGGTACGATGGTTACAATTTTAAAGTATTTACAAACGACCCATACAATGCCAGCACCCTTAGCCGCAATACCATTGTAAAATTGTTTGAAGATTCCAAAGGAAGGATATGGGCAGGCACAGAAAATGCCGGTGTGAATATTTATGATAAAACAAACGGGAAATTTTACCGCATTGCACAAAACTCTTCCAATGCAGCGGGTCTTTCTGGCAACGAAATAAAGGGTATTGCTGAAATGCCGGACGGACGCATTTTAATTGCCACCGATAACAACGGCTTAGATATTGTAACCGTTGCCAATAGTTTTTTTGAAAAAGCTGCTCCGCCTGTTATTACAAAATTGCAATTGCCAAACAATGTGGCCATATATGGCATGGGTAAAGATAAAAACAACAATATGTGGATTGGCGGTATGGATGGTACTGTTTACAAATTTAGGGAAGCCAACAATAGTTTTGAACAATTGCCGGGGGCACAGTTTTTATTCAACGGTTATTTTGTAAACGATGAAAACATACTTATAAACAACAACCTTTTTTTGTATGATGGCAAAAACATAACACCGCTGTTTGATACAGAAAAAATGCCGCAGGGCAATATTATTTATAAAACCAACAGCCCGTTGTGGGGGCATCATCACCGAGAGAATTACTATTACGATGTGAGCGATTGGGGCAATGGCAAGCCTGTGCAATGGAATAAGAAACTGCCCCCGGTTACAAGATTGATTTACCCATTTATTATTGACCGCTCAGGTATTGTATGGACTGGCACTGTTGGTTATGGTTTGCGTAAGTACAATACTGCCAGCAGCAAATTTCAGGCACAGCTTCCTGCTTACAGCGTACGGTTTATTGTGCCTGTTAATAACAATGATATTTTTTTAGGTGACTTTGCCTATGGCTGGCGCAGGCTGGGGCATGATTCTGTTACAACAAATCCGTTTAATAAAATTGCACAGGTAAAAGAGATTGATAATTTCATCGTCAGTAAAACAGGGGATTACTGGATTAAAAGCGACAACAGCGGCTATTACAAATACAGTCATTCAACAAATAAATTAACAGCATACCCACAAATAAATTTTTATGATGGGCACGGAGATAAGCAGCCGATGATGGAGGACAGCAAAGGCAATATATGGATGCCGGGACTGGGCGGCATGTTTACAACAATTAATATTGCTACAGAAAAAATTAACAGCTTTAGTATCAATACCAATGCTGAAAGGCCCATGCAGACCGAAACTGTTTGCACCGCTTTGTATGAAGATAAGCAGGGTGTTTTTTGGATAGGCACGAGGGAGGGTTTTGTAAAAATTTCTTTTGCTGAAAATAAAAATTCATCGCCGCAGGTAAAATGGTATTATAATAACAGCAACAACAGGAATTCGCTCAACTACAACCATGTGTCCTGCTTTATGGATGACCCTGCTGAGCCCAATAAATATTTATGGATTTGTACAAAGGGAGGAGGGTTGAACAGGCTTGATAAAAACACAGGCGATTTTTTTCATCTTACTGCTAAAGATGGATTGCCCGATGATGTAGTGTATGGAATACTTCCTGATGAGGCAGGCAATATTTGGGGCAGCAGTAATAAAGGTATTTTTTGTATGCAGCCTGCAAAAAACAATAGCGTTAACGGTTGGGTGTTTCGCAATTTTACAAAAGCAAACGGCCTGCAGGATGATGAATTTAACACGAGTGCTTATGCCAAACTTCCCAATGGCAATCTTGCATTTGGCGGTGTAAACGGGCTTAATATTTTTAAGCCAAAAGAAATGTTATTGCCGGGGTACACGCCCAATGTTTTTATCACAGATATTTTAATAAATAACCAGCCTGTATCACCTGGTGATAATACTGCTGTATTAAAAAACACTATAGAAGAATCAACAGGTATTACGCTTACTTATTTACAGGATATTCTTACGCTTGAATTTTCTTCGCTTGATTTTACAGCTTCTGGTCAAAATAAATACCGTTATCAATTAGTGGGTGTTGATAAAGATTGGGTGGAAAGCGGCACCAGGCGGTCCGCCACTTATTTACACCTGCCATCGGGTAAATATATTTTTAAAGTGCAGGGCAGCAACAGCCAGGGAATATGGAGTGATCATATTGCAATGCTTGAAATAAAAGTGCTGCCGCCCTGGTGGCTCAGTTGGTGGGCTTATTTCGTGTATGCGTTATTAATAGTATTAGGTATCAGGGCATATTTTAAATTTACTGTGAACAAGGCTAAGCTGCAATCACAATTAAATTTAGAACAGCTGGAAGCTAAAAGAATAAAAGAACTGGACACAGTAAAAACGCAGCTATACACAAACATCACTCATGAATTCCGTACACCGCTTACTGTAATATTGGGCATGGCAAAGCAGGTAAAAAGTAATCCTCCACTGCACCTGGAAAATGGCATGGATATGATCATACGCAACGGGGAAAGCCTGCTAAACCTTGTAAACGAAATGCTTGATTTGTCAAAATTAGAAACCGGAAAAATGTCGCTGCAATTGATAAGCGGTGATGTAATTAATTTTCTGCGTTATATAGTTGAGTCTTTTCATTCGCTGGCCGAAAGTCAGGAAAAACAATTACACTTTTTAGCTGAGATGGATTCGTTGAATATGGAGTACGATCCGGAAAAACTCCGGCAGATCATATCTAACCTCTTATCAAATGCTTTAAAGTTTACACCCCAAAGAGGAAATATTTATATTTCAATAATTGAGCAAACAGTGCCTAATGAAACAGGTAAATCTTCATTGATAATAAAAGTAAAAGATACCGGCATAGGCATTCCCGAAAGCCAGCTTCAGCATATTTTCGAAAGATTTTATCAACTTGATAACAGCCATACAAGAAAAACAGAAGGCACTGGCATTGGACTGGCGCTTACCAAAGAGCTGGTAAAATTAATGGAAGGTGAAATCACAGTAAAAAGTCCGCCAACAGGTGCCGGCAAAGGAAGTGAATTCACAGTGATACTTCCTTTCAAAAAATCAATAGCTTCAAAAGACAGCATTACTTACCCTGAAGTAAAAACAAACCGGCAAGAGGAAAAAAATACGGAGGCCCTCAATACTATTGAGGTAAGCAACGAAACACAACCCAAAGCAAAACCACTGATATTATTGGTAGAAGACAATGCTGACGTGGTGGCATACACGGCTTCGTGCCTGCCTGATTATCGCCTTGCTGTGGGCAAGGATGGAAGAGAAGGATTGGAAATAGCCGCAGAACTGGTTCCCGACCTGATCATTACCGATGTTATGATGCCTTTTGTTGACGGCTTTGAACTGTGCCGCCGCTTGCGTATGGATGAACATACAAGCCATATCCCTATCATTATGCTTACCGCCAAGGCAGATATAGAAAGTAAAATAGAAGGCTTGCAGCAAGGCGCTGATGCCTACCTTGAAAAACCATTTAACAGGGAAGAATTATTAATCAGGATAAAAAAACTGCTGGAACTAAGACAAAACCTGCAGCAGTATTATCTTAAAAAAGCAGGCCTTAATAACAACCCGGTGCCTGAAGAAATAATCATTACTGAAGAACCGGTTAGCGATAATAAGATCGAAGATGAATTTGTAAAAAAAGTAAGAGAAGCCGTAGAGATACATTTATCTGATGCCGACTTTACAATTGAACAATTGTGTAAACTGGTATTTATGAGCCATTCTCAGCTGCATCGGAAATTAGATGCACTTACTGGCTGCTCTCCTAATAAATTCATCCGGATCATCCGCCTGAACAAAGCCAAAGAAATGCTGAAAAATCCTGCCAGTACTATTGCTTCAATAGCATACGAATGTGGCTACAATGATCCTGCCTATTTTTCAAGAGTTTTTAAACAGGAGTATGGAGAAACACCACAGGAATGGAGGGTGAACCATTAAGTGCAACAGGGATTGTTAGCCTGTTACAAAAAGATAACATCAAATTTTATTATCAAAATGTGTTATGTATCGAAAAAAAATCTTAAAATTGTAATTGATAAAACTTTTTTTGTCAAAGCCATCCATAATATCCTTTGAATCTTCGAACCAAAACCTCTTATTCTAGCAGCTCCAGAAAAGACATTTTTGAAGACCTTAACCAGTCTTATTATCTTATTCATGCATCAAAATAATTAAAATGCATCCTTTGACTATTCAATCGTACTGCCAATCAACTATTCTTTTTGTATTGTGTCCATTAAAACAAATTAAGGAACTGCTATATGACAGAAATATGGTAGTAGGCTAATTGTTGAGGATTGAATTGAAAAACAAGCCGAATTTGCACAATTTATCCTGTAGTTTGGCTTAAATCTTCAGTAATATGGTGAAAATATCCATGTGTTTACCAATAATTATTCTCAATTTTAGTTATTCCAAAATACCTGTGAATTACTCTACCCAATTGACTACAACTGAAACGCTATAATATTTCCTGGTTGGCGGTATGCTCTTTACCGCATCTATAAATACAGCGTAAAAATCCACTCCTACGTTACCCATTGAATCAAATTATTTGATCTATCAAACCAACAACAATGAACAACTTTACCTGTATTACAAAACAACTGTTTCCCGGATTTTCTTTCTCTAAAACTAGCAAAGGTTTACTTCCGCTTGTTATCTCGATTGTATGCCTGATGGGCATGAACCCTGAAAAAGCAAATGCACAGGCAACAGGCGATTACCGCTCTAATGCTGTAACAGGTAATTGGGGTACTGCCACTGTATGGGAAAGATATAATGGCACTGCATGGGTGGCTGCTGCTGTTGCGCCGTCTTCATCTGATGGAGTAATTACCATTCAAAACGGGCACACTGTAACTGTAAACAGTACAATCACTGCAGACCAAATAGTGGTTAACACCGGGGGCACACTTACAACAGGTGGCTCAGGGTCGCTTACTATTAATAATGGCACAGGAACAGACTTGAGTGTAAATGGTACTTTAAATATAAACACCCTTTTTACTATTAATGGAACTGTTGAAATAAATTCAGGGGCGTTTATGAGTTCGGGTAGCAGTTGCTTCCTGTTAGGCACAGGAACATTGAGTACGCTTACAGGTTCGATTTACAATATGAATGGCAATATGGCTTTTGGGATGAATACAATTAATAATGGCGGCACTTGGAACATAACTGGTGATTTCAATATTTCATGGCAGGTAACAGGCAATGCAAGGATAATAAATAACACTGCTACAGGTATAATAAATAAGTCTGCCGGTTCCGGTTCTGCAACGCTTATTCAAAATGGCGGCGGCACGGTTAATAACAATGGGGCTGTAAATGTGAGCAGCGGTTCATTAGTAATAAATGTATCCGGCACATGGGCAGGCACTTTTAATATTTCGCCAGGCACCACATTATCAACCGGGTTTCCACTTACATTTACCGGCACCACATTTACTAATAATGGAACTTTTAGCAATGCTTCAGTCACTACTAACAATGGTATTTATAAAGGCAGTGGAACTTTTAGCGGAAACTTATTTACCAACTCAGCCACAGGCATTGTTGCACCCGGCAACTCACCCGGTTGCCAAACATTCAGCAATGGCTTCGCCACTTCCGCCGGAAGCACACTTAATATTGAAGTAAACGGAAAAACAACTGCCTGTACTGATTATGATAAAATTACAGTTACTGGCACTGCTACCCTTAGTGACACATTGAATGTAACAATTGGATATGCACCAACCGATGGCGATCAGGTTACCATTATTGGTGCTACCAATTTATCAGGAACATTTGGCAATTTTAATGCGCCTGTAGGATGGACTGTTAATTATAACGTTCCTTCAACAGGAATGGTAACACTTGTTTACAGCGCACCGACTGCATTAAACGATTACCGTTCAAAAGCCAGTGGGATATGGATTGACAATTTAAACTGGGAGCGCTACAATGGTACGGCATGGGTAGCGGCTGGCACCTATCCATCGTCAATCGATGGCGTAATCACCATAAGAAGTGGAAATACCATAACAGCAAACAGCAACCTTACAGTTGACCAGATTGTTGTGAATACAGGCGGTACATTAGATCTTTCAACCAGTTCATTCACCCTTAATGATGGCGCAGGAACTGACCTGGCTGTAAATGGTACTTTGTTCATATCAAATTTTGTTGGTGGTGCAGGTTCTATTGTAAGCAATACAGGATCTATAGTACATTGGGGCGGTATTATCCAGGGGTCTGTAACAGCTACTTTTAATACCGGCTCTGTTGTTGATATTCCTTCCGGTGCTTTTATTTCGGCAACCGCAACGGTTACTAATAATGCCAACCTGGCCATGACAGGTAGTGTATTCCTGCAAGGTACCCCGGCTTACTTTTATAATACAGGTATTATTACAATAAATGGTAATGCCGGTTTCCGCCACAATGGTGGGTCAGGAAGTTTTATAATTAATACAGGAACCATTACCAAAGCAAGCGGCACCGGTACATCCAATTTCTCTACAAACAACGCAACTACTTTCACAAATGATGGAACGGTAAATGTGAATACAGGTATTGTTAGTATTAATTCTACCAGCACCCATACCGGAACATTTGCAGTGGCTTCCGGTGCTGTATTACAGTTTGAGAATGGTACGCAAGGGCTATCTGCCACTTCTTCTATCACAGGTGGCGGAACAGTTGAATTCAATCAGGGCACTATAAGTTTTGCAGCAGGTGCAGGCTTTGTTTCCACTTTATCTGTAAACCATGTTGGCGCTGCCGATGTACTCTGGAATAACTCGCCAACTATTGCCGCAACATATACATTAGCAAACGGAACATTACAAGGAAGTGGCACCGTTACATTAACAGGTTTATTTGATTGGACAGGGGGTGTAATGTCTGGTTCCGGCACTACCAGTATTGCCAGTTCGGCCATGGTTAACCTAACATCTGCATTTATAGGAGGTACCCGTGCGGTTATTAACAGCGCTAATTTTACTATGAGTGGCGATATAAGTTTGCAGGGAAGCCCGGCTTCATTTAATAATCAACCCGTGGCAACCATTGCAATAGCAGGCGACTATAGTTTTCTATTTAATGGCGGCACAGGAAATACAGTGTATAACAATGGCATCATCAGCAAAACATCAGGCGTAGGCACTTCATACCTTACAAATTCTACTAATCTTACTTTTAATAATGCAGGGTCTGTGGGTGTTCAATTCGGAACACTTTCAATACTTGGGCCAGGTACGCATACAGGTTCATTTTCAATAAACAGCGGCGCCACATTATCCGGTAATCTCAGTTTTGTTTTAGGCAGCACTTCCACTATGATAAATAATGGGATTGTAAGTTTCCCCGGCATTACTAACAATGGGATATATAAAGGCAACGCCACATTTAACGGAGGCTTGTTTACCAACGCAGCCAGTGGCACTGTGGCTCCCGGCAACTCTCCCGGATGCCAAACATTTGGCAGTGGTTTTACCTCTTCAGGAAGTCTTGATATGGAAGTAAACGGCATTACTACTCAATGTACCGATTATGATAAGATTACAGTAACAGGAACAGCCACATTAAGTGGCATACTGAATGTAACAGTAGGCTATACCCCAACTAATGGCGACGAGGTTACTATTATGCAGGCAACAACTATTTCGGGAACATTTGCAACATTGAATGCACCTGCAGGATGGGCTGTTAGTTATAATGTTCCTTCAACAGGAATGGTAACACTTGTATATACGACCCCATCATTGCCTGATTACCGCTCTAATACAACCATTGGCAGTTGGAATAATTTATCAAGCTGGCAAATGAATAATGGAGGCGGATGGGTAGCTGCTACTGCTATACCCAATGGCACAAACAGCAACATAATAACTATTCAAAGCGGTCATTACATTTTCAATACCGTAAACCCAACCATTACTGCCGACCAATTGGTAATAGAAGCAGGTGGTACTTTGTCTTTAGCCGAATCAACATTCAATTTATTAAACGGGGTTGGTAACGATATTGCCTGTTCAGGAACGCTTATATCAGGCGATATGAGTTTTAATATTGCCAGTGGCGCTAATATAAATATCCTTTCAGGCGGCACGTTTGATTTTAATACTTTTGGTTACATCTCCGGACCTGGTGCAATAAATATACTTGCCGGTGGCACGTTTACTATTAACCAAAGCGGCGATAATTTAACCCTTGGCGGCGGGCTTACTATTACTAATAATGGCACAACCACCCTTACAAGCCCCGAAGGCGATTTATATTTAAACGACAACACTATTTTTAATAACTATGGAACTTTTACTGCCATCAATAAGGCAACAATGGCTTCATTAAATACAGGCACTTTCACCAACCAGGTAGGGGCAACGTTTACAAAAACCGGTGCGTTAAATGCATCTTTTATTGACGCAAGTTTAAACTGGTCAAATTATGGAGCAGTAATCGTTAATGAAAATACACTAACCATTAATAGTACCACTGCATTTCATTTAGGTACTTATGAGGTGCTGTCAGGCGCAACGCTGTCAGGAAACAATGTAATTTTTACAGGAACAACTATTACTAATAACGGCACTATCAGCATACCCACTTTTACTTTTGAAAATAATACCAACCAATCAATTAATGGTACTGGTGTTATTGAAAATCTTACCATCAACAGCCCAAGCAATATTGTTTTGGGCGGCGACCAAACCATTACTAATTCACTTACACTTACTTCCGGTAAAATTATTACCGGGGCCAATAAATTAATTATTGATAATGGCGCAACTTTATCGGGTGGCTCATCTGGCAGTAATGTTATTGGCAACCTGCAAAGGTTTATTAGCAACCCGGGCAATATTGATTTTCCTGTAGGTGATAATGATGCGTATGCTCCCGTTACACTTGGGCCAAGCTTTACCGTTGGTGGGTTTGTTACCGTTAGAACAGATGCTGGCGACCACCCAAATGTTGCCGCATCCGGAATTGATGCAAACAAAAGTGTAAACAGAAACTGGACAATTACCAACCAAAGTTTGGTGTTTACTGAATGTGACGTAACCTTTAACTGGAATGCGGTTGACTTCGATGCAGGCGCAGACTTTAATAATTTTATCATTGGCAAATTAGATGGCGGTACCTGGGTATTACCTACGGTAAATACACGGGGCAATGTGAGCATGAATATTCTTGACCTTAACTCCTTTAGTGAATTTCAAATTGGCGAACCTGCTTGTGTTGTAAATATTCCCGATGCAAACTTTAAAGGAGCATTGGTAGCTAATGCCTCAATCAACACAAACAGCGATGGAGAAATTCAGTGTTCAGAAGCAGCAGCATACACTGGAGTTATTGGTGTAAGTGGCTTAAGCATTACCGATTTGACAGGTATTGAAGCCTTTACTTCTTTGACTTATTTAAACTGTGGAGGTAATGCTATTACAAACTTAAATGTATCTGCATTAACCAACCTTACTTTCCTTGACTGTCAAAACAATGCCATTACTACTATCAATCTCACTGGGTTGGTTAACCTTACCGATCTTAATGTAGCAGTTAATAGCCTTTCAACTATTGACCTCTCTACCAATACTGCATTAATGTCTGTACAATGTGATAATAACAATATTACCGGCAATTTGAATACAAGTAATACTACATTGCTTGCCTCTTTAGCCTGCTATAACAATCCGATTGCTTCTCTCAATTTGTCAGCGAATGTAAACCTCACAAACCTGGTTAGCTTCAACACACAAATTAACAGCCTAGATTTATCAGCAAACAATCTCTTAACCAATGTTGAAGTTAATAACAACTCTTTACTGGCATCATTGAATATTCAAAATGGCGCTAACAATATTTTGAGTGTCTTTAAGGCTTTCAATTGTCCGTTGTTAACCTGTATCCAGGTAGATAATGTTGCTAACGCAAACAGCTATACCGGTTGGCAAAAAGATGCTGGTGCAACATATAGTCTAATTTGCCCGTTAGCAACACCTGCCGCTGCATTAAACTTTGATGGTGCAGATGATAAAATAATCGTAAGTAATGGTGTTGATCTTTCTAATAAATCATTCTCAGTTGAAATGTGGTTGAAGCAGTCTGGTAATGCTGATTATGATGTTGCATTTGCACAAGGACCAAACTTTGGTCCAAACCAAACACTGCATATAGGTTTTGCTCCAGGTGGCAACACCTTTTTCTTCAATTTTTACCAAAATGATTTAAATGTTGCAGTTACAGCCGATTTCAACTGGCACCATTGGGCTTGTACATTTGATAATGTAACAAAGGCCAGAAAAATATATAGAGATGGAGTTTTAATTACTTCTGACATATCTCCTTCAGCATTCCTTGGTGATGGAAGTACTGACATGTACATTGGAGATAATGCATACGGCAGCAATAATTTCGATGGAAATATAGATGAATTAAGGGTTTGGACAAAAGTGTTATCACCGTCAGAAATACAAAGCAGTTTAAACTGTGAAATTTCTTCAGAGCCGGGTTTAGCTGCTGCTTATCATTTCAACCAAGGATTTGCAGGCGCTGATAATTCAACCGAAACCATATTGACTGATGCTACCGGAAATGGTAATAATGGAAACCTCACAGGTTTTGCATTAACAGGCACTTCTTCCAACTGGATAGCGCCGGGAGGCGTGGTATCAGGAACAACCTGCCCACCATTACCATTCCAAATCACCTGCGCTGCCGACTTCACAGTTTGCCAGGATAATATAAATGGAGCTTGCAGTATTGGATTACTCCCGCCAACAGCCATACAGCTAAGCCCTTCCTTTACTGATAGAAATGTAACTTTTACTGGAGTAAGTATCAATGGAGGTGGAAATAGTGCAGTAGTGGCACCGGGTGCAACGGTTTCCTTAAACTATAATGTTGCTGCTAATTTTAATATTGGAACAGTGTATTGTCCGGGTTGCATTTATCAGGGTTATATAGGCCTTGGTGGTACTTTCCAAAGCCTTCAATGTGAGCCTTCAATTAATAATGGATATTCCAATACTTACAACGGAGGAAATTTTACAGCACCTACAATTCCGGGTGTTTACTATTTAACTTATGAACTAACATTAGATTACTCTTGTCAACCCTTCCGCTTTAATAACAACCCAACCCAAGCCATAGGTGTATTGGTGGTTGGGCCTCCATACCCGGTTGTTGTTGGAGGGTCTGGTAGTGTTACACTTACTAATGATGCACCATCTTGTTTACCTGTTGGAATAACAACCGTAACATGGACAGCAACGGATGCCTTAAATAATACCGCCACCTGTATGCAGGATATTACTGTACTGCCAGCTACTGTTTATTACCGTGACAGGGATGGAGATGGATTGGGCAATGGCGGTTATCCTGTTTACGCATGTTCTCAACCAAGTGGATTTATTTTAGATAAAAACGATTGTAATGATGATGCTTTTGGTGCATCATGCAGCCCTGCTGCGGCATTAAATTTTGATGGAGTAAATGATTATGTACAAATGTCTGAATTTAATTTAGGTAATACTGATTTTACTGTAGAAGCATGGGTAAATCCAAATACATTGAGTGGCAATAGTTATCTAATATCAAACAGAACTAACGAAGATGACCAGCCCGGCAATTGGTGGAATCTTCAGTTGCAACCAACTGGTGTTCCAGCATTTGAAATGGGTGCAGCAGGTTCTCCAAATTATATATTCATTCCGGCCAACATTGCTATTCCAACAGGAACATGGTCTCACCTGGCAGTAGTACGTTCAGGAACTACCATTAATATTTATATTAACGGGGTACTCGATAATACATTTAATGATGCACTTGTTAGAAACCTTACTACCGTAAACAATACAGGAAGATTAGGGGGATGGCCAGAATTCAATACTAGATGGTTCAATGGTTCAATGGATGAAGTGAGAGTATGGAATGCTGCCAGAACTGCAACCCAAATTGCTGATTTCAGGAATTGTGAAATCGCTTCAGCAAGTGCAGGTTTAACCGCTGCTTATCATTTCAACCAGGGCAATGCCGGTGGAAATAATACTGCCGTAACAACTTTAACTGATGCAAGCGGAAATGGAAACAATGGCACACTAAATAATTTTGCATTATTAACAGGAGCTTCCAACTGGATTGCTCCGGGTGCTGTGGTTACTGGAACTGCTTGTGCACAAGTATGCACAATGACCCTCACCACTTCCGCAGGTGATTCATTAATTGTTTGTATTGAAAGTGGACAAACATTGGGTTACGTTTCATTAATCCCAACAGGCGGCACTGCACCTTATACATTTGGCAGTACTGACAGCACTAACCTTGCGCCGGGCAATTATGCTTATACCGTTACAGATGCCAATGGATGTACAGCTTCCACTTCGCTGAAAGTAATATTAACCAACTGTATCATTCCATATTATAAACCACCTGTAACAGGTACTGTTGACAGCCTGATTGGTTCAGAGTTAACACAGTTGTACCAGTATCCAGCCTCATTGGCAGATACAACAGCTTCAAATAATATTTTCCTCATCAATGACTTTACAAACCAGGTGTTGATTGAAGTGATAGCGAATGAAGGCAATTATGCAAGTTTGCTGGCATTGCTGCAAACACCCGAATATGGCATGAATAGTTTTATTGACAATGGAGATGGTACCCTTATCATTACCGGCTTCATCCCAATTGTCAATTTGCCTAAACTGAACCTGCTGCAGCTATCAATTAATTATGTACGGCCATATTATACACCCATTGCTTCAGGCATTACAGGTTTAACTACTACGCAGGGTGATAAAGCAATGGCATCTGATAAAGCAAAAACAGCATGGAAGCTTTCGGGTAAAGGCGTTAAAGTAGGTGTGATGAGTGACAGTTACAATACCAAATTTGGCAATCCTGCAGCGTTAGATGTTATCAATGGGGATTTGCCGGGTACAAACAATCCCAACAATAAAATACCGGTAAAAGTAAATGCTGAATATCCTTATGGCAAAGCAACAGATGAAGGCCGTGCCATGCTTCAGATTGTGCATGATGTGGCACCAGGAGCAGAATTGTATTTCCGTTCCGGGTTTATCAGCGCAGGTAATTTTGCTGATGGTATCAGGGCGCTGAGGGATTCCGGTTGTAATGTTATTGTAGATGATATTACTTATATCACTGAACCATTCTTTTCTGATGGCCTTGTTGCACAGGCAGTGGAAGACGTAAGTGCTTCGGGAGTAAACTATTTTACTTCTGCCGGCAATTTTGGTGTTAAATCTTATGAAGGTCTTTTCAATCCAATTGCTCCGCCGGCAGGCTACACAGGTGAAGCTCATAATTTTGGCGATAATAAGTATTTCCAGACTTTAACATTAACCAAGGGAACTTATACCATTGCCATGCAATGGGATGATGATTTTTATTCTGTAAGTGGAGTTGATGGTGTAGCCACTGGAGCGGCGAATGATCTTGACATCTATCTTGTTGCTCCAAATGGCGAACGCCTCTTTGGTTTCAACAGGAATAACATTGACGGCGATCCTTTTGAAGTAATGCCTTTTGTAGTAAAGGCAACAGTAGATGCAAAAATTATTGTAACAAGAAAAAGTGGTGCAGGTAATGTGCGGTTTAAATACATTCTTTTCAGGGGAGAAGGTACTATAAATGAATATAAACAGGGTACCGGTACAGTAATTGGCCAAGCCAATGCAGTAAGCGCTATCGCTGTTGGTGCCGCACTATACGCAAATACACCTGCCTTTGGAGTAAATCCTCCTACCATTGCCTCTTTCTCTTCCCGTGGTGGTGCTAAAATAAATAATGTGGACAGGATGAAACCTGACATTGTAGCACCAAACGGTGTAAATACAACTGTTGATTTTGGGGGTATCAATTTTGAACATGATCAATTCCCGAATTTCTTTGGTACATCTGCCGCTGCACCGCATGCTGGCGCTGTTGCTGCTTTACTTATTGAAGCAAAGAAAAGATATTATAACGGGGAGTTATTTACAGGCTCTCAAATGAAATCATTGATGCAGACTACTGCAATTGATATGGGTGCACAAACTGTAGACAAATATGATGACAGTACCGGCTATGGATTTATTCAGGCTGACAGGGCATTGCTAACTTTCTCTAATCCATTTCCGTTAATTAACAGCTTCCATTTAGATGGTTCCGATCCGGGTCATCAACCTGTTACGGTTGTAATTGATGGACAATATTTTGCTAATAATGCGTCTGTTATTTTCCAATACGATACTATACCTGCGGTGATTACTAACGGTGGCACACAGCTTACTGTAGCAATCCCACCATTCCTTGGTAATCCACCACTGGCCATATATAATCCTCCTATTTTAAACGGAGGACTGGATGGTGGCGTAAGTGATTCTATCTACTTATTAAATATGCCGGTAACCAACATAACTGTTACTGTAAATAATGCAGCGAAGAAATTCGGCGAAAAAATACCGGCTTATTCAGTGGATGTAACAGTTAATGGTGTGCCTTTGGCAAATACAACACTAACAATGGAACAATTAGGGTTAACGGATATTGTTTATACATCATCCGCCACCACCCTTAGTAATATAGGTTTGTATTACAGGAGGGCTTCTTCTGCTGTTACAGATTTATCAAACCCTGCTTCGCTTGCTCTTTCAGCATTGTACAATTACAGGTTTGTAGATGGTGTATTAAACATTCAAAGATTGCCGCTTACTATTACTCCACGTGATACTACGCTGGTGTATGGCAGCGCCATTAATGGTAGGGACATGAAGTTTAATTATGCTTATGATGTTTCAAATATTGATGCAAACGATTTACCTGCAGTTTTAGATTCCATGGTTTTCAACCATCAGTCAATCATGTCAAATTCAGTAGCATTCCTTGACGGTAAAGTAGGGTTTAATGGAAGAACACTTACTGCTGAAGACTTTAACAATATGAGCTTCCTTGCCAGCGGAAAGGCAGCCTCTAATGGCAAGGTTGGGTTTAACGGCAAGGTTGGATTTAATGGTATTACAACGTATGACTCTACCTATTTTGTTCCTGTTTCACCAGAAACAATTTACGATTACCAGATAGATTCAGCTAATGCCACTATCCACAATGGAAAAGTTGGCTTTAATGGTAAGGTTGGCTTTAATGGCAAAGTAGGCTTCAACGGCAAAGCAGGGTTTAACGGTGCAGTTGGCGTAAACGGATCTGCAAGAGTAAATGGTGTGTCATTAAAGAATGGCAAAGTAGGGTTTAATGGCATCAACGTAGCAAACAGCAGTACCATGAATGAGGAAACAAATGAAAATGTTTTGCTCATCGTTGATTCATTGGATGTGTATGAAAACCCTGAAGCAGATTCTTTGACAGGGTATCAGTCAATAAACATGATTACCGGTTACGAAGTCGGCAACTGGATTATAGGTCCAGGTGTATTGCTTAATGAAAACTTTGATATTAAATACGGTTTAGGCAACTTAACTATTGTTCCCGAAGTGCTATATGTGAAAGCAAGGGATACCCTTGCCGGTTGTAACGGTTTACAGCCATTATTTTCAAGCGATAAATATATTTATCAGTATAGTGATGCAGATAGTAATGTAGTGGCATCGGGTCCTGTCTTTACAGTTTTGAATAACCTGAATACAGATATGGGAAGCGGCAACCTTGCTGAAGGTACTTATCAAATTGTGCCTTCTGGTTTGTTACAGCAGGGAGCTTCGCCTAACTATACTATAGTGTATGAAAATGGTATATTAACTGTGGCAGCACCTGTGCCGGCACCAGTTGTAACGGTTGTAAATAATTGTGATGGCACTTCCACTCTCTCTGCATTGGCAAGCGGCGATTTGTTGTGGAGTACAAATGAAGCAACAGCATCCATCACAGTAAACACGTCAGGTGATTATAAAGTAACAACAACAGTAAATGGGTGCATTAGTGCAGCAGCCACAGGCACTGCAGCACCTAAGACAGCTCCATTAGCACCAGTTGTATCTGTTGTAAATAATTGCAACGGCACGTCAACGCTCTCTACAGTAGCAACAGGTAGTTTGTTGTGGAGTACAAATGAAACGACCCCATCTATCACAGTATATGCAGCCGGTGATTATACAGTAACAACAACAGTAGATGGTTGCATCAGTGCAGCAGGCACAGGTACGGCTACCCCAAGAATAACACCATCAGCACCAATGGTTGGCACAGCAACACAACCTACTTGCACAATAGCAACAGGCTCAGTAGTTATTAGTGGCTTACCATCCGGTTCATGGATCTTGACAAGAAATCCAGGCGGTATAACAACAACGGGTAGTGCAACAAGTACAACAATCAGTGGACTTGCCGCAGGTATTTATACATTCACAGTCACCAATTCTGTTGGATGTACTTCACATTCATCAGCAAATGTTGTAATCAATACACAGCCAGTAACACCAACAGCTCCAACTGTTGGCACAGTAACACAACCTACTTGTAGTATAGCAACAGGTTCAGTAGTTGTTAGTGGTTTACCATCTGGTTCATGGACACTGATAAGAAACCCTGGCAGTATAACATCAACGGGTAGTACAACAAGTACAACAATCAGTGGACTTGCCACAGGGACTTATACATTTACAGTAACCAATTCTGTTGGTTGTACTTCAACAGCATCAGGAAATGTGTTTATCAATACACAGCCTGAAACACCATTAAAGCCTGTGGTAGGTACAATCACCCAACCAACTTGTACTGTAGCAACGGGAGGTGTAATCCTTAGTGGGTTACCATCAGGAACATGGACAGTAACCAGTACACCAAGTACATTCACTACAACAGGTAATACAACCACAGTAACTATAACTGGTATCCCTGCCAATAATAATTATGTATTTAAAGTAACTAATTCTGTTGGATGTATTTCTTCTGCATCTGGCAGTGTACAGATTAATGCACAGCCAGCAACCCCATCAACACCTGTAGCGGGTACGCCAACACTGCCAACCTGTACAGTAGCAACAGGTTCAGTAGTTGTAAGCGGTTTGCCATCCGGTTCATGGACGTTGACAAGAAATCCAGGTGGTGTAACAACAACAGGCAGTACAACATCCACAACAGTTAGTGGCCTTGCAGCAGGCACATATACATTCACGGTAAAAAATGCTGCCGGATGTACATCCACTACTTCTGCAAATGTTGTAATCAATGCAGTACCGATTATATCAGCACCAACAGCAGGCACACCAACGCAACCTACTTGTACAGTAGCAACAGGCTCTGTAGTTGTTAGCGGCTTACCATCTGGTTCATGGACACTGACAAGAAACCCAGGTGGTATAACAACAACGGGTAGTACTACATCCACAACAGTTAGTGGCCTTGCAGCAGGCACATATACATTCACAGTTAAAAATGCTGCCGGATGTACATCCGTTGCTTCTGCAAATGTTGTAATCAATACACAGCCAGTAACACCATCTGCACCAACAGTTGGCACGCCAACGCAGCCTACTTGTAGTGTAGCAACAGGCTCAGTAGTTGTAAGTAGTTTACCATTCGGTTCATGGACGTTGACAAGAAACCCTGGCAGCGTAACAACAACGGGTAGTACAACATCCACAACAGTTAGTGGCCTTGCAGCAGGCACTTACACATTTACGGTTACAAATTCTGTTGGATGTACTTCAATTGCATCTGCGAATGTTGTTTTAACAGCTCCTAACTGTTCCATATTAGCACTCGGCAACAGGGTTTGGTATGATGCAGATAACAATGGTATTAACAGCAGCAGCGAAAATGGAATAAGAAATGTAACAGTTAAACTGTACAGGGATAATGACAATAATAATGTGGCAGACGGTGCAGCCATTGCAACAAAAGTTACGGATGCAAACGGCTACTATACATTTACAGCGCTTGCACCTGGCAACTATATCGTAGGCGCTGTTGTACCGGCTGGTTATATCAGCAGTGCTGTAAATGGTGGCGACCCGGACAACAATACTAACGCTGATGATAACGGCCAGAATCTGGTTGGAAATGAGATACGTGGATTGGCGATAACATTAGCAATAGGTACAGAGCCAGATGGTTCTTCTTCAAGCACCAACACAAACAATTCTTATGACTTTGGATTATTGCCGGATTGTGGTTGCATCAATACTTCAGGCAACCTTCTTACCAATGGCAATTTTGAAAGCAGTACAACAGGATGGTCTGCCACAGGCGGTACCGTTACAGCAGGCACAGGGTATATAGCTTGCGGAACTAAAAACGGGTTCAATAATGCTTCAAGCAAAAATTCTATCGTTTACCAGGATGTTACTATTGCCCCTGGTACAACAGTAACCCTCAGTGGTTTTGCAGCAACGCATACAGCAGGGTTACCATGTACTCCAAAAATGAGCCTTGTATTCCGTAGTTCATCTGGAGCAGTATTAGGCCAAACTGATGTTGCTATCACACAGGATGTAGATGTAAACTTTAATCAACTGGCTTATTACACCATTACTGCAACAGCTCCTGTTGGTACTGCAAAAGTGAGGGTACAAACTTCAATCAGCTGCAACTATGTTAAGATGGATGCTTTCTGCCTCAGAACGGTGAGCACAGCACTCGCTAGAGGTATAGATATTCCTGTTACAACTACAGATAATACTAAAGGCTTTGACGTGGTTGTGAACCCAAATCCTGTTACTAATTACTTTGATGTATCTACTGCAACCAGTGATAATAATACAGCAATTAATGTGAGGATACTTAGTACCGATGGCAGGGTTGTATCTGTTCAAAAAACAACAGCCAACAGCACATTAAAAGTTAAAGCTGAAAATTGGAAGAGCGGAATGTATTTCGTTGAAGTAATACAGGGAAATAACCGCAAAGTGGTTAAGCTGGTAAAAACTAATTAAATAAAACTGTAATTATTTTTTAAGGAGGCTGTTTTTAACAGCCTCCTTTTTGTTTTAGAGTATTGTAGTGTAAAGCAATTAAAAAGAAAGCAGTTCAGGAATATATGAGTAAACACGAACAACAAAATAGCGAATCGAAATACACTTTCAATTTACCAATAAAATAAATTTCCTGCATTAAAAGGAGCTTATTGAAACTGCACTATTTATAAATAATAATGTACATTTAGTAAATCTCATTTTCTTAGCTTATTGTATTTAAATAATTGATGGAATGAAAAGTAATATTTTCCGGCTTATATTAATCAACCTTTTACTTTTCTTTTGCTTAAATGCAACTGCACAAAATAATGAAACGGATAGTTTGCAAAAATTACTTTCTGCAAAAATTCCTGATTCCATTAGGGTGAACCTTCTTAATGCTTTAAGCAAAAGTTATTTTAGCAGTAACCCCGACACTGCTATTGCGATTGCGATGTCTTCAAAAAAGTTAGCAGAAGAATCTAAATATTACCCTGGCCTGGCACTTGCCTGGAAATGTATGTCAAATGGCTATTATCTTAAAGGGAAATATGTTGAAACAATCAAATCCTGCCAGCAGGCAATGGAGGTTTATAAAGTGATTGGGGATAAAGTGGGTGTTAGCAATATGATCAGTAACCAAGGGGCAGTTTATTTTAATGAGGGCGATGATGCGAAAGCATTAGAACTGTATTTACAGGCATTAAAAATGGCAGAGGGGCTTGGAGACACTTTACGAAAGGTTACCTGCCTGTATAGTATTGGTGCGATATATTTGAATAAACCGGCAACGTATAATAAAGCGCTGGATTATTTTCAGCAATCATATCAATTAAGCCTTGCAATAAATGACCAATATTCCATAGGTACTTCAACTGCAAACCTCGGAGAAGTGTATTACAAAATGGGTGATGATGCAAAGGCACTTTACTACCTGGAGCAATCAGTAAAGGCGTATGAGGGCACAGAAGATTTGCCTTATTCTCTCAATTACATCGGGCGGATTTATGTACACAGAAAACAATTTGATAAAGCAATAGAAATCCATAGGCAGGCATTTGACTATTCTAAAAAATTAGATACAAAGCTTGACCAAACACAATCGCTTGTAGGGTTAGGCCAGGCATACCTGGCAAAAAGCGAAATTGCTGCTGCTATTGATGCATATACACAGGCTATTGAAATTGGGAAACCGCTTAATGCTGTTACAGAAATAAAAGATGCTTACCAGGGATTGTCGGCAGCTTATTCACAAAAAAAAGATTTTGTAAATGCTTATAAATACCAGGATCTTTTACTGGCAATAAAAGATACTATCTACAATATTAATACTGATAAAAAACTTGGCACACTGCAGTTTGGCTTTGACCTGGAAAAAAAGGAATCACAAATAACCCTTTTAAACAAAGACAAAGAAATACAGCAGCAGGAAATAAAGCGGCAGAAAATTGTGAAATACAGTTTTATTGGCGGCTTTGCCATTATGCTATTGTTTGCAACCGTTTTCTTTGCCCAGCGCAATCGCATACACAAAGCTAAAAAGAGAAGTGATGAATTGTTGCTGAACATTCTGCCGGAAGAAACTGCAGAAGAATTAAAAGAAACAGGAACAGCAAAAACAAAAAGTTTTAGTTCGGTGAGTGTACTGTTTACGGATTTTAAAAACTTCACAATAGCCAGTGAAAAATTAACGCCGGAAGAACTCGTTGCTGAAATCAATCATTGCTACAGTGCCTTTGATCGTATTGTAACAAAATATGGAGTTGAGAAAATAAAAACCATTGGCGATTCTTATATGTGTGCAGGTGGCTTGCCGGTTAGCAATACAACACATCCTTTTGATATTGTGGCTGCAGGATTGGAGATGGTTCAATTTATTGAAGACAATAAAAATGACAGGATACAAAAAGGGCAACCCTATTTTGAATTGCGTTGTGGCATTCATACAGGCCCTGTAGTGGCAGGTATTGTGGGCATAAAAAAATTCGCTTATGATATTTGGGGTGATACAGTGAATACTGCTTCCCGTATGGAAAGCAGCGGACACGTTGGAAAAGTAAATATCAGCGGTACTACTTACGAAATTGTCAAGGATAAATTTACCTGTGTGCATCGTGGTAAAATTGAGGCGAAGAATAAAGGGTTTATTGATATGTATTTTGTAGAGGGTTAACAGCAGTGCCGAGGACAAATATGCATCCTGCCCTGAAAGCAGTAAAATATTCTCCTGTGTTATCTTTGCAGCCAATGCATATAAAAGATCATTACAAAATATTACAGGTAGCACCACATGCTACTACCGGTGAAATTAAAAAAGCCTACCGCAAACTGGCGCACCAATACCACCCCGATAAAAATAATGATGACCCTTATTCCGTTGCTTATTTTAATGAAATAAAAGAGGCCTACGAAACCCTTACCAATCCTGCTAAAAAAGATAATTATTTACAACAACGCTGGTATAATAAAGCCAGTGCCAACACCAATACACAGGAACTGATTACTCCTTTCAGCATATTGAAAAGGGCGCTTGAATTTGAAAAATATACTGCTGCTTTGGATGTGTTCAGGATGGACAGGGAAAGCCTCTTTGATTACATGAATGAATTACTCAGTGAAGAAACCATTAATAAATTACTGCAATTTAATGAACCGGATATTAATCAGCAGATCATGCTGATCTTGCTGAAACCAATTCGTTTCTTAAAATATGAAAAAGCTCTATTGCTTACAGACAAGTTATCCAAATTGACAGCCGGTAAAAATCAAAACCACAGTTTGATCAGCAGTACAATGCTGCAAATAAAACAAAAAGAAAAATGGCAACAATATAAATGGATAGTGATTGTAATAATAACTGCTGCACTTTGTATACTCATCAAATTTGCATCAGCCTAATTGATATTACTGTTCTTCTTTAAAAAATACTTTATAATAATTCATGTTCCGCTCTGCATCAAAACCTTTTTCAATTAGCTCCTTGTTGCCATGAATATAAATATGAAAATTGCGGTCTAATTTCAATACACTTTTATACACTCTTGCCTGTTTTTTTACCGCCATGTTATTGATGGAAAAAGAATCCTCCAGTGGAGAATCAAAATCATTTTCCTGTTGTTTTTTATAATCTTTAAACAAAGCTATCCCCTGCTCCGATCCAATCACTTCGTTGGAAAATTCATCCATATTAAAATGATCTTTTTCTTTAAAATATTTAATAGACCGGTTGAGCATATCAATTTTATCTGCTCTTGAAATATCAAACTCCTCCTCTATTTTTTCTGTTACAAATGTCTTGTACACACTCAGTACATTGTGTGTTTGGTGGTAGTCATCATTCCTTACTTTCAGTTGCAGAAATTCATCCATCCAGTACACTGCTTCGCTTCGGTTGGTATTATCAATGACTGCTACTTTGTATCCTTCTTTTTTTTCTGTATTAAAAATAATACAACCCTTATCTAACCTTTTGATGTTGATAGCTTCCTGCTGGTATTGCAGTGTAAAGCCGCTCTCCTGCTGGGATACGGTAAGATAAGGCTCCTTGTTTTCTGATTTAAAAATACCAATCGCTTCCTGCAATTCACCTTCTATTTGCAGGTTGGCAAAATGCACTGCATACAGTTCGCCGCTTTTTATTTTTGGATGACTGGCACGGTCATACAAAAGCCGGGCAAGCTGCTGGCTGCTTTTATGAAATTCAGCCGGAGCATCAAATACCATGCTTGCAAAATGATACACTTCATTCAAATTGAGATTGCCTGTTGGATGATTCAGCCGGTATATTTCGTTTATTTTTTCGAAGGGCTGTAAAAAATATTGCATCAGCAAACCTGCCAGCACTTCATCTTCCATTGGCAGCAGTTGTTCACTCAGCGTTAGCGGTTCGTCCAGTTGTTTATTTCCTACTTTATGAATGGAAATTTGCTGCAGGGCTGCTTCAAAAAATGTAATCATATTATTTATCCGTTAATTCAGTAAAATTTACCGGCCTGCAAGTATAGGTGCAATTGGCACACTGGCAAAAAAATGTTTTGCTGATCTTTCAATTGTTACCAGATTTTTTCTGAAGTGGATAGCAACTGCTTCTTTAATATCTTGCAGCAATAATAAAATCTGTATGACAAAAGAACAACTGCTTAATGAACTGAGCAACCATACTTATGTAATGATAAAGCCATCAGCCCTGCATGGCATTGGTGTGTTTGCCCTTCGTACTATTCCCAAAGGACAACGGGGTTTGTTTTCCAAAGGCATTGGCAAATGGATACCGGTGAGTAAAAAGGAAGTGGCAATGCTGCCGCAACATTCTATTGACCTGGTTGAAAACTATTGCCTGTATGATGATGAAAATTATTTTATTCCTGACTATGGATTTAAAGTAATGGACCTGGTGAATTTTTTAAACCATGCCGACACACCCAATATTTTTTCTATCAATGATGGCGAAGATTTTGAAACACTCCGGGATATTGCTGCCGGTGAGGAACTGCTGATTAATTATGGTGATATTGTAGATGAATAGAAATTATTAATCGGTACATTCGTAAATACTCTTATTGGTAACTATTTTAAAAAAACATGAGCATAATAAAAGACACCCCCGAACTTGTAGAAGCTGGTGTCATCTCACAGCAAACTGCTGACAATATCCAGCATTATTACAACAGCAAAGGAGGACAATCGCAAAATAAATTGCTGGTTGTTTTTGGAATACTGGGAGCTGTACTGGTTGGGCTTGGCATCATTTTAATTATTGCACATAACTGGGATGAGCTTTCCAAAATAACTAAATTATGTGTTGCTTTTCTTCCGCTGGTGATTGGGCAACTGCTTTGTGTTTTTACTTTAATAAAAAAACAGGACAGCACTGCCTGTAGAGAGGGCGCTGCTGCTTTTCTATTTTTTGCAGTTGGTGCAAGTATCTCTTTGGTGAGCCAGATTTATAATATTAGCGGCGACCTGAGTTTGTTCCTGTTGACATGGATGCTGCTTTGCCTTCCGTTGATTTATGTAATGAGATCTTCTGCTGCCTCTTTGCTTTATCTTATTGGTATTACTTCTTACGCAACGCAGGCTGGCTATTGGTCCTATCCACATACAGAACCTTGGTATTACTGGATCTTGCTGTTATTAATGTTACCACACTACTACCTTCTCTACAAGAAAAAACCCGAAGGTAATTTTATGATCTTTCATAACTGGATCATTCCTTTGTCGGCAACAATTACTTTGGGTACTGTTGCAAAACATTCAGAAGAATTAATGTTCATCGCATACATCAGCTTGTTTGGTTTATTTTACAGCATTGCAAACATGCCTTTCTTTCAAAATCAAAAATCAAGAAATAATGGCTACCTCAGTTTTGGTTCTATTGGCACTGTTGCTGTTCTTTTATTTTTAAGCTTCAATGATTTTTGGAAAAGGCTGCAAACAAATCAGCTTAAAATAACTGAGGTAATTCATTCACAAGAATTTTATGCCTGCATTATTCTCTCTGCACTGGCAGGTATTTTTCTTTACTTACAAAAAAGAAATAACTCGGTTACCAATACAAAGCCAATTGAGTTTGTTTTTATTTTTTTCATCCTCACATTTATCATCGGAACCATGTCGCCAATAGCTGTGGTGCTGATTAATTTACTGGTGCTGGCCATTGCTGTACTAACCATTATGAATGGAATAAAGATTGATCACCTGGGCATTTTGAATTATGGATTACTGATTATAGCGGCACTGGTAACCTGCAGGTTTTTTGATACCGGCCTTTCGTTTGTTATCAGGGGAATATTGTTTGTGCTGGTTGGTGCAGGGTTCTTTTTTGCGAATTTTCAGATGATCAAAAAAAGAAAAGAAAATGTATAACTACAAACTCCCGATAGTAATTTTTATCCTTGTTGCAGCAGTACAATTGTATGTGCCTGCCAGTATGATAATGGAGAGAGAAAATATTTTAACCACAGGTAAAGAATATAAATTTAAAACAGCTCCGCTTGATCCCAGCGATCCTTTCAGGGGAAAATACATAACACTGAATTACACAGCAAACACAGTGAGGGTGCAGGATAAAAATAATTGGGAAGGAAATGAAACGGTGTATGTTCTGCTGTCTGCAGATAAAGAAGGGTATGCAAAAATTGATGCTGTTTCAAAAATAAAACCTGCCAAGGGGCTTGACTTTGTGAAAGCAAAAATGGACTACCCTCCTTATGATTCTACCATGGTTATTGAATACCCTTTTAAGAGGTATTATATGGAAGAATCAAAAGCACAGGGTGCAGAAGCTGCTTACAAAGAATCAAACGTTGACACCAGTCACAAAACTTACGCATTGGTAAAAATTAAAGATGGAGAAGCGGTATTGAAAGATGTAATGATTGATGATGTTTCAATCAGGGAAATTGTGAAAGCAAGGAAGAATAAATAAAAATTATTTTTTATCATACTCAAAAATGAACTCCCCTAAATCGGGCAATATTTTTTTCTCCCTCTTCACTTCATAATCATACATTACCTGCCCGAGGTGCTGCATAAAAGGATAGCCGATTGTTTCGTAATCGTATTTGTCGTCATTCAAAATACCATCGCTGTTGCAATAAATAACGGCAGATAAAAAGAATTCTATTTTCTTGTCAAAGTCAACAATGTAGGCTACATCAAGGAGTTGGCCGTAGGCATCACCAACCTTGTTGAAGATGCGGATGTTTTTTGGTAACGGTTGTTTTTTTGCACCATACAATAAAAATTTACCGTAGGCTGGATAGTAGTTTGCTGTATCGTCAGCATAAGGAGGATGGATACTTTCAGTGGGTAACTGGCTCATGTACTTCAACATAAATTTCCTGTCTTCATCTGTGAGGTTGAACCGTTGTGCTGCTGGAACTTTATTTGGAAACACGAGACTGATGAGCATGGTGTGAAGGTCTTCTAAATGAATGCGGTTTTTGTTGGAAAAACTCATTGGCTTATTTATCAATTTATCCTCATCATAATATGCTTTGCCAAGAGAGTCATTTCGCTGAGGAAACTTTGCGCTGTTGTACTGCAGGGATTGATGATACAGCAATTTATTATCCGGCGCATAAAAATTTACCGGGTTGGTATGCCGGTTTTCTTCTTCTAATAAAAAAATATTCAGCCTGTGAATGAGTTGCACATCAGCGTAACCTTTTTGATGCAACTGATCGTTGATATATTGTTGCCCTAAAAATTCGTAGAGGCGGTTGTAGGCATCATTGTCACTTACCAGCAGTATTTTTTTGATGTAGTTTGCTATGCTTGGTTTGCCATCAATGGTAGTGGGATCGTTGTACACAGCAGTTTGTGAGCCGTATTCATTTTCGGTGAGCAGGGTGGTATTTTTATCAATACCATTTGCTTTCAGTTCATTTAATTTCTGCAGTGCCAGCAGGCTGATTGGAAACTTAACAGTGGAGGCTGGATAAAAATAAGCAGCTGTATCAATATTAAAATAATAATGCTTTAAAGCGGCGATACCATTGGCTCCCCTGTCCACTTTGGTATAGATGAATTGTACATTGAGCGCTTTGCGATGAGCAAGGATGGAATCAAAATATTGTGGATATTGCTTCAACAGTTCTTCTAAAAACGCATCGGTTTTGCTGCTCTCAGATTTTTTTACCGGCAAGGTATCCGTAAGGATGGGGTTTACTATTGGAGGTATAATGGCTGCCAGTACAGCCTGTTTGGTGGCGGTGCAACTTGTGAACAAACCGAGTGAAAAGAAAGGGACAAAGAAAAAATATTTTTTAAATACCATGAATGGGGATTGAGACTGCAAAATGCAGAAAATTCTAAAATAAACAGCCCAATATCTTCAATGGGTTTTTCCCCTATCTTTGCCAACTTCTAAAAATTAACAAAATAGCTACTTAAAAGCAACGATTATGAAACTGAAAGGTTTAGTGTGGTTCTTCGCCATTGCCCTGATTCTTATCTCTGTTTGGGAACTGTCGTACACTTGGGTGGTACGCAGCTACGAAAGCAAAGTAAAAGTGCAGGCAGAAAAAATTGTAAAATCTCAATACCCCAATGTACCAACAAAGGGCGAAGATTATGACCTGCTGGTAAAAAGCAGGATGCAGCATATTCTTGACAGCACCCGTGATAAAAGTATTTATCCCGTGGTAGGTACCAGTTACCAAAAGTGTAAAGAAAATGAGCTGAACCTTGGTTTGGATTTGCAGGGAGGTATGAGTGTAACGATGAACGTAAGCCTGGAAGGTTTGCTGAAATCGATGAGCAACAACCCTAAAGACCCGGCCTTATTAAAAGCACTGAATACTGCCACTGCACAAAAAGCACAGAGCAATGCAGATTATATCAGTTTATTTATTGCCGCTTACAGCCAGCAAAATCCGGGTGTAAAATTGGCGGGAATATTTTCGGGTGCCAACAAACAAATAAAAAGCACAGACAGCGATGATGCTGCTATTGAAAAAATAAGGGCTACTTCAAAAGAAGCTATCAAAGAAACTTATAAGATCTTATTAAAAAGGATTGACAAATTTGGAGTGGCACAGCCAAACATTAACCTGGATGAAGCCAAAGGTATTATCAATGTGGAACTGGCCGGTGTAACCGATAAAGAAAGAGTAAGAAAATTATTGCAAGCAAGTGCCAACCTGCAGTTTTGGGCAGTATATAATTTAGCCGAAATTGGTGCTCAATACCAGGCAGCAGGCCTTGCTTTGTCAAATTATTTAAGTGGTATTAATAAAGATTCTGCCAATATCCCCGATTCTGTAAAAAAAGCAAAATACGGAAACGCATTGTTTGAAGTGCTTTCACCTCTTGCCGCTCCGGATAAACTTTCTTATGATAAGCAATTTAATTTTATCACTGCATCAAAAGATACTGGTAAATTAAATGAATACTGGAGCAATGAAGTTGTTAGAGGTAATTTTCCTTCTGATCTTAAATTATTGTATGGTGCAGAAGTAAAGGGTGAAAAAATCGCTAATAATTATTATCCTGTTTACCTGGTAAAAACTTTGCCTGGTGGCGAAAAAGCACCAATGGATGGAGAAAGTGTGGAAGATGCTTTCCAGGGCTTTGATGAAAAAGGTGGTGCTTCTATTAAAATGAACATGACTTCCTTTGGCTCAAAAAAATGGGGTGACCTTACAAGAAATAACGTAGGCAGGCCGGTAGCTATTTCTTTGGATGATGTTGTTTATTCTGCTCCCAATGTAATGGGTGCTATTGAAGGCGGACAGACAGAAATCTCTGGTAAGTTTTCTACAGAAGAAGCTCAGGATTTGGCCAATACATTAAAGTCTGGTAAAACAAATGCCCCGGCAAAAATTGTTGCAGAACAGGGTGTGAGTGCTACTATTGGTGAATCTGCAAGAACTGGCGGTATGATGGCTTTTGGCATTTCATTTTTAGTAATTTTTGGTTTGATGCTGCTGTACTACAACAGCGGCGGATGGGTGGCAAATATTTCACTCATATTAAACCTGTTGTTTACCATCGGCGTATTAACCGCCATGGGCTTCACTTTAACGGCTGCCGGTATTGCCGGCCTTGTACTTACTGTAGGCCTTGCGGTGGATACCAACGTAATTATTTTTGAAAGAATAAAAGAGGAGCTGACGAAAGGAAAGTCTTACCAACAGGCTGTTAATGACGGTTACAAACGTTCATTGGCACCGGTGATAGATGCCCACGTTACTACTTTTTTAACAGCTGCAATTTTATTTATTTTTGGTTTGGGGCCTGTGTTGGGTTTTGCCACTACACAAATGCTGGGTATCGTATTGAGTTTGTTCTGCGGTATTTTAGTATCAAGGTTGATCACTGATTTCTGGACCAATAAAAACCGTCACTTCAATTATTTTACCGGTGTTTCAAAACGTGTTTTCAAACATGCCAGTTTTAAATTTATTGAATACAGGAAAGTGGCTTATGGCATTTCAATAGTGGTATTGTTGTTAGGTGTTGCTTCTTTCTTCAATGGCTTTCACCTGGGTGTGGAGTTTAAAGGTGGCCGCAGCTACAACATACAATTTACACAGGTTGTAAAAGGTGATGCAGTAAGAGATGATTTGAAAAATGCATTGGGTGGAGAATACCCAGTGATTAAAAATGTAGAAGACAACAAACATTTAAGTATCACTACTTCTTACATGAAAGGTATCGACAATGCGGATAGTGCAGTGCAGCAAAAACTGTATGAAGGTTTAAAGAAAGTATTGCCGGGTGTGTCTTACGAACAGTTTGCAAAGAATAATATACAGGGTTCACAAACAGTACAACCGACTATTTCGGATGACCTGAAAAAAGGTGCCATCAAAGCAACAATTTTTGCGATGCTGATCATTTTCATTTACATCCTGATCCGTTTCCGTGACTGGCGCTATTCTTTTGGTACCATTGTGGCTTTGCTGCATGATGTGTTTATTACATTGGCGGTATTCTCGTTCTTTAAAAACATTGTACCATTCCCGTTAGAGATTGACCAGCACTTCATTGCTGCGGTGTTAACGGTAATTGGTTTTAGTATGAACGATACGGTAATTGTATTTGACCGTATCAGGGAATACAGTAAAGGCTCTAAAGCAAGCGATAAAGGCAGCATCATTAACCGTGCTATCAATGATACATTGAGCAGGACGATCATGACTTCCTTAACAGTGTTCTTAACCATTTTAATTCTCTTCATTTTTGGTGGAGAAGTAACAAGAGGCTTTGCATTTGCAATGCTGATTGGTGTGGTAACGGGTACTTATTCATCCATCTTTGTCGCAGCACCAATACTGGTTGATTTCGCAAAAGACAAACCATTGGGTGAAGCTGAGATTTACAGCAGTGATCCTAAAGTAACAGCGAAACCTGCTGTGGCTGCTAAGAAAGCATAAATTAATTTTTAATAAAATAGAAAGTCCGGCAGCAATTACTGCCGGACTTTTTTTATGTACTGGATGCTTAATTTTAATTTTTAGGGGTCTTTACACTTTATCACAAGTTTCTCCTAATTAGGTAAAAGAAGATTCAAAATAGCCTGGCGGATATTTTTTGTGCTGATGTTTGCTGATATGCAAAGTGCCTGTTTTTTCACCTCATCCCAACCCTTCTCCTTCAGTAGAAGGGCCATTAGAACCCTTCACCACAAATTCTTTTCTGCTAATTCATCAGAGAGTTAATCCCTCATTCAAGCTATCTTTGACAGCAATGAAGAAAGCGTTTTTGCAATTACACATTGCCGTTTTTTTGGCCGGCTTTACTGCCATCCTCGGTAAGCTCATCGGGCTGAATGAAGGGCTGCTGGTATGGTACAGGCTGCTACTTACTGTTCTTACCCTGGGAACAATTTTATATTTTAAAAAGAAACTGAAAGCAATCCCAGCAAAAGAAGCGTTGCAAATATTTGCAGTGGGTTTGATCGTTGCCATTCACTGGGTAACATTTTATGGCAGTGTAAAATATGGCAATGTATCCATCGCAGTTGTCTGTATTTCCGGCTCAGGATTTTTCACAGCTTTTTTTGATCCACTGATTTCCAAACGCCCCATTCTGGCAATAGAAGTATTGTTGGGCGCCATTGCCATTGCCGGCATTTACATCATTTTTGATTTTCATCCGCAATATAAAGTGGGAATTATTTTTGGCATTATTTCCGCCATTGGCAGTTCGCTATTTGCCATTTTTAATAAACGGCTTTTAATAAAACACAGCCCGGAGACATTAACGCTGTATGAACTGGGAGGTGGCTTTCTTTCGCTTTGCATCCTTACTCCATTTTACCTGCTATTTTTTCCTGCAACCTATTACCTGCCCACTTCTTACGACTGGATCTGGCTGCTGATACTAGCCTGGCTCTGCACTGTTCTTTGTTTCGACCTGCAGTTGAAAGCATTGAAAAAAATATCTCCGTTTACCAGCAACCTAGCCTATAACCTTGAACCAGTGTATGGCATCATACTGGCCTTTATTTTTTTCAGGGAAAATAAATCACTTAATCCAAAATTCTATCTTGGTGTGGGGTTGATTATGCTGGCTGTAGCCTTACAAATGTGGAGAGTTTGGTATGGTAAACGGCGGATGATCCATGTATGAACAGTGCCTGGAACATTAATTTTTATTTCTGGATAAAAAAATCCAATTCAGTACCATAAAATCAAAAATGTTTACTTACCTTCGCCGTCCAAAAAATAAGTACTATGGCCAGAGTATGTCAGGTTACGGGTAAGAAACCCATCACAGGTAACAAAGTGTCGCATTCAAATATCAAGACAAAACGCAGGTTTTTACCAAACCTACAAACCAAGCGTTATTTCTTAGCTGAAGAGGATAAGTGGGTAACATTAAAAGTGTCTTCTGAAGCAATCCGTACCATTAATAAAAATGGTTTGCTTTCAGTTGTAAAACAACTAAGGGCTGCCGGCGAGAAGATTTAAGTTGATCGGTTGAATGGTTTACGGGATCTTTCATATAAATCTTTTCAACTTATAAACTTGGCAACTACCATCAACTAATAAACTATTTAATTATACTACAATGGCAAAGAAAGGTAACAGGGTTCAAGTGATTTTAGAATGTACTGAGCACAAAGCAAGTGGCAAGGCAGGTACCAGCCGCTACATCACCAAAAAGAATAAAAAGAACAGCCCTGAAAGGTTGGAGTTGAAAAAATTCAATCCAATTTTGAAGAAGGTAACAGTGCACAAAGAAATCAAGTAATTAGTAAATAGGCAAATTTGGAAATGAAAGGCCCTTCGCTTCAAATCAATCAATTTTCAAATCCGCTAATTTTCAAATTTTCAAATTAAAATCATGGCAAAAGCAGCAAAAACAGCGATTAAAACCAAAGACCAGAAAGCAGCAGCAGACGCTAAAAACTGGACAAAAGTAATACGTGCCGTACGTAGTCCAAAAACAGGCGCTTATACTTTTAAAGAGTCTATCGTTCATAAAGATAAGATCAAAGAACATTTAGCTCAGTAATTTTCAAACATGAGAATTAAAATATATTAAGCTGTCCTGATTTATTTCGGGACAGCTTTCTTTATTTTCTGCCCCACAACTTTTAACCTTAAACCCTTTAAACTTTAAACCTGTTTTTATGGGACTTTTCGATAAACTATTTGGCAAGAAAGAACAAAAAGAAAGCCTTGACCAGGGTTTGCAAAAAACAAGGGAAGGATTTTTAAGCAAAATCACCAAGGCTATTGCAGGCAAAAGCACCGTAGATGAAGAAGTGCTGGACGATCTTGAAAATGCATTGGTAAGTGCAGATGTGGGCATTGACACAACAGTGGAAATAATTCAACGCATTGAAAAAAGAGTAGCCAAAGACAAATACCTTAACACGAGTGAACTGAACGCTATTTTAAAACAGGAAATTGAAGCGATATTGGTTAGTGCTCCACAAGACACCAGTTATGAAAACTACGAATTACCGGCAGGGCATAAGCCACATATTATTTTGGTAGTGGGTGTAAATGGTGTTGGCAAGACAACCACCATTGGCAAGCTGGCTCATAATTTTTCTTTGGCTGGCAAATCAGTGTTGCTGGGTGCTGCAGATACTTTCAGAGCAGCTGCGGTGGATCAATTAACCATTTGGAGCGAAAGAACAAATGTTCCGATTGTAAAAAAAGAAATGGGCAGCGATCCAGCTTCTGTGGCGTATGATACAGTAATCAGTGGCCTAGCAAAAAATGTGGATGTCATCATCATTGATACCGCAGGCAGGTTGCATAATAAAGCTTACCTGATGGATGAGCTAAGTAAAATAAAAAGGGTAATACAAAAAGTAATTCCTGAAGCCCCGCATGAAGTGATGCTGGTATTAGATGGAAGCACCGGGCAAAATGCACTGGAGCAGGCAAAGCATTTTACCGCCGCTACTGATGTTACAGCGCTTACCATTACCAAATTAGATGGCACTGCAAAAGGTGGCGTAGTGTTGGCAATAGCTCATCAGTTCAATATACCGGTTAAGTTTATTGGCGTAGGAGAAAAAGCAACAGACCTGCTGGTATTTGATAAGAAAGAATTTGTGGATGGGTTATTTACCCCCATCCCCTAAAGGGGAGTTATTTGGAGAGCTTGCTTTTTTTGCAGGGAATTAGGACTTTATCTTTTTCATTTTATAATTTAAAATTCCCCTTTAGGGGACAGGGGTATGATAAAAGTTGGTGAATACAATAACTTAAAAGTATTGCGGTTAGTAGAATTTGGTGCTTATCTTGACGATGGTGCAGAAGGTATTTTATTGCCCAAACGCTTTGTACCAACAGGTTTGGCCGTTGATGATGAAGTAAAAGTATTTATTTACCACGATGGTGAAGACCGCCTGATTGCCACTACCCAACAACCGAAAGGTATCCTCGGTGATATTGTAAAACTGAGAGCAGTCACAGTGAATCCACAAGGGGCATTTCTTGACAACGGGCTGATGAAAGATATGTTTGTACCCAAATCAAAACAACTGTTTGACATGAGGGTGAATGGCGATTACCTGGTAAAAATTTATCTTGATGAACAAACAGGAAGATTAGCTGCAACAGAAAGAATAGATCCTTTTTTAAGCAACGAAGCTTTGACAGTAAAAGAACTGGAAGAAGTGGACCTTATTGTTTTTAGAAGAACCGATATCGGTTATGTATGCATCATTAACAATCAGCATACCGGTGTACTGCACCACAATGAAATCTACCGCAGCATTGGTGTAGGTGATAAATTCAAAGGCTTTATCAAAAAGATTTATCCTGAAAGCATGGATAAGGATGACCGATTCCGTATAGATGTGGCGGCAGGAAAAAAAGGTTACCAAAGAGTAGAAGATGAAACAGAAAAAATATTACGGTTGCTGCATGAAAACGATGGCTACCTCCCCTATCACGATAAAAGTGCACCAGAAGAAATCTATGATTTTTTTGGCATGAGCAAAAAGACTTTTAAAATGACCACGGGTAATTTATTTAAACAACGGAAAATTACATTTGAGAAAACAGGGATCAAACTAATTGAAAACTAAATAATCATTTAGGGAACTAACCGGTTAACATTGATACTACTGTTATCATTGTACTTAAACTAACCCATGCTTGTTAATCAAATGGTAAGCCCTTTTTATTTCAGTGCTGAAAATTGGGAAGCCAGTAAATTTGTATCATGTTTCGTAAAATCCAATTACAAGTATTTTTGCAAAAAATAGTATTCATAAAACTGTTGCCATTTTTTTTATTGATTGGATTTTCTCAATCGTTAACAGCCCAGGTAAAAATTTTATTTGATGCCACCAAAGCAGAAACAGCCAGTAATGCGGATTGGATTATTGATGCGGATCTTCGCAATTTAAACTGGAACCCTGGGGCAGCTACCTGCGGCGGCACAACTTGTGGAGAATCAAATGCACAAAGGTTTCCAACCCCCCCACAACCGGCAGCAGGCGTTACCACAATTGAAACTTATTGGGACGGTGGTTTATCATTTTGGGGACTCGACTGTGCATATAAAGGTTATACCGTAGAATCATTGCCAGCCACAACCGGCAGAATAACTTTTGGAGAAGCCACTAATCTTCAAGATCTGTCAAACTACAAGGCCTTTATTGTTTGTGAACCCAACATACAATTTACGGCTGCAGAAAAAACAGCCATTTTAAATTATGTAAACAGCGGTGGTGGATTGTTTATGATTTCTGACCATGATGTATCCGACAGGAATAATGACGGATGGGATTCTCCACATATTTGGAATGACCTGATGCAGGCGAACAGTACAGGCAACACAAATCCATTCGGTATCATTTTTGACTTCACCAATATTTCTGAAACATCCACCAAGCTGGCAGCATTGTCAGCATCCGATTCTATTTTACATGGGCCCATGGGTAATGTTGTTAAGGTGAAATGGAGTAATGGCACAACGATTACTGTTAGTCCAACAGCTAATGCAAGTGTGAAGCCTGTCATCTATAGAACCAGTATCAGCAGTGCTGCAGGTAATATTGGTGTAATGGTTGCGTATGCTAGATATGGCCAAGGGAAAGTGGTGGCCATCGGTGACAGTTCACCATGCGATGACGGAACCGGCGATTCGAATGATAATTTATTTGCCGGGTATGATGGAGATGTTCCACCCAACCACCGGAATCTTTTAATGAACAGTACCATCTGGCTGGTGAGCAATGATAAAACAACTTATACTTTTACTGGTAATGGCAACTGGAGTGTTGCCGGTAACTGGATGAATAATAAAGTGCCGCCACTAACATTACCTTCCGGTGATGCAATCATTATTAACCCGGTAAGCAACGGACAATGTGTGTTGGATGTAACAGAACATATTGCTGCCGGTGCAAACATTACCGTGGCAACCGGCAAGAATTTTTTAATATCAGGCACACTTACAATACAGTGATGATTATTTTACAGAAGCATTCTTCACTTTAATAATTTCTGCGGCAATACTTACAGCAATTTCTTCCGGCGACTGGCTGTTAATGGGTAGCCCAATCGGGGCATGTACAGTACTCAGCCATGCTTCGTCAATGGCTTCTGCCCTTAACTGCTCAAACATTTTTTTGACTTTGCTTTTGCTGCCCAGTATTCCAAGATAAGCAAAATGCTTTCCCAGCAATGCTTTCATAGCAGTGATATCTGTACGGTAGCCCACAGTCATCACAACAACATAACTGTTATTACCAGGGCGAACCATTGCAGATAAAGCGGTGTAATCAACTACTAAATGCTTCTGATGCACAAAAACATTTTGGATCATGGTATTCAATTCATGACGGTCATCAAAAAGATAAATATAAAAATCCATTGCACTCATCAGTTGCGATAAAGCCAGTGCACAATGTCCTGCTCCGATGATGCAGAGTATATTTTTATAGCCGGTTTTTTCTGTGAATAAAAAATCATCATCTCCTCTTAATTGCAGCTCATAATCTTTACCTGGAACAGCAGTAGAAAAAAATATACCCTGGGGAGATAATTGAAGGGTACCGTTTTTATTTTCTTTTAAAGATGAAATGATATTGTCAATTGCAACTGCATCCTCACTTTTTACAGTGTATAAAAAAATAGTTTGTTCGCCGGAACAAATCATACCGCTTTGATTTTTTGCTGCGGCTTTATCATGCACCTGTTTATGCAAAGAAATTTCTGGTGAAGACTGCTGAAGTTTTGATTTTGCCAGTTCAATAAATTTATGCTCCATAATTCCTCCGCCCAAAGAGCCGCTCATTTTTCCATTAGCATTTACAGCCATCATAAAACCCTGCCTCCCGGGGCTGCTGCCTTTACTCTCCAGCACATACAGCAGCATTACTGTAATATTTTGTTGCAGACTTTGATGAATGAGTTGCCAGGTATCAATTTGTTTTTGCATGGCTAATCTCTAAAATGATTGTAGTAAGTAATTTCAAAAATCAGGAATGTATGGATTATTTGGGTTGGTCAATAAAGAAAAAATGTACAAGAGTGCGACGCCAATAAAGTTAAATAGCAGCACTGAACCCTGGTTCAAAAATTATCCTTGCACCAAACTTTTTGTTGACTTAGTTGGCAAATTTTTACCTGCCTCATTGTATTGTCCATACAAATTCATCAATACTTTTTCCGGTGTCATCGGGGCATCAAAAGCCGGTCTTGCTGCAGCATTAAAACTTTTAACAGCATTGCGTAAAGCAAAAAAAGCTCCAATACCATACATCAAAGGTGGCTCCCCTACTGCCTTTGAGCGGAAAATTGCCAGGTTGTCTTTTTGTGTGGTTAAAAAATCAATCGTGATTTCTTTAGGCACTGAATAAATATCCGGCACTTTATAAGTTGATAAAGCATTCGATCTTAATTTACCTTCGGCATCATAAACAACTTCTTCCATTGTCATCCAGCCAATGCCCTGTACAAGGCCTCCTTCAATTTGTCCACGGTCAATAAGCGGATTCATACTGCTGCCAAAATCATGAACTAATTTCACTGAGTCTACTTCATAAATTCCACGCAGGCAATCAACCGTTACTGTGGTGACAGCAGTTCCATAAACATGATAAGCAAATGGATGGCCCTTTTCTTTTGTTTTATCAAAATGAATATCGGGTGTGGAATAATGCCCATGCTCCGATAAACTGATTCTTTTATTATAAGTGGTCAATACTAATTTCTTCCAGTCGATTTCTGTTTTGTTTCCATTGGCATAAACCTGTTCTTCTTTTATTTCGATAGTTTCTACAGGTACATTTAATTCATCAGCAGCTACTTTTTTTAAGCGATCTAATATTGCGATACAGGCAATCTGTGTTGCTCTGCCATTTAAATCGGCAGTAGCACTTGCTGCACTGGGCGAAGTGTTTGCAATACGGTAAGTATTGGTGCTGTTGACTTTTATTTTTGCAGGGTCAATTGAAAATGTTTGCGCTACCACCTGCAGCATTTTTGTATTTACACCCTGCCCCATTTCGATAGCACCGGTACTTACCAGCACACTTCCATCGGTGTATACATGCACCAATGCCCTTGCCTGGTTCATCAAGGTGTTGGTGAATGAAATACCAAAACAGATCGGCATCAGTGCAATACCTTTTTTATACAATTTATTGGCCGCATTAAATTCATCCACTTCTTTTTGTAATGCATTTATTTTAAAAAGAGTACTGGCTTTATCCCAACATTCATTTGCTTCACTCACCACTTTTTGTCCGTACAATAATTCGTCGCCAGTTTTCAATAAATTTTTCTGCTGAATGAAGGCTGCATCTACTCCCAATTCTTCAGCAGCTTTGTTGATAGCAGCCTCTATTACAAACATGCCCTGCGGCCCGCCAAACCCACGAAAGGCTGTATTGGGCGGCAAATGTGTGCGGCAGCAAAATGCTTTGACTGTGGCATTGGGAATAAAATAGGTATTGGTGGAATGAAACAATGTACGCTCCATCACTGCAGGAGACAGGTCTGCTGAAGCTCCTGCATTTTGATAAAAAGTTGCTTCATACGCAATAATCTTTAAATCTTTATTCAACCCAATTTTAAAATCAGAAGAATAGGGATGGCGTTTGCCTGTCATCCGCATATCATCCATGCGATTCAGGGCATATTTCACTGGTTTTTTTGTAACAAGCGTTGCCAACGCACAGAGAGCAGCCCAGGTATTTGCCTGGTCTTCTTTACCGCCAAAACCGCCACCCAAACGGGTTACATCAATTTCCAGCTGGTGCATGGGCAGTCCCGTTACTTTACTTACTGCTCTTTGTACTGCAGTAGGCCCCTGTGTGGAAGAGTAAACTTTTATCGCCCCATTTTCCTGCGGCACTGCATAAGCTCCCTGCGTTTCAATATATAAGTGTTCCTGTCCGTTAGTATCAGCTTTGCCTTCAAAAATATGATCACAATCTTTCCAGGCAGCATCACAGTCGCCCATTTTAAAAGTACGGGGTGGTATTATCAGTTCCCCTTTTGCAGCAGCTTCCCTCGGATCTGTTATTACAGGTAAAGGTTCAATATCAATTTTTATTTTTTTTACTGCAGCTCTTGCCAAATGATCTGATTCTGCCAGCACCAGTGCCACAGGCATTCCGCAAAAATGTACATGCCCTTCAGCAAATAATTCTTCATCGGGTATAATGCCACCTATCTGGTTGATGCCGGTAATATCTTTGTGTGTAAGCACTTTTACAACCCCTTCACTTTTTTCCGCTTCAGTAATATCAAGGCTTAAAACTTTACCATGCGCCACAGGTGAGTCGAAGCAGGCAGCATACAATGTTCCGGACAGAACCGGTATATCATCTAAATAAACGGACTCTCCCCTGGTATGTGTGTATGAATCAATATTTTTCATGTTATGCTGTCGCTAGTAATGGTATTTCCACTGAAGGAAATAAAGTAATAAAATGTGCTTTGATTAATTGTGCCAACAAAAATCTTTTATATTGATCGGTACCTCTTGCATCACTGATTGGTGTAATTTCTGTTTGGGCAATACTGATAAGTTCGTCTATTACATTTGATGAAATCTCCTTTCCTGCTAAGAATAAAGAAGCCTTTGAAAGAAAAGCCGGCACAGGCCCAACACCGCCAGCAGCAAGCCCTGCGGATGCTACTACATTTTCATTCATCACTAAATGAATTGCTGTATTTACACTGGCAATATCTAAATGTGTACGCTTGCATACTTTTTCAAAATTGAATTTACTGTTGGCTGTTGGTAAATCAAAATAAATTTTTTCAATAAATTCTTCCGATTTTTTATCCAGCGTTTTATATCCTTTGTACAATTTTCTTAAAGAAATTTCCCGGCTATTATTACCGTCACTTAAAATTAATTGAGCGTCCAGCGCTAAAAAGAAAATGGTAAAATCTCCAATAGGTGAAGCATTGATAAAATTACCGGCAATGGTTGCCATATTGCGTATCTGTGTAGAGGATACTAATTTAATATGTTTATATAAATCAGGAAAATGCTGTTGAAAAACGGGTGAAGCCAAAATATCTGAAACGGTAACGGAGGCTCCCATCACACATTTATTGTCTTGCTGAATTATTCCATTCAGGTGTTCCTTATCAAACAAAATATCTACTGCTGTATGAACCATAGTATCATGCTGCTGAACATATAAGTCGGTACCGCCACCAACAAATTTCATGGTGCCGGCAGCAACTGAAGCCACTCCATTTGTTTTTAAAGAATAAACAGCTAAGCGTTTTTTTATTTCACCAAAATAAGATGGAAGAATATTATTGGCCACTGCAAATGTAATTGCATCTTCTCCTTTTCTTTCTGCCACTTTATCAGCAATGGTTGCAACGGCCCTTTCAATAGATTTGTAACCGGTGCAGCGGCAGATGTTTCCATTCACTGCATCAACTGCAGCCGCACAGGAATTATCTTTTTCGCCTAAACAAAAACCTGCCAATGACACAATAAAACCTGGTGTACAAAATCCGCATTGCGTAGCTCCTTCCTCTGCAAATGCCTGCTGAATAAAATTAAGCCCGTTTACATTTACACCTTCTATTGTTACAATATGTTTTCCATGAGCACTGCCCAAAGGCATGAGGCAGGAAGTGACAGACCGGTAAACTAATTCACCATTCATTATTTCGCCGACCAATACAGTGCAGGCGCCACAGTCTCCTTCCCTGCAGCCAATCTTAGTGCCGGTAAGATTTTGCTGATAGCGGACAAAATCAAGCAACAACATAGCCTGCGGCAATGCGGTACTGATTTCATTTTGATTGAGAATAAATTGTATCAAAATATTTTAAGTTAATCAATAAAGTTACAATAAAACTGCTTACGAAAAAGTGGCTGCAATGAATTGAATATGCAATCTGCATCAATCGTTAAACAGGCAGCCTATAAAAATTATTTTTTGAAATATTCAAACTGCCTTTCCATAATCGTGACCGGCACTCCATTGCGGTAAGTTATTTTCTTTGTCCAGTTAAGGCGTTTGTCGTAGTCGTATTTGTAAGTGTATTGTTCCACCTGGTTGCCTTCTTTATCCAACCAGGTTTCTTCCACAACATTATTTTGTGCATTGTATTTATAATTAATTATTTTGGTAAAGGCACTATCATACTCTTTTATCCCTGTTTGATTTCCTTTTGCATCATAACTAAATATTGTTTTTTTATCGAGGCTGTCATTTGCCTTGTATAATTTTTCTTCAGTCATATTTCCTTTATCATCGTATTGATAAACGGCTTGTATCAATGCTGTGTCGCCTGCATTTACTGACCTCCAGGCCACCTGGTTTCCTTTAATGTCATAAAGGTATATTGTCTTCTCATCCAGCACCCCATCTGAGTTGTACCAGTTATACACTGTTTGATAAGAGCGGCTGTCATACTCATAAGTATATTTAGAAATAAGCCCGCCATCTGGTTTAAATAAACTTTGCTCTATCAGGTTTCCATTATTATACCGGTATTTAAACTTAGATTTTAAAGCACCGCCGGGGTTGTATAAATTTTGTTCTGTGAGTTTGTCGCCGGCATTGTAGCGGTAAGTGTAACGTACCCGGAGGCTGCCGTTTTGGTTATAAATATTTTGCTCTGCAGGACTGCCTGTTTTATTAAATGTATAATCCGAATTATCATTTGTCCTCTCTCCCTTTATTGGCTTGCCAAAATTATCCAGCGCTATATAAGAACGTTCTGCCATAAATTTCACCGTGCCTTTTAAGCCCAGCTCAGCCAATTGTTTGGTTTGCTTTTGTGCCACGGCACAATGAACCAGTAAAATAAAAGCGACAGAAAAAAAATAATGTTTTCTCATACGAATAATTGTTATTAGTATTTTGGGGATCACTGATACAATTAATAAAATTTGAAATTAAGATTAAAATATTAAATGGATGGTTGAATCATTGCGTATGGGCTCTTATTAGAAATAAGTATGCTTTGTATAAACAAAAGAGCTGCATTTTTTTGTTTATAAAAACTTACCCTTTACCTTACCTCAATAAATTATTTATGAAAGCAATTGCATTAGTAAAAACAGGTGATGCCTCCGGCGCATTTAAAGTAATAGAAATAGCAAAGCCGCAACCGAAAAAAGCTGAGGTATTAATTAAAGTAGCAGCCTTTGGTTTAAACTTTGCCGATGTAATGGCCCGTAGAGGAATGTACAAAGAAGCTCCGCCATTGCCTGCTGTGCTGGGTTATGATGTGGCAGGCACCGTGGAAGCCGTTGGCGAAGATGTTACTGCAATAAAAATTGGTGACCGTGTTACAGCCATGACAAGATTTGGCGGCTATGCAGAATATGCTGTAACCAATGCCAGTGCTGCAGCGGTAATACCGGCCAGTATTGACAATGCCACCGCCACTGCACTCACCACACAATACTGCACCGCTTATTACGCCGCTGCAGAAATGGTGAATTTACATGAAGGTGATAAAGTGCTGATACAATCAGGAGCCGGCGGCGTGGGTACTGCTTTGATACAATTTGCAAAGTATAAACAATGTGAAATATTTTCCACCGCAGGAAGTGATGCTAAATTAAATTACTTAACATCACTCGGTGTGCAACATCCCATCAATTATGCTGAACAGGATTTTGAAATTGAACTAAAAAAACTTACGGACGGAAAAGGTGTGGATGTAATTTTTGATGCGGTAGGTGGCAAGTCTGTAAAAAAAGGTTTTCGTTCATTGGGACCCGGCGGCAGGATCATTTGTTATGGCGCTGCAGGCATGAATGATAAAAACATATTTGGCAAAATTGGAGCAGCATTGAGTTTTGGATTTTATCATCCATTAATGCTGATGATGCCTTCCAAAGCAATTATTGGGATCAACATGCTCCGCATTGCTGACAACAAACCAGCAATACTTCAACGCTGTTTAGCAGCGGTGGTAAGGTTGACGAATGAGGGAGTTTTTAAACCCACTGTGAGCAAAGTATTTACTGTGGCAGATATTGCTGCGGCACACGATTACCTGGAAAAAAGAAAAAGCATTGGTAAAGTAGTGGTACAATGGACTGAATGAACATCCTGATTACTTACAAGAAAATTATTATTGCTGTATAAAAAATAAAGCTGCCTTTTGGGCAGCCTTTTAAATAAGAAAAAACAATTATCATTTTAACAATGACTGAAATACAGCCGTATTTATTTTTACCGGGTATTTCGCTGTCAACTCTTTCATCCAGTTTTCTTCCAGTTTTTGCTGGTATTCATTAATGACGAGGCTTTTTGCTTCATCAAAATTCCGCTGCATTTTCGCAGGATAAATTTTAATGACTTTTATAAAACTTGCACTGTTGTCGGTATTACTTTTTACTATCTCTGCAATTGCACCTTCAACCAATTTGGCACCTGCTTTAATTGGCAATTGCGATATTTCATACCTTGAAGAATCGCCCTGTATCATGCTTTCACTTTCATCAGCTATTTTTTTCCAGTATTGCCCATGCTTCATATTCTCTGAAGCATAATTAGCGTAGGCATAGCTTTTAGCATTTATTAATATTACTTCAGCGCTTTCATTCCACAAAAAATGGTCTTTATTAGCCTCATAAAATTCTTTCAAAGCAGCAATATCATTACCTGATTTACTCCAAACTTTTTTTTCCATTACTTCATAAAATAAATTACCCTCTTTAAACTCCTGCAGTTGATATTTAAAATCAGTACTGTACTCTTCCAGGTGCCTGCGGTAGTAGACAGAAGTAGTTTTAGTAATGAATTTTTCCAGTAATTCATTATTGCTTTCACCTTTGTACAAATTTTTATTCAGCTTGTATTCTTTTGCAAAACTCAGCCACTCTTCTGTCTTCACAGGCAAACCTGCGATTGAAAAAATTACTTCCTTAGCAATAGGGCAGATTCGGTTTTCTTTGGAGTAAGCTGCACTGTCGGCATACAGATAAAGAAACTCATCTTTAACAGCGGAGTTTCTTTTAAAATTAATTTTTGCTAAAATTTCTTTTGAATCAACCATGTATTCATTTTCCAGCCGGATACGAAAATTCATCATATCATACTTTAACTGTTCAAGTGTATCCAGCTTCAATTCCTTAGCAGCCTTCACTTTCAGCTTAAAGATTGAATAGAGTTCCAAGTATTCCTTCAATGATATTTCTTTATTCTCAACCGGGTTTATGTTCTTATTAAATGCCCTGATGAATTCGTCTTTACTGACTTCATTGGCACCATAAGTAAACAATGATTGCGAAAAAATATGCGTTGCCATAAAACAGGTAATGCACATTAATAAAAGCTTCTTGTTCATCCCTTATACATTTTCGTTGGTTAGTGTTTAAATTTTATTTTCGGAAACTACAGTTTGCCCCGGCCAGTTTTATCAATTAGTTTTTTCTAATTTGAAAATTCTTTTTTTACCAGTTTGTATGTCTGTAACTTCCACCAGGTACATGCCCCTTGTCAATCCATTCAGGTATCTAATGGTGAGTGTGGGTTTTTCCTTTGTTATTTTTTCTGTTTTGTTTGAAATGGTACGGCCAGACATATCCATCATTCTTATACCAAATGAAGTACTTTCTTCAACAGAAGCGGTAATGGTAATTTCAGATATAAATGGATTGGGCGATACCCTGATGACAGCTCCATTTTCAGGCAGCTTAACAGCAGCTACATTACTGTAAGCTCTTTTACTATTCACATCCATCAGCTTAACACGGTAATAAACAATAGGTGATTGTATATCCCTCACGTCGTCGGTTAACTGGTAAAGTTTTTCTATATTACTGTTACCGGCTGCTTTTACATTGGTTCCAATTTTTACATAGTTCCTAGTGTCTGTGCTCCGCTCTATTTCAAAATAATCTGAATTGATTTCACTGGTTGTTTTCCAGTTTAGCAAAACAGTACTTCCAGCACGGGTTGCAGAAAGTTCTAATCCTTTAACCGGCAATATTGACAGCCAGTTTATTGAATACAATGCTGAAACAGGATCTTTCTTTCCAGCCGAATCTACAAATGAATAATAAAATTCTGTGAGCTTTGACCCAAGTGTTACAACAGTAATTTGAACCTGAAGTAAATCAGGATTGAAATTGATAATCAACTGGCCTGCTGTAACAAGTACACCGTTGTAATACAGGTCGGCATTGGCAGGAATTGAATCAATCACTACCGTTTGGGCATTCAGTGTGCATCCGGAAAAACAGTCTTCCGCATCTTTACCACTCAGTACAGGTGGGTTAGCACCTCCATTCAAAATAATAAACTGTCCAACAACAGGTTCGGGGATATTTACATAAAAAGGAACAGAGGTTGGTATTTGTTCAATACCAAAATCTAAATTAACTGCACTGGTAAATCCATATGGCCTGTTATCAATTACACCCACAGCACCATAATCAATTGTGCCATTTCTTGTCTCGCCTGTATTCACCCACTCTGTTGGCAAAGATGCTGCAGGAGCAGGACTTCCGATTGTGCCCTGGGTGGTTGACAGTACCAATGAGTAACTCATTCCCGGAGCAGCGTTAATGAAACTGTATGTTCCATCATTTGCCACCGGCACTACCGCCAATACATACCCCAACGCATCTATCAGGTTTACGTACAATGTTCCGCCGGCATTTGTCATAGACTCGGACGCAGCATCAACTATTACATTCCCGTTTCCATCATCCCATACTTTACCACTTATGTTGATACCCGGGCCAACTAAAAAATGTAATGTACCATTGGCACACAAGGGTTGAGGTGCTGTACCAGTTACATCGCAAATAGTATAGTTAACCAAATCCGGACCCACATATCCCACAGGAGGAGTATAAGTATAAGTGCCATTAGAATAAAACTGCACTTTGCCACCTTGTACAGTAGCTACCGGCGCACCAATTGCATTAGCCATGCTGGCTGTAATAATTGTTATTCCAGTAAAAGATAAAGAATCATTATTAGCATCCCGGTCATTACTGATAAATGAACCTGATACTGGTTTATTAACAGTAGTGTATCCAAAATCATCAGCAGCAAATGGCGGATCATTTTGAGTTCCGTTGATATCAGCCAACACATCAATGTGAAAACTTGCAGCTGAAACTGCTCCGGCAGTATTTGCTATAACATAAGAAGCATCTATGCTTCCGGCAAATCCGGCTACCGGCGTAAAAGTATAATTGCCATTTGTGCCAATAGATAATGTACCGGCATTGGCAACCGGTTTATTATAAATATCTATACCCGCCACAATTACGCTGCCTGCCATTGTTGTTACATCAGGAATACCATCTCCGTTTGTATCATAGCTGAATAGTGTTGCAGTAAACGAATAATTTTTGGGATCCCTGTCATTGGCAAAAAGGTTTCCTGTTATTGTTTGCCCATAACTAATATCCTCATCGTTATTGGCAATAACGGAATTACTGTTTGCCGGCAATGGATCTACCGTGATTGACAGGTAAGCTGTATCACAGGCTGAAGGGCTACCATTATCGCATACCCTGTATGGAACAGTAACTGTTCCAGTAAATGAAGGAGAAGGATCAAAGGTATATTTACCAGTTGCATCAAACGTAAGGTTACCGGCATTGGGAAATGCAGCACCCGTTTTATCTGTACCGCTTATGTTGGTACCGCTTGCAATTGTTGTCATTGTTCCGGGGTTAAGAAAACTGCCAAAGTTTTGTGCATTATTTTCCTGGTCAAAATCATTAATCTTGACTGTTCCGCTTACATTAAAATCCTGCCAGGTACTATTTTCGTCATTAACGGTATAGGTCAATATTCTTTTTATACCAAAATCAAGTGTGTTTGCACAGGTGCCTGAAGTATTGAATTTAAATGACTTTGTAGCTGCTGTTGTCAATGAAGTATTAGCCGGTAATGAAGCCGGATTGATACCTATCATGTAACATTGATCGTATTGTAAAAATTTAATTGAAACATTGTCAATAAGTATAAAGTCACCTTCATCCACATTGGCATTAGTGGCAAAGCGAAGGAACGTCTTGTTACTTGTATTGTAAGTGGCTACATTAATATTGATATTGGATACATCGATATAAGCCGAATTAAATGTATTGTTACCCGAAATGGTATAAACAGTATTGAAAGTTGATCCGTCATTTGATAACTGAACAAAAATATTTTCACCGGGTGTTAAGGTTGCTGTTGCTTTTCGGTACGAAAAACTGAGGAATGCTTTTGTTGCAAATTCCATATTGAATTCACGGGTTGCAGACCTGCTTACATCATCCAACCTCAGTGCATAACTAAATATACTGTCTTTAAGAATTTCCACATCAGTATTGGTTTCTGTTTGCGCTGGTGAAACGCAAAATCCACCGGAAGGATCATTGGCATCCACCCAGTCATTTTTCCAGAAGGCAGTGCCATCAGAACCTGATGCACAACTGTTGCCACCTGCTGCCAAATCAAAATTATCAGCTATAATTTTTTCAGGAGCTTTGATAAACTGGTAATAGCCATTGACATCCACATTGGCAGAATCTACTAATTCATTTGTATTAATTGAATTATTACAATTACCATCTACGTAAAGATAAATTTTAGCAGGTGACAATCCTGTTCCTCCATCATTCTTTACTCCATCACCATTTTTGTCAAGGAATACCTGGCCGGAAATAATATTTTGACCAGAAGGTGATGGGCATGAACCAATGGTAATAAATACGGTTGCTGTAGCACATATAACAGGGAATGGTGTTGAGCATAAAGAGTACTGAAATGTGTCCTGCCCAATATAGCCGGGATTGGGTGTATAGACAATATTTCCCCCTTTAGTAATTTTAATGGTTCCGTGGAGTGGTTGCAGCAGACCGATGGTTGTAACAGTTTCCGGATCAATTATTGCTAAAAAGCCTGCATCATTTTTTATAACGTTAATGGTTACTGGCGTATTTACCATTGTTACTCCATAATCGTTATTTGCAAAAATTAATTTTTCTTTACAGAATGGTTGTATTGTAGAACCTACGTCCCAGCTTGGGCTACCTGCTACTGCAGTTGCGGCATCCTCACCATATACAGCAGCTATCTTGGCGCCGTTGCAGGTATATACAGCAGTACCACTCTGGTTATTATCTGAAGCGTCTTTAATTTTTATATAATTTAAATAATTTACCGGAATGGCAACATCATATTTTAAACCACACGGGCTTATGCTGGGGCCATTCAATACATCGCCGTCATATTTTACATACACTGTTGTATTGGCACTTGGTGTAACCCAGATGGGGTTATCATTCCTTGTCATATCGGTAGAGCCTGGTGCCCATGCCACACTTGCAAAATCAGTGAGCCTGGCTTCAGATATAAGATTGAATGCCCAGTCTCTGGTAGTTCCATCATTTCCACCTCCGCCCGGTGTATAAGAGTCTGCAATTTCAAGGGCTACAAACGATTCCTTTGTTGGGTTTGTAAATTTATAAGCGGCAGATGCAGAAAGCGGCATAGCAAATCTTACAGAGGAATTTGCTTTTAACAGGATGGTACCGCTTGATGGCACTCCTGAACTCCAGTCAATATTAATATCACGGCTCAAGCTGTTATACAACATCACCACCGCAGTATCAAGTGGTGCAGTAACTCCTGGCCCGGTGGTGGGAACAGGAGTGTAATATGTATTGGAATACCAGGTAGCTGGGAAAACAGGTACTTCTCTTGAAGAGTAACCATCTACGCCAGAAAAATGAGCATCCACGCCAATGGGTTTATCACTTGTTACAGCAGCACCTGCTTTAATCTGTGTTCCTAACGGGGCAGTGGCATCATCAACTCTCATCACCTGGCCTTCATTTAAAATAAATTTGGTTTCAAATGTGCCATTATTGTCCCTGTCAATTTCAACAGCGGTATTATTTTGAGCTGCCCGTATAAATAATGCGGTGTATTGAAAATCACGGCTTGGAAGATCCTGTCCAACCGGCAATGTAAATAACTCGCCAAATTCGGAGGGATAAGCTGATACGTTGGTTTTCATACATTGAACTGCAATTACTGATGGTTCACCACAAACCTGTGTCACAGAAACCTGTGCACTGGAATACAATTTATCTTTGCCATCGTAAAATATATTAGATGAAACCCTTGGTGTAGGCATGGTATTGTCAAGTACAATACTTCCACCCGCCGGGATAATATCTGTTGGATATCCCGGTGCAATGCCATTATAAATATTACCATCACCCCAAACTTCGGTTGTGGATTGTGCCGGAGTCTGAATATTTGTTTCATAGCCATCTTCCCAGTTATCCCATATTAATGTCATCCCGGGATAAGAAACTTTTATACTGATAATGGTACGTATGTTGGTTGTAGGTAATGCAGCACTTGCTGATTTTTTCAAAGCTATCTGTGCATCATCTTCAGCATAAGGGATATAATATATTTTAGGCTTGATGGCATCAGCACAGCTATTAAATGCAATCGGAAGCACAGTGATTATAACCTGTGCACTGGCACAAAGTGGTATCAGTAATGTATTGTCGCAAATCTCATAGGTCAATGTATCATTTCCCTGGAATGTGCCATTGGGCAGGTAAGTAATTTTATTATTATCCAATACCACATCACCATTTTTTGGCTGAACGGTAACGGTTAATGAAGCAGGATTGATGTCATTATTAGGGTCTGTATCATTTGCCAGCACATCAATGTCCAATGGTTCTCCACCATTACCTGTTGCATAATCATTATTGGCAGTAGGTGGGCAACTCGAACAACCTGCAATGATGATATTTTTTGAGTGTGTTACAGTATTTTCATATCCTTCCTTAGCAGTGGCACTGATTGCAAAAGAAGATATGCCAACAGGCACCACCCATGAACTTTCATAAACTCTTGTACAACCAAATGTAGCAACGGATGTTGATGCAGTTGTAGTACCCGGCGGGGTAATTGTAATATTCAATGCTGTTATATCAGCAAAACCAAAAGGATCAGTTACAACAGAACGTATATACTTGGTTGTACCTCCCATTACATTCGTTGTACTTACACCTAACGGGTAAGCTGTAGTGTAAACAGCTAATGAGTTTACATTTATATAAGTAGATACCGGAAAATCTATTTTAGATGGTTTGGTTTGGCTGTCATAATCTATTTTGAATGACACTCCTGGTTGGCTTGTTGTTATATCCAAAGAAATTGCCTGGGCTGCAGGAACAGTAATATCTGCAGGCAAACTGGCCGTCCATGTTAAAAGACTGGTGGCACTATTGTAAACAGGATTAGAAAGTGTAAGGATGGTAGTTGCACCATATCTTAATGTTGCTGTAATAGAGGGATTCACCGGCATTGATCCATAAATAATACTGACATAATTTGAAACAGTGACTGTACCGGCCTTTATTGTTAAGGCACTGCAAAGTGCAGGCGACTGGGTAAATGTTGTAGTGGTGCCTGTCAATCCCAATTTAATGATGGCTCCTCCAGAATCAACAGCTGATGGCGTATTTGCTAAAGAAGACCATGCAGCACCATTAAATTTCCAAAAATTCGTTGTTGCATTCCCCCCTAAGGCATAATTATTTGGATCATCCGCAATAAGCGATCCTCCTTTTGACACGACATTTGTAGTGTTCGCAAGACTAGACCATGTGTTGGCACTCAGGTTGTATTTATAAAAATTATTAAAGCTGCCTCCCCTTAATGCATAAATTGAGGTACCATCAAAACTCAAAGAACCTCCTGCGGCAATTGTTGCTGGCAAGGCAGCTAAACCTGACCAAATATTGGTTGCAACAGTATATTTCCAGAAGGTAGTGGAAGCAGTTCCCTTTAAAGCAAATATATTGGTACCATCAGTAGTAAATGAACCTCCCCAATCTACCGACGAAGGAGAAGTTGCCAGTACCGACCAGGTATTGGCTGCAATGGTATATTTCCAGAAGGTATTGTTGGCTCCGCCTCTGAACGCATATACCGCACCATTTACATATATCAATGCAGCACCCGAAGATACAGTTGCCGGAGTGTTTGCTAATACTGACCAAGTATTTAATGCAGGATCATATTTCCAGAAATCGGTTGTTCCTCCACGCAATGCAAAAACCAGTGTGCCATTTGTTGTAAGTGCAGCACCCCTGGATACAGTACCGGGTGTAGCTGTCATTGCCAACCAGGTATTTGAAGCAACATTGTATCTCCAGAAGTCAGTTTTAGAAGCACCTCTAAAGGCATACAAATACTGAGCTGTTGGGGTTAATGCTACTGTTTGTGCAAGTGTTATATCTGCTGTTGCTACAGGATCCACCCGGTCAAGTGCCTGGGCAGGATCGGATAAATATAATTGCTTGGTCACTGTTTGTCCAAAAGCAGCAGTGCCTGAATACAAAATGAAGCAAACAACAAAAAGCAATATTTTACATACTGCTTTATTTGTCAAAATAAAAATACCTGGATATGGTTTCATGGTGTTTTGGTTTTCATCCTGCTAATTAATCAACCTCCTTTTGAGAGTTGAATGACAAGGAAATTGTTTTTTTATTTTTATGATCTTAGATGCATTTTTATTGTTCAGCAAAACAGGGGAATATATTTTTTGCAACAGGTTTGCTGCAATTGGATTGTTGTTAGCTTCTGACGTGAAAAAGCTATTAGTTGAATTTGAAATAGGCACAAAATTCCTGAAGGAATGTGTCATTTTATTTTTATGCATTGCATTGGATTGGATGTTGAAATTTTAAGGTAACTACTCCTTTAAATCACCCATATAACGGTTTATTTTGTAATATTATTGTAGAGTAAATACTAGATTGATGGAGTTAATACTACTTTTAAGAATGATGCAAAGAGCTGTTGCGATTTTTTAAGTGTATTTATCCAAGTCGCCAAAAAAGATAACAGGTTGCTGTATATTTTACCAGTTTTATTAATCTGCAACTGCTGCATTTTACCATAAAAAATGCAGCCTGTTTTTTATGTCAGGCTGCAGGTGCAAATAGTCTTTAAATTGCCGGTTATTCTTCTAAAATTATTTTCTGATTTTCAATCGTCACACCATTTAACAAAATCTCAGCTATGTAAATTCCCTTTGAAAGTCTTTTCAAATTATCCAGTTCAACAAAATTGTCTCCCTTGGTGACTATAATATTTTTTACAGCGGCAGCTTGACCAGTGAGGCTCTTTATCCTGATTACAGCATTGCCATTTTGTACAGTTGTAAAACTAATAGCAGTATTTCGTTTAATGGCAGTAGATAAATCCATATCGTTGTTTTTAGCATCCTGCAAGTTAACCTCCATTACATTGCTGTAAGTTACTGTACCATTTGCTGCTAACTGCTTTACACGGTAATAAGCCATTGCCCTTCCGGTTAATTCAGAAGCATTATCATTTATCCGGTAATTCTTAATACTGTTACTGCTCGAAAAAGAAACTTGAAAAGTTGATATCGCAGTAAATTTATTGCTGTAAAAAGACCGTTCAATTTCATAGCGGCTGTTGCTTGATTCATTTTTAACTGACCAGTTCAGTATCACTGTATTTTGAGTTATACCTGCTGTCAATGCAGTTACTGATACAAATGTTGCACTGTTGATTTCCAGGTCAGAAGATATACTTTTTGCATTTGAAACTTTTACCAGTACCACTATACTGATGAAAAGTATTGTGATCATTTTCATTTGGGTGGGTTTTGTTGTTGAGCACTAACAAAACCCAAGTCGTGCCAAAAAACAACTACCTCATTTTCAAACAATTAGAGAAAATAAAATTGATTATTTTTCCATATTAGAGAACCAACATTCAGTAAATGGAATTTTATTATTGGTGTTTCTTTCTTAGATAATTATTAAAAAAAATAAAGGCTACATAATATAATAGTGGATAGAATGAATAACTATTGGAATTTTATCTCTTAGAGATAATGTATTTTGTATTAAACATTTTATTTACTTCTCAGCATGGCTATCAAAATTCTTCACTTCTCCAGGTTTTACTCTTTTTCTGGAAATAAAACAACCATTTTCCACAATATAGACAAATAATAAACTGCATATTTTATGAAACCCTTTACAGTAAAGGGTTTCATCGTTTGGCACAACAGTAGTAAACATTATTACAGATTCAATAACAAACAAAATCTGAAATTATGAAAACGCTTACCACCATCATCGCAATCACTTTCGCTCTTTTCGCTTCTACTGCAAATGCTCAAACTAAATTTATAAATGACGGTACTGCTGCCAACAATGTTCAAATGAACAAAATTGGTACTAACGGTGCTGAACTGAAATTTGAAATGGGTGCCAACGGTTCTTATGTAAAATGGCAGACTGCAACAGAAAGCAATACAAGTCATTTTGAATTGCAGGTAAGTAATGACAACAAATCTTTCGAAACTATCCGTACCGTAGCAGCAAGTGATGTTACTGATTGGGCTGCTAACTACCAGACAAAATTTATCAGGAATTATTTATCTGTAGAAAAAGTTTACTACCGTTTAAAAACTGTTTTCAACAACGGTACTGAAGTGATTACTGCTGCCACTACTTTTGAAGTTGCAAATAACTCAGCTGTAAGTTTTGCAAATGTTCATTAATTTGCAACCGTCAATTTTCTATTTCGGCGAATGAAAATTTTCAAATTCTCTTTAACAAATGTTTATCCAGTTTTTTAATACTTAAAAACCAGCAATTTTTTAGAATTTCTTTCGTTTATACATCAATAATATTCTAGTTGAAAAATTGTTGTATGAGGAAAAAAATTAAATGCCTGGTTGTAAGTCTGCTAATTTTATGCAGCAGTAGTTACAGCCAGAGCAAGGCTATCAGCTCAGCAATTTTAAATTTTGGCAGTACAGTATGTGGGAATACAACACAGGTTCAATTTACTTTAATTGGAACCCCATTAACAGCACCTTATGCAATGGCAGACTGCGATATCAATCCTCCTTTTGCAGATGTATTCAGCAGGTTTATAGCTTACAATCCAAAAGATAATAGAGTTTATATCAATGATATAAAAAGCAGTGACAGTAAATTATACTGGTACGATATGGGCCTGCCCCTTGACTACAGCTGCCCTGCTGCGATGCCTTTAACACCTACTTACAATTATCTGTATGTACCTAACAATTTTGAATTTGATATAAATGGAGATGTATGGTCTATCAGGAATCTGGCTGGGGACAGTGCAATAATTGAAAAAATTGATGAAGCCACAGGAACTATTTTATTTGCCAAGAAATTATTGTTCCCTACAGGCAACTCGCCTAATACTTTGGGTGATGGTGATATTGTACTCACCCCGAATGGCAGGATGTTTATTGTAATGGGCAATAGCCCTGGCAGGTTTTATGAAATTACCAATTATGCCAGTGTCCTTGGAGATGCTTCTGCCAATTTTATACAAGACATGCCAAGGCCATGCTATGGCATTTTATATTTGAATGGAAAAATACAATTGTGCGGTACCAACTTTGCTACCTGCTACCGGTATGTTTACGACATCCCTTCTGCAGTAATGGGACCGGAACTCCCTTTCCAGTTGGGGCTTATGCCAATCGACAATTCAAGTATTTCGCCTTCGGTAGGTATTTCAAAAAGGCTGCTGGGCAGCACTAATATAGATAACGCTACAGAAGATATTGTATATGAAATTTATGCCAAAAATTTAGGCAATGTAAGGCTGGCAAATTTTAATATTACTGATGATTTGGGTGCAGTGTTTGGTGCAGGCAATGTATCAAGCGTATCTGCTACAATTATTAATGGAGCCAATCCAGGTGGCCTGGTACCGAACCCTGCTTATGATGGTGTTACCAATGTAAAAGTCTTTTTAGATAACCAGCAACTGAGTAACCTGGCCAATGGTTATGTAGGTATCCGGATAGCACTTAGAGCTACCAATCTTATTAACAACACCATTTACTACAATACTGCCTTTGGGCTGGGAGAAATAGGCAAGTTGGGCAAAAGGATTCCGGTGATTGATTCATCCAACAATGGCACCATTGCAGCAATGGATCCTAATGCCGACGGAGATGCAGGGGATATAAATGAAAATAAACCAACGCCTTATTTTTTTGGATTTATACTGCCCATTAAATTTATTGGTATAAAAGCAGACAGGATAAGTAATAATATGCATAACATCAGGTGGACTATAGCTCCCCCTCCAAGCCCGGTATCTAAATTTGAAATTGAATATAGTGAAGACCATACCAACTGGCAAATTGCTGGCACTGTAACAGGAGAAGCAGTAAAAAATGAATACTATTTAAATTACCGTACTTACAGCACCAATACTTTCTACTACAGAATTAGGGCATATGAAAGTACCGGGAAAAGCTATCTGAGTGCAGAAGCAATTGTAAGAAAACTACAGGAAGAACAAAACATAAAAGTAACTCCCAACCCTGCTGATGATTTTATAACGGTGTATTCACCTGAAACTAATTTTGCTGACAACAGAAGGATTCAGATCATTGATGTAAGCGGCAAAAAAATATATGACCAGCCATACCTAAAACAAAATATGGAAATCAATACATCTCAATATCCCAATGGATATTATGTAGTAAACATAGTTAACAGGGGTACTGTTTACAGCACACAGGTACTTATAAAGCATGGTAAATAAACGACACTTTATTTATACCCGAATATTTTACAAAAAAGGTTATCAAATAAAACCATTCTTATTATTTGCTCAGATTTTTTATGCATCTCAAATTAAGTCCCTTATTAAAAATCAAACCTTTCAAATTTTGAGCAGTTAATCATCAGCATAAAAGTATTTGCTATTTAATCGGCCTTTTTGCCTACTTTTATTATATATGAGGTATATCCCTCATTTTTTATCTTCATTTAAAATCCAATGGCTTTTTTAGACGATGTGCTTCAACCGCCTTCTTATGGCTGGAAAGATGTTGCCGGTAATTTTAGTAAACCTTCCACTTCAATGATATTGAAGGAGTTTTTTTCTAGGCTCAATATTTTTAAAGACAAAAAAAATTGGCTGCCTTTTTTCAGCTGGCTCAAAGTGTTATTGCTGTTTCCATTTTTTATTTTGTTTGTTACCAAATATTTCAGCTTTGGTTTACTGGCTGCAGGTTTTGTATATGGTATGATATTGATGGGTACGCATGGCACTATCTGGTATCACCGGTACTGCACCCATGGAGCCTACACATTTAAAAATAGCTGGTGGAAATTTTTTACCAAAAACCTTGTTCTGAGTATCATTCCAGAAGAAATTTATGTGGTATCCCATCATGTACACCATGCTAAAAGCGACGAGCCCGGCGACCCCTATTTTGCCGAAGGTGGTTTTCTGTATTGCTTTTTAGCCGATGTCAATCATCAGCCAATAGCGAAAGACCTTTCAGAAAAAGATTATGACCATGTAGTGCACTTGATGAAACAAACCGGCCTTAAGGGAAATAATTTTGCAGCATACAAAAAGTGGGGGTCGTATGCACGCCCTTTGGCAAGCGTTATGAGTTGGGTGATAAACTGGAGTTTCTGGATTGCCGTATTTTATTTAATTGGCGGCATGGGACTGGTAACAGCTTTGTTTGCCGGTGCTTTTATTTGGGCGGTAGGCGTACGCACTTTTAATTATGAAGGACATGGAAAAGGCAAAGACATGCGCCAGCAAGGAACCGACCATAACCGCAACGATATGTCCATTAACCAGATCTGGCCGGGTTATGTTGCCGGCGAGTGGCATAATAACCATCACCTGTACCCCAAAAGTGCAAGGTCTGGGTTTTTACCTTACCAGCTTGATCTTGCCTGGTGCTATGTAAAAATGATGCACACTTTTGGAGCTGTGACCAGCTATCGTGACAGCCGTAAAGATTTTTATGAAGAATATCATATGCCTTACCTGAATGAGCAAAAAGCCGGTAAAAATGTTTGTAAAAAAGAATTGGTAGCAGAAAAGGCTGATTAAATCGTCTTCATTTTTTTATCCCTTTTAAGGGCAAATATTATTACAATAATGTAATGATAAATTGGGCTTACAAAAGAAGCGATGCTAAATTTTGTTTTGCTAAATTTGAAATTATATTTATCTGAAATGAACTACGGCCTTTTATTACAAAGTATCGCAAAGCACATCACTATTACAGAAGCAGAAGAACAATACATTGTTTCTTTGCTGTCTTACAAAAAAATCAAACGGAAACAATTTCTTTTCAGGGAAGGTGATGTACACAAGCATGCTGTTTTTGTTACCAGCGGATGCCTGCGTAGTTATTCCATTGATAAAAACGGGTTTGAACATATCCTGCAGTTTGCCCCTTCCGGCTGGTGGATTGGCGATATGCAAAGCATGATAAAACAGGAACCCGGCATGCTATACATCGATGCGGTAGATGACACTGAAATAATCCTGGTACAAAAAACTGACCTGCAGGATATCTATGCTACTATTCCAAAGCTGGAACGCTTCTTCCGCATTTTAGCCGAAAATGCTTTAGCCACTTATCAGCACCGCCTCATTGATAACCTCAGTCTTCCTGCAATAGAGCGGTACCAAAATTTTTGCAGGCAATACCCTTCACTCACAGAGATACTTCCCCAAAAACAAGTGGCTGCTTATATTGGCGTTACCCCTGAGTTCCTCAGCAAAATGCTTGGCAAGGCTGCAGCAAAAAAATAAATTTTTTTCTTAACCAAGATTAAGTTTTTTGCTTAACCTATATTATTGTTTCCAGCCTGTTGCTCATCGTATTTTTATTACTTCTAAAAAAGGACATAACATGATTAAGACAATGATCCTTGCAATTGGAACAGATGAAACAATGCTGCTCTATTCAACAAACCTCATCAATACCAATCCGGCATGGAATGCAGTAAGTGCGGAGCGTGCTGAAGATGCGATTGAAAAATTTCACCAAAGGAATTTTGATGCAGTGGTATTTACAAATGGCACTCATGAGGAAGATAAGAAACTGAGGAAAATTTTTACCCATCAAAATCCTGACATCATTATTATTGAAAACAATGATGATGACATACTGGTAAATGAAATAACAGTTGCATTGGAAATACAGCACAGGAAGAATAAACCATCGTTTTCATTTACAGATGATGGTTTGAAAAATGCAGGGTTGCCTATAATAGTTCAGTAAAGAAAGAATGTATAAGAGTGCGACGCCTGTGAAGCTAAATAGCAGTCCAATCGCCGGCTACAAAAAAATAAAAAAAAACAGATATGAAAAAGACAATTGAAAAAATAGTGCCACGCCCTGCACAGCCAGGTATGGTGGGTGATGGTTTCAGGGTGTATAATTTTATACCCGGCGCCAATATTTCTCAACGCAGGATAAGCCCCTTCCTGATGCTGGACTTTAATGCGGAATATAGTTTTGGGCCTAGCGAAACCGTTAGAGGTGTGGATGTGCATCCGCACAAAGGTTTTGAAACAGTGACCATTGCTTACAAAGGCAGTGTGGCACACCACGACAGCACAGGCAACAGTGGCATCATTCACCCTGGTGATGTACAGTGGATGACTGCAGGCGCAGGTATTCTTCATAAAGAATATCATGAAAAAGAGTTTTCAAAAACGGGCGGCCCGTTTGAAATGGTACAGCTTTGGGTAAACCTTCCTAAAAAAGATAAATCTGCTGCACCGCATTATCAGCCTATCACGGCTGCACAAATGGGCAAAGTAGAATTGCCGGATAACGGAGGTGTGGTAAATGTAATTGCCGGAACATTTAATAAAGTAAAGGGGCCTGCCGCTACTTATTCGCCGGTAAATTTGTTCGACATCAAATTAAATAAAAATGGCGAAACTGCTTTTGCAGTAGCACCGGAACACAATACTGCCTTACTGGTGATCAATGGCAACATTGAAGTGAATGACGAACAAGCAGACGAACACAGTTTTGTATTGTTTAAAAATGAGGGGAACGAGATCAATATAAAAGCTACAGAAAATGCGGTGGTACTATTACTGAGTGGTGAGCCGATCGATGAACCCATTGCAAGCTATGGCCCTTTTGTAATGAATACACAGGAAGAAATATACGAAGCAATTAAAGAATTCCAGGATGGCAAATTTGGCGTACTTAATTAATAGATTATCCCGTTAAAATAAAAGCCAGTGCTGATTAAAGTACTGGCTTTTCTCATTTCAGGCATTATTCTTTGCGTCATATTATTATTTGCTTTTGTTCACATCCAAAGAAACACATTTGGCAAGCAACCTTTTGCACTAAATCAATATCTTTACTATATACCGATTTTTTAAACTGATCCCCAAATCATTGAATGAAGACATTTCTATTTTCAGCATTATTTTTTTTATTTACTATACCGGATGTTTTTTCGCAGCAGCCTGATAAAACTACCGACACTTTTAGTGTGGCAAAACAAAAAGAATTGCCTGGTAACAAAGAAAAAAAAGTTGCCCTGAAAGCATTTGCTCCTGTAGAACTTCGTAACCCCTTCCTGATCTATACCGGAAAAATCATCCGCAACGTAAGAGTAAAAAGCCTTGGCTTTGAAAGTAATTTGAACGATACTGCTAAATTAAACAGCGGCATTGGTGTAAGCATAGGAAATGCCCTGCATAAAAAAACTACACTCAAAGTAATACACAATAATTTACTATTTTCTGAAGGAGATAACATCAACCCTTACCTGCTTGCAGACAATGAGCGCCACCTGAGAGACCTCGATTTTATACAGGATGCCGTGATAGTGGTGCAGAAAATAAAAGATGCCGCAGACTCAGTGGACCTTTTGGTATTAGTTAAAGATAAATTTTCATTAGCCCCGGGGCTGGGCATTAGTGGAGCAAAAAAATATAAACTGGAACTGAAGGAGGAAAACCTTGGTGGCAGCGGTTCCAGGATTGCTGCAAGTTCATTTTTCGACAATGACCGAAAACCAAAATTTGGGTTTGGTGCTGAATTCTTAAAACGGAATATCGGTGGAAGTTTTGTTAACTGGGGTATGGGGTTTAAAAATTACAGCAACGCTTTTAACAGCAACAGAAACGAAGAAAGTGCATATTATATTCGTGTTGAAAAACCTTTGGTATCGCAATACCTGCGCTGGATGGGGATGTTGGATCTTTCTTACAATAAAACGAGTAATTTTTATCTTACTGATTCCCTGTACCAAAGTGATTTCCGCTACAGCTATTATAACATTGACGGATGGCTGGCTTATAATTTTGGGGCTGGCAAGATGAAGTATAAAAGTTTAAAAAGCACTGTCCGCAATTTTCTTGCGCTACGGATCATTCAACAGCATTTTAATGATGTGCCGGAAAAAAGCAACATAGATTATGACGGCACTTATTCTAATCTTTCCGCCGTGCTGGGAAGTTTTAGTTTTTATAAACAAAATTATTTCAGAACATCTTACATCTACGGTTTTGGCCGGAATGAAGATGTGCCGGAAGGATTCAGCGTTTCACTTATTGGCGGGTATACCATCAAAAAAGACAGCCTGTATAATAAATACAGAACAAGGCCTTACATGGGAATTGAAGTTAACGGAGGTAAATACAATAAAAAAGATTTCTATAATTCTTTTACAATTAAAGTAGGTGGTTTCCCTTATAAAGGGAGGTGGGAAGATTTTGACCTGTTATTAAATGGAGACCTTTTTACCCGGCTGAAAAAAATAAATGCTAACTGGTTCAACCGCTTTTTTATCAGCGGCGGCATTACCAAACAATTTATTCCGGTGCTGGAGCAGCCGCTGATTATAAGAAGTATTTATGGTCTTCCGTATTTTGAATATGGCTATATAGATGCAGACCTGAGGGCAACTGTAAAAACAGAAGCTGTTTTTTATCACACCAAAAAATTTCTTGGTTTTGGCTTTGCACCTTTTGCTTTTGGTGACATGATTATGCTGAAACCTACAAGGGAAAGTCTTAGCAAGAGTGACTTGTATTCTGCTGTTGGTGCAGGTTTCCGTATCCGTAATGAGAACCTTCTTTTTGGAACTATCGAAGCAAGATTTTCTTATTTCCCCCGAACGCTTCCAAATATGAATCCTTTTGCAATAAAATTTGACACCAACTTACGGTTCAAATATAACGGAAGCTTTATAAGAAAACCTGATTTTGTGTCGCCTAATTAATTGTGATCAAAAATATTTTGTGGGCTTATTTATTCCGGCAAAATTTTATTGCAGGAAAATATTTTGCAGAATGAAAAATTGCTATTTTTTAGCCAAGCATTTTCTTCAATGCTTCATTAAAAGTTATTGGCTGGTATCCCAATTCTTTTTTTGCTTTATCAATAATAAAACCTGTTCGCAATGGCCGCTTTGCAGGCTGGGTAAATGTATCCGCATTCACTTCCGTCATTAAAGATTTATCCAGGTGCAGATAATCAGCAGTGGCTACAGCCATATCATAAGGGCTCATACCCTCTTCACCAGAAATATGAAAAATGCCAGTGGCATTTTTTTCAATTACCAGTAAAATTCCTTTTGCCAAATCTTCTACATAAGTTGGTGTACGCCATTGATCAGTTACTACTTTAATGGGCTGATGTTTTTCTAAATTTTCTTTTACCCAACTAATGATGTTGCTGCGGCTGCCAACTAAAATATTTCCATACACCAATACTGTTCTTACAATAGCCCACTGCAATTTACTTTCCATCACCGATTTTTCTGCAGCCAGTTTGCTGCTGCCATAATAATTTACAGGGCCGGGTTCGTTTGTTTCTTTGTAAGGCCCATTCAATCCATCAAAAACAAAATCAGTAGAGATATAAATAAACCGGGCATGGATACTTTCTGCAGCAGTCACTAAAAACCTGGTGGCAGTAACGTTTACATCCCAACATTTTATTTCGTTTAATTCGCAGGGATCAGGCTGCGTCATAGCTGCTGCATGAATGATTACATCAGGCTTATGCTCATTTAAAAAATCATTCACTGCAATACCATCTGTAATATCCAATGAAAAATATTGGTAATTGCCTGATGCAGTAAAAGGCAAACGGTTGCTTCCCCTGCCGGTTGCAATTACTTGGTGAGCTGTAGTTTCAATCAGCATCTTTATTAAATGCTGGCCCAATAAGCCATTGCTGCCGGTGATTAAAAGCCTCATCCCATTTATCTCTTGTCCGGTGGAGAAGGGACGGTGCTTCAAATCTTTATTAAACATTTTATCTTCCACATCAACTATTTTTCTTTAATCAACAATAACTAAAAACATTCTATTTTTTTGTAGGCAATTCTAAATTTTGGGCTCTTGTCCTACACCTCCCCACCGGGGAGGACGGGAGGGGCTCGCCCATTCCCAAATTATACATCACAAAACTCCAGATATCCGCAGCCTCTTCAATCACTTTACTGGTGGGCTTTCCTGCACCATGGCCAGCTTTGCTGTCAATCCTTATCAGTGTTGGATTCTTGCCATCATTCATTTCCTGAAGGGTGGCAGCAAATTTAAAACTATGTGCAGGCACCACCCTGTCATCATGATCGGCTGTGGTTACTAACGTGGCTGGATAGCCCGTACCTTTCTTTAAATTTTGCAGTGGCGAATATTTATACAGATTATCAAAATCTTCTTTCTTATCGCTGCGGCCGTACTCCACTGCCCATGCCCAGCCAATGGTAAACAAATGATAGCGCAACATATCCAGTACTCCTACCTGCGGTATGGCCACTTTAAATAATTCGGGATGCTGGGTAATGCAGGCACCCACCAATAAACCGCCATTGCTGCCACCTCGAAGTGCCAGCCTGGATGGATTGGTATATTTTTTATCAATTAAAAACTGAACAGCAGCAAACACATCATTGAAAACATTTTGTTTGTTTTGCAGCATCCCGGCTTTATGCCAGTCTTCGCCATACTCATTGCCGCCACGTAAACTAACCTGTACATATACCCCACCCTGCTCCAGGAAAAAAGCATTGGAAATACTAAATGCAGGAGTAAGCGGAATATTAAAACCACCATAGCCATAAATCAGTGTTGGATTGTTTCCATTCAACTGCAATCCTTTTTTATAAGTAATAAACATCGGTACTGAAGCCCCATCCTTACTTTTAAAAAATGACTGCACAGTGATGTAATCTTCCGGATTTATTTTTACCTCCGGCCTGCGGAACAATTTACTTTTGCCCGTAGCAATACCGTATTCATAAATAGTGTTGGGTGTATTGAAAGAAGTATAGGAATAAAATATTTCTTTATCCTCCTTCTTACCTCCAAATCCTGTGGCAGTGCCTATTCCAGGCAAAGCAATTTCTCTTTCCAGCTTTCCTTTTATATCACATTGATATACTTTGCTCGTTGCATCTTCCAGGTAACTCAGCAATAATTTTCCACCTGCAGTTGCTGTACTTTGCAGCAGTTTTGTTCTTACGGGGATAATCTCCAGCCAGTTTTCTTTCGCTGGATTTTTTGGATCAATGGATACCACTTTGTAATTAGCAGCATCAATATTGGTTTTCACCAGCAAACGGTCACCATCATTGTTAATCACATTCGCTTCGTTGTCAAAACCTTTTATCAGCAAAGTAAAAGCACTATTCGTTGTCATATCTTTTACCCATATTTCTTCGCCGCTGGTACCCTCCGATTTGCTGATGATTAAAAAACGTTCATCTTCTGTGAGGTCTCCGCTAATGGTCATCTGCGGATGCACTGTATCTTCATATACCAGCACATCTGCATTTTGCGGTGTCCCAATTTTATGATAATACAGTTTGTGAAATTCATTCTTGCCACTCAGTTTTTTGCTCTCATCTCCTGCCGGGTACCGGCTGTAATAAAACCCATCATTTCCCTTCCAGGAAATACCGCTGAACTTTATAAATTGTATTTTATCCGCCAGCAATTGTTTCGATTCCACATCCATTACATAAGCCTCCTGCCAATCGCTGCCGCTTTGCGATAACAGGTAGCAGCAATACTTTGCACGCTTTGTAAAAGAAGGCACACCGGGTGATGCCGTACCATCTTTGCTCATTGTATTGGGGTCTATAAATACTTCCGGAGTTCCATTCAAACCAACCTGCCGGTACAGTACCGCCTGGTTTTGCAAGCCATCATTTTTGTAGAAGTAATAATATTTTCCCTCTTTAAAAGGCGAACTGTATTTGGCATAATTCCACATTTCTTCCAATCGCTTTTTTACTTTATCCCGAAAAGGAATGGCAGACAAATAAGCGTTGGTTACTTTATTTTGTTCCTCTACCCAGGCCTTGGTTTCATTGCTGTTATCATCTTCCAGCCAGCGGTAAGGGTCTTCCACTTTGGTACCAAAATAATCATCCACCTGGTTTATTTTTTTTGTGACCGGGTATTTTATTTGTGCATCCGCTGCACCCATCATCATTGCCGAACCTGCTATCATAAATGCTATAATTTTTTTATTATTTTTCATTCTAAAAATTTTGAAACAGGAAATTAATCAAATTACAACAAAGGCGATGGAAGAAAATTATGGAAGGAATTATTTTGGTTACCAGCTTTAGTTTTTCATGGCAGCATCGTTGCGTCGCACTCTTGTACGGCACACCATTTTGGAACATTTTCCAAAATATCTACAACGCCGCTGTTGGTTTTGTCCCGGCGGGGTTTTCCCAACATCCCTAAAAATATAAAATGCTTTCGTGAAACCCCGACGAATAAAACTGCTTAAAGTATCAGTAACTCACTCTGTAAAATAAAAACATTTCAAGACCAAGAAAGAATTTGGGATATTCAAATCAGGCAGCGTGATGCGTCGGGGTTTCGCTGGCAGCAGTTCTACTTTTTTTATATTTCATTGGAGAAAACCACCGCCGGGACAGGGTGACAATCTACACTTTGATAAAAGCTGAATAAAAATTTTCTGTACAAGAGTGCGATGCAACAATGTAGCCACAAGCAATACAGCCGGAAACAAAAAAATTATTTCTTCCTGAAAAATATCCTGATGGGTACACCGCTGAATTTAAAATTTAGCCTCATTTGGTTTTCCAAATAATTCTTGTAAGGTGCTTTAATGTCATCCGGGTAGTTGCAGAAAAATGCAAAAGATGGCACTATCACGGGCAACTGTGTTACATATTTTATTTTTACCTGGTTGCCACGTACTACGGGTGCATGATAGGCTTCCACCGCTTTCAGCATGATGTCATTGAGCTTGGAAGTAGCAATATGTTGCTTCCTGTTTTCATACACTTCCAGCGCCAGTTCCATTGCTTTGTGTATCCTTATTTTTTCCGTGGCGGAAATAAATAAAATAGGTACATCGGTAAATGGCGCCAGGCGTTTTTTTAATGCTGCTTCATAATCCCTGGCCGTGTTGGTTTCTTTGTCCATCACATCCCATTTATTTACCAGCACCACTAAGCCTTTTCCTTTTTTTGCGGCCATGGCAAAGATGCTGAGATCCTGCGCCGAAATACCTTTTTCAGCATCCAGTAAAATCATACATACATCTGCTTCATCCAATGCTTTTACGGCACGGATTACAGAATAAAATTCAAGGTCTTCATTCACTTTTGCTTTGCGGCGGATACCGGCGGTATCAATTAAAATAAATTCTTTGTTGAATAATTTGTAGTGTGTGTGAATGCTGTCCCGGGTAGTGCCGGCAATATCGCTTACAATGGTACGTTCCTGCCCGGTGAGTGCATTGAGCAAAGATGATTTGCCTACATTCGGCTGACCGATGATAGCAAATTTTGGTAAGGCATCGCTGTCATCTTTTTCTGTATCTTCTGTTATCAGTGCTGTAATTTCATCCAGCAGGTCGCCGGTGCCGGTGCCGCTGATGGAAGATAAAAAATGTATTTTTTCAAAACCAAGACTGTAAAATTCGGAAGCTTCTAACAGGCGGTCGTGATTGTCCACTTTGTTGACCACTAAAAAAATGGGCTTGGAAGTTTTACGCAGCATCTGCGCCATCGATTCATCCAGGTCAGTGATACCGGTAGCCACATCCACCATGAACACAATTGCATCTGCTTCATCCAGGGCAATGATCACCTGCTTGCGGATCTCTTTCTCAAACACATCCTGGCTCTTGGGCACAAAACCACCTGTATCTATCACGTTGAAGAATTTTCCGTTCCATTCTGCTTCGCCATACTGGCGGTCACGGGTTACGCCGCTTATATCATCCACGATGGCCTTACGCTGTTCCAGCATGCGGTTGAAGAATGTGCTTTTGCCTACATTGGGCCTGCCTACTACTGCTACTGTGAAACTCATTTTGAATTACGATTTTTGAATTACGAATTACGAATTTTTGCTTCTCAGAAATGACAGCTGCATTTTAAATACCTGCCCTTATTCTGCATTCCACATTCGTAATTCCAAATTTATTAATATCCGTATTCCCTCAACTGTGTTTCGTTGTCCCTCCATTTGGGCCTTACTTTTACAAACAGTTCCAGGAAAACTTTGCTGCCTAAAAATTCTTCAATGTCCTTTCTTGCCAATGTACCCAACTGCTTGATCATTTTTCCACCTTCCCCTAATATAATACCTTTTTGTGTATCCCTTTGTACAATGATGTCGGCCTGTATTTTTATGAGGGTTGTTTTCTCTTTAAATTCCTGTATTAATACCGTGGCGTGATAAGGAATTTCTTCTCCGTACAATAAAAATATTTTTTCTCTTATCAGTTCACTTACAAAAAATTTGGTTGGCAGATCACTGAGGTCATCGCCTTCATAAAAGGGCATGCCTTCGGGTAACAAAGAAATAATTTTTGCCAACAATTCCTCCATGCCTTTTTTCTTCAATGCAGAAATCACCAGCACTTCTTTGCAATAAGGCTGCTGTTTAAAAAAATCTGTTGTTTCTTTAATGCTGTCTTCTTTTACTTTATCAGATTTGTTCAGCACCACTAAGGCTGGCGCTTTTAAGCGGAGTGCAGAAAAAATGCTGTTGGCTTCTTCAGGGTGTTCACCTGCATCAGCTAATAACAAAGCTATATCTGCATCTTCGAGACTGCCTTTTACCGCCTGCATCATTTTTTCATGCAGCTTGTATTTTGGTTCGATGATACCGGGGGTATCAGAAAAAATAATTTGATAATTGGGGTCAGTAAGGATGGCTTTGATGCGGTGCCTTGTTGTCTGCACTTTGTGAGAAACAATGGCCATTTTTTCTCCCATCAGTGCGTTGAGCAAAGTGCTTTTGCCGGCATTGGGCTTACCGAATATGTTTACAAATCCTGATTTCATGATTTATTTTAAAACAATAAATAAAAGGAATTTGACAACCGGGCCTGAACACAAAAGAAGGAGAAGGTAATCAAATTCATTAGCGCTTTAAACTGCTAAGAATAAAAAAGGCTCTCACGAGCCTTCACTTTAGTTGCGAAAGGAGGGATCGAACCTCCGACCTTCGGGTTATGAGCCCGACGAGCTACCGCTGCTCTATTTCGCATTGCAAAAGTAACGGTTTGCAGTTTTGCTGCCAAATAATATACATTTGTTTTTCAAAATACTTTTATGCAACACTTCTCAAAACTCCTGATACTACTGCTGGCAGCAGCTTTCATACTGCCTGGTTGTAAGAAAAAAATAAAACAGCAGGAAGATGAAATCTATAGCCGGCACTTGCAGGAGCATATTAAACTGACTATTATCAGCACCCCAATGCCGGATGATAAAGGCGGTATGAATTTATTATTGCTGAATGACGGACAGGATGTGGATCAATTGAGGGTGAGGAAAACGCTGGACAGTTTGTATAAAAATAAACTGATACAGCCGCTGATAGTGGTGGCCATACATGCCGGCAACCGCAATGAAGAATATGGTGTAGCCGGATATCCCGATTTTCAAAACCGGGGAAACAGGGCAGATAAATATGCTGACTTTATTGATGATGAATTGTATGCCTACATAAAAAAGAAAGCCGGTGTACGAAAATTCAATTCCATTGCAATGGTCGGTTGTTCACTGGGTGGATTGTCGGCATTTGATATTGCCTGGAACCATGCAGATAAGATTGATAAAGTGGGTGTGTTCTCCGGTTCATTTTGGTGGAGGGATAAAGATGCAGCTGCTGCAGATTATTCAGATGACAAAAACCGGATCATGCTGAACTATATTAAATCATCCCGGAAAAGGCCGCATTTAAAATACTGGTTTTATGCCGGTACCAAAGAAGAGGAAGGCGACCGGGATAAAGATGGGGTGATTGATGTGGTGGATGATACCAAAGATTTAGTGGAGCTGATAAAAAGCAAAAATGTTTGTCCGCCAAATGATATTGTGTATAAAGAAACAGCCGGGGGCAAACATGAGTATGCTTCGTGGAGCAGTGAGTTACCGGAGTTTTTATTGTGGGCATTTGGAAGATAAATTGCAGGATTGTTATATAGTTGAATGGTTAAATTGTCAGCGTGCTGCAATCAACAATAAAATAATTTAACCATTCAACCATAACACTAACTTTTTCTTGCCACAGTGCTGGCACCGCTGGTGTGCAGATCTTTTATCACTGCAGTGCCTTTATAAAAAACATCGCTGGCACCGCTGGCATTTATATTCAATTCTTTGTTTACAGTAATATTGATGTCGGATGCACCAGAAGCTTTGGCATTGCAGTTTTCTGTAACCAATTCGTAGCCTTTTACATCGCTGGCACCACTTGACTCTATTGCCACATTACCGGCTGTACCGCTGATTTTTACATCGCTGGCACCACTCAAATCCATTGTAAGATCTGTTACGGCAACAGCACCTTTAAAATCACTGGCACCGGTTAAATCCAAACTCAATTTCGGAACAGTGATTGTACCGGCCACATGCACATCACTTGCTCCGTGTGCTTCTATTTTTTGCAAATTTTTGAAAGAGATATATACTTTCAATTTTTTGTTTCCTTTCGACCAGCCACGATCCGAATCATAATATATACTGAGTGTGCCGTTGTCAATAACGGTTTTAATATTTTGTTTGTACTTATCTTCTGATGCACTCACTGCAAGCGATTCGGTTTCAAACTGGGAAAGATAAATATCAATACCACCTGATACTTTGATGGCATTAAAACTGCCTGTGAGTTCCCTTGGTTCTGCATTGGCATCATTCACAATTGTTTTTTGTGAATGGGCATTTACTGCAGAAAAAGTTATTGCCAGCATTAATAAAAGCTTCTTCATAAAATTTTATTTACTGATTATTTTTTTGATGTTTTCTATTTTACGGTTCAGGCCGCTGGTAGCGTCCCCACCCTTTTATGATTTTTTTACTGAACCGCCACTGTTTACATTGATGTCTTTCAATACTCCTTCTCCCCTGTATTTGATACCACCACCACTGTTTGCTTTGGCACTTAATTCTTTGTTTACACTGATGCGTACTTCTCCGCCGCTGGTGGCTTTGGCATCGCAATAATCAACTGACAAATCAAATCCTTTGAAGATGGCACCACTGCTGAGGTCAACTTTTAAATTGCCTGCTTTGCCGGTGGCGATAATTTCTGAGCCGCTGTTTTGTGACACTTCTACCTGGCCAACATTGAGCCCGCCGGTAAATTGTGATCCACTTGTAAAAAACAGCAGCAATTTATCCAATGTAAAAATACTTTTGGCTTTTACATCACTGCCGCTGGATGCTTTCAGGCTCTCCAATGTTTTAAAGGAAACATAAGCCCTTAATTTTCTCTTTTCATTGTTGTTCCAAATCATTGATTTGCTTTCGTAGTAAATTTTCAGGGTGCCGCTTACCACTTCCGTTTTAAACCGTTCCATAAATTTTGGGTCGGAAGCACTTACTGCCACCGATTCTTCATTGCCCTGTGTGAGGAATAATTCAATACCATCCGAAACTGTGATGGCATTAAAACTTGCCGTAAGATTTCTTTTTTCAGCATTGGCATCATTCATTGTAATGTCCTGTGCAAAACTGTGCAGGCTTACAAAAGTTAAGAGAGCAGCTAATAATTTTTTCATGGCTATACTTTTTTTATTTGTACGGACAACAAAAGCATTTGTTACATTTTTTTGGGAATTAAAATTAAAGCAACATACCTTCGCCTCCTAATCGCTCTTTTAACCGTCTGAATTTCCGGGGTGCTTTTTTTCTTTTGTCATGTTGAGCTTGTTGAAACATGACAATGAAAAAAGGCTGAGATCACACCCGACAACCTGATCAGGATAATGCCTGCGAAGGGAGAAATACCAACTCCTGCCCAAACTGGGTTTGATGAGTTTCCTCTCTGCTCTGGATTTCAGTTAAAAATTTTTGAAATGAAAAATGTACTGTCGTGTATGGTGCTTTGTGCTTTTGTGTTAACTGCAACTGCACAAACCGGAAAAAAATTTAATGATACTACCTACCTCCAGCCAATTGAGGTGCTGGCTATCAGGGCTGCAGAAAAAGCCCCTTTTGCAAAAACCAATCTCACCCAAAAAGAAATTGAAAAAATTAATCTTGGGCAGGATATTCCTTTTTTGCTGAATCAAACTCCTTCGGTTATCATCAACGCAGATGCAGGTAATGGTGTTGGCTACACCGGCATTAGAATCCGTGGCAGCGATGCAACAAGGATCAACGTTACACTTAATGGTATTCCTTACAACGATGCAGAAAGCCAGGGTACTTATTTTGTTGACCTGCCGGATATTGCCTCCTCTACCAACAGCATACAGATACAGCGTGGCGTGGGTACCAGCAGCAATGGCGCCGGTTCTTTTGGTGGTTCCATCAATCTTGCCACCAATGAACTGAATAAAAATTTCTATTCGGAAATCAACAACAGTTATGGTAGTTACAACACCTGGAAAAACACTTTCAAATTTGGCAGCGGCCTCATTGACAACCATTTTACCATTGATGGCAGGCTGAGTAAAATAAGCAGCGATGGCTTTATTGACAGGGCAAAGACCAACCTTAAATCTTTTTATGTAAGTACTGCCTGGACAGATGAAAAAAATTCATTCCGGATCAATATATTTTCTGGCAAAGAAAAAACTTACCAGGCATGGAATGGTGTTCCGGAAAGTTATTTAAAAACAGACCGCACTTATAATTCTGCCGGAATGGAACAACCCAATAAGCCTTACGATAATGAAACAGACAATTACACCCAAACACATTACCAGTTTTTTTACAACCACCAGTTTAACCAATACTGGAAAACAAATGCAGCTGTTTTTCTTACAAAAGGGAAAGGATATTATGAGCAATACAAAGGCGCTGCTGCATTAAATAATTATGGATTGCCAGATTATTTTGACGGCACCAATACCATCACAGAAACAGACCTTATCAGGAGGCTCTGGCTCGATAATAATTTTTACGGAACCATCTTTTCTGTGCAGCATCAAAAAAATAAAACACAGTTTACTGCCGGTGGCGGATGGAATAAATATGATGGCAAACATTATGGCGATATCATCTGGGCAAAGGTAAAAGCTGCAGTTCCGGCAAACTACCGCTGGTACAATTTAACTGCTTATAAAAAAGATTTTTCATTGTACACAAAATGGACAGAACAATGGAGCAGCCGCTGGCAAAGTTTTTTTGATTTGCAGTACAGATGTGTAAACCACCGCATCAACGGCTTCAGGGATAACCCCGGCATCATCGTCAACAACAGTTATCATTTCCTCAATCCTAAACTGGGCATTACTTATACCAAAAATGAATGGCTGGCTTATGCATCGTATGCACTGGCCGGCAAAGAACCTAACAGGGATGATTTTGAAGCAGGCACCAGCCTTCAGCCAAAATCGGAACTGCTGCAGGATTTGGAATTGGGTATAGAAAAAAAGAATAAAAAATATTTTTACAGCGCCAATATTTATTACATGAAATACCACAATCAATTGGTGCTGGTTGGCAATATCAATGATGTGGGTGCTTATACCAGGATCAATGTTCCCAACAGTTATCGGTTGGGTATTGAATTGCAGGGGAAATTGCAGTTGGCCGATTTTGTAAACATTGCGGCAAACATCAGTTTCAGCAAAAACAAGATCAGCAACTTCACCGAGCTGATAGATGATTATGATAACGGTGGCACTAAAAGTAATTTTTATAAATCAACCGATATTTCTTTTTCACCGGCAGTGGTAGCCGGTGGCAGTATCAATTTTACGCCGGTTAAAAATGCGGAGATTAGTTTGCTGAGTAAGTATGTGGGCAGGCAATATATGGACAACACTTCCCAGCAAAGCAGGAGCCTGAATGCTTATTACCTGCAGGATGTAAGGCTGAGTTATTTGATAGAAAATAAATTAATTAAAGCTGCCAATATCATTGTGCAACTAAATAATGTATTCAACAAAAAGTATGAAGCCAACGGTTATACATTCAGTTATATCTATAACGGTTTAACAACAGAAAATTTTTATTTTCCGATGGCGCCATTTAATTTTATGATAGGCATCAATGTGAAATTTTAATTCAAAATAAATAATACAGCGAAACACCCATTGTGCTGCATGATGTGTGTTTTGTTATTTTAGCCAGCCCACCGTCTAAACAATGAAATGGTAATTTATCAATTCATTATTTCACAAATAAAAAACGGTAATGGAAATAAAATAGTAGTCACACAACCAAAGCTTAATAATAGTAAATTAGCTGACTCAAAAATATTACCATGAATAAAAAAATTGTTACTGCATTATTTTCACTGCTCCCATTATTTGCAATGGCACAAAATAAAATGACTCCTGAACTGCTTTGGAAACTGGGCAGGGTTGCAGGCTTGGGCATTTCAAAAGATGGCAGGTATGTAGTGTATGCCGTAAACACACCAAACGTGGATGCCAACAAAGGCAACCGAAAATCATACATGATACCGGTAGAAGGCGGCACGCCAACAGTTATCAGCAATACCGACAGTCTGCTGGCCGATAAAAATATTTCTCCCGATGGTAAATATTTATTGAGCAACAAAGAAGTAAAAATTAAACAGATTACCGGCTCTGACTATTATCCTGAACTGACAAAATCAAATGCCTACATTTTTGACAACCTCAACAACCGCCACTGGGACACCTGGGAAGATGGAAATTTTGATCATGTTTTTATTACGCCTGTTGGCAAACCCGAAGCAGCAAAAGACATTATGCCCAACGAACCTTATGATGCACCCACCAAACCATTTGGCGGTGATGAAGATTATATCTGGCGGCCCGACAGTAAATCTGTTATCTATGTTACCAAGAAAAAATATGGTAAAGATTATGCGGTAAGCACCAACAGTGATTTGTATGAATACAATCTTGAAACAGGAAAAACAAGGAACCTTACGGAGAGCAATAAAGGTTATGATGTAGCACCATCCATCAGTAGCAATGGCACGCTGGCATGGCTTTGTATGAAAAGAGACGGATACGAATCGGACAAACAGGATTTGATTGCTTCAACAGAAAAAGGCAGCATAAAATTAAATTTAACTGCCCGGCGTGATGACATCCATGTGGAAGGTTTCCGCTGGAGCAATGATGGAAAAAATATTTTTTTTTATGCCCCTGTCAACGGCACACTGCAATTGTTCCAGGTGGAATATACCGGCGCCAGTATGAAACTGCCGGATATAAAACAAATCACAAAAGGCGATTTTGACATTACCGGTATTGTTGGGCAAAGCGGCAATACACTCATTGTTTCCCGAACTGATATGAACCATGCAGCAGAATTATTTTCTGTCAGCATCACTGACGGCAGCATGAAACAACTCACTCACGTTAATGACGACACTTACAGTACAATTGCTTTGTGCAAAACAGAAAGACGATGGATAACCACCACCGATGCAAAACAAATGCTGGTATGGATTATCTATCCGCCCAATTTTGATGCAGCAAAAAAATACCCCACTTTATTATACTGCCAGGGCGGGCCACAATCGGCCCTTACACAATTTTATTCTTTCCGCTGGAACTTTCAGCTGATGGCATCACAGGGATACATAGTGGTTGCGCCCAACCGCAGGGGAATGCCGGGGCATGGCACCAAATGGAATGAAGCAATCAGCAAAGACCATGGCGGGCAGGCAATGAAAGATTACCTCAGCGCCATTGATGCTGTGAGCAAAGAAAAATTTGTTGATAAGGGCAGGCTGGGCTGCATAGGTGCCAGTTATGGTGGTTATTCTGTGTTTATGCTGGCAGGTATTCACAACAACCGTTTCAAAACTTTCATTGCCCATGATGGCATCTTTGACATGCGGAGCATGTATGGCACCACCGAAGAAATGTGGTTTGTAAACTGGGATTGGGGTGGCCCTTACTGGGATAAAAAAAATGCAGCAGCACAAAAATCATACAGCCAGTTTAACCCCATCAGTTATGTTGATAAATGGAAGACCCCGATCATGGTAGTGCAGGGTGGGAAAGATTACCGGGTGCCCATTGAGCAGGGCTTACAGGCTTTCCAGGCGGCACAATTGCGTGGCATAAAAAGTAAACTGCTATACCTGCCCGAAGAAAACCATTGGGTGTTGAGTGCACAAAATGCAATGGTGTGGCAGCATGAATTTTATAAATGGCTGGAGGAAACATTGCCGGTGAAGAAATAAATTAAGTAATTTTTTTTTGCAGATAGTTGAGCATTGGACAACATCGTTGTGCCATTTCAAATCCCGCTATTCAACAGTTAGAGAAATGGAACTATTATGATCTTAAACTCGTAAAGTCCAGCATATAACATGGCTTCCATCAGGCGCATTCCATGGCCAGTGCCATCCTGTTAATATTCTTAAAAATTTCCTTCCGAAACAAGTCTCCCTTTCACAACATTCACAGTGGCGTCTCTGCAATGGATCATGTGTGGCAAAACTCACCGCAGCTACGGAGCAATGCTACTGATTATTAAATTTATTTAATGAAGTTAATACTACCCCGGCTCCGCAGGCACGGCTGGTCCGTTAAGCCCAAACCTGCCAGGGAAGGAATACTATACCTGCCTTCACCAGTATTTTAGTGTACCTTCGCAAATAAATAATCCTGAGTATATGATCACTGCTACCAATATTGCCTTTACCATCTTAATAAAAATTAACGGGCGGCAGAGAGAATTTAATTTTCGTAAGCGGCCTGACTCCAACTACGATACCGACACCAACGATGACCACAGCAACCGCTTCACTTTCCGCATGGAGAAAGCAAATGCTGAATGGAAAATAAATGGTAAGCTGCTGCCAGCATGGCTTATGGAAAGTGAAGGATTGATTAGTGAAGCATTAAAGAAGCAGGAATAATTTTTTTATCTTTTTAATAAGCGTCTTTACCGGTCTGCTGCATCCAGCTTTTGAAACGCATACATCATGCAGCTTACATGCAGTGCCTGCACAAATTCATTTCGCTGCAGCATGGCCCTTACTTCTTCTACAGGTATCAACAGCACTTCTATTTCTTCATTGTGGTCAAGGCTTTGCACCGATATTTTTTTTCCGCCAGTGGCTAAAAACAAATGAGTAAAATTATTCAGCACGCCGGGATTGGCGGCAACTTTGGCAACGTACTCAATTGTTGAAAATTCATATCCAGTTTCTTCTAACAGTTCCCTTGCCACTGAAGTTGCAAGAGTTTCACCTTCATCAACAAAGCCACCGGGTAATTCCAGTATGGTCGTTTCAATTGGATGGCGGTATTGTTTTACCATCACCACTTCATTGTCTGTTGTAATTGCCAGTGCACATACCGTCACCGGCAATTCCACTACAAAATATTCAGGAATAATTTTACCATCCGGCATCTCACACCTATCCTTACGGGCTGTAAAATATTGGTGCCTGCAGATGTATTCTGATGATAGTTTTTTCCAGTTCACGTTTTTTTTAGTTATAAATTATAGGTTATGAGTTAAAAATACAATCATAAATATTTCGCTTACAAAACTCATCATTCATAACTCATAATTTTTAACTCCTCATTCATTGCTAATTCCATTTCATTCTTTCTCTTAAAGAAGTAATATGAGCCGTGTGGTGCCTGCTGTGCCAGGCGTACATGCCCAGCAAATACCAGAGCGACATTTCTTTTTGATGTTCCGGATGAAACACTGTCCTGTTCCACTCTTCGGACTTAATTGCCCTGATCACTTCCACCCATCTTACATGCAGTGCATGCAGCAGGGTCAGTGAAATATTGATGGGAACAAGTTTTGTATCAGCAAGATTTGCCCATGCTGCTTCATCATAAGGTTTAATGGTGGGATTATCTTCTGTGAGTGCCAGTTTAAAACGGATGTAAGCATTAGCATGGCTGTCTGCCACATGATGCACCAACTGTTTTACTGTCCAGCCTCCCTCCCTGTATGGAGTATCGAGTTGTGCTTCATCTAAATTCAACACCGCATTTTCAAAATGCTGTGGTAAAAATTTTATGTCGGTCAGCCATTCCTGCAATTGCTTTTCAGAAAATGGCTGTGGCTCGTATTTGCCAATTGGATAGCGAAGATCTTGCATGATTAATTAATTGATTGTTGATAATTTTTACACTCAACCAGTTGTCAAAACATTTGTATTCGCCGCAAATAAGGAATGACGAATACTCATTACTGAACATTCGTCATTCATCATTCACTTATTGTAATTCAACTTATTTTTTCTCATCCATTGCAGGAACAGCAGCAGGCTTAATGCCCAGTAATTCCATTTCAAATATCAAAGCAGCACCGCCGGGAATATCAGCACCGGCACCACGATCACCATATCCAAGTTCGCTTGGGATAAATACTTTCCATTTATCGCCAATGTGCATCAGCTGCAGCGCTTCTGTCCAACCTTTAATAACACCGCCAACAGCAATCGTCAATGGCTCTCCTCTTTTGTAAGAGTTGTCAAATTCTTTTCCGCTGGTTAATGAACCTGCGTAATGCGCCACCACAGTATCCTGCAGCTTAGGCATTGCAGAAGTAGAATCACCTTTGGTAATCACTTCATATTGAAGCCCACTTTTTAAAGTAATTACACCGGCACGTCTTTTATTAGCTGCCAGCCACGACCTTCCTTTTGCTTTTTCGCTGTCACTTTTTACTGAAGAACTAGCCTGCAGCCTTCTCTGTATACAGCCGTTGGCCTCTTGGTCGGTAAGGCCGGTGCCTTTCTTTTTAAACACATCTTCCATTCCTTTTTGCATGGCAACCATATTTATCTTTTCAATATTTTGCTGTTTTAAATTATTGCCTATGTTCATGCCCAACGCATAGCTGAATGAATCGAGGGATGATTTTAAAAATGCCGGTGCCACTTTAGCTTTCTTGCTGGTATCAGCAACTGCAGCAACAGCCCCAGGCGGTGGTTTCAAGCCACCAGTCTTCATCTTTTGCTGTGCACTAACGGACACCGCTACTAGGGATACACTCACAACCAAAAAAAATTGTTTCATCGTTTTGTTTTTTATTTTATGTTGATTAAAAAATTATTCTTCTCTAATTTCCTTTCCTGTCAGTTTAATAAACACATCTTCCAGGTTGGCTGCTTTTACCTGTTTAGGCCTTTCAAATCCGGTGGCCACCAGGTCGTCAATCATTTTATCCGGCGAAGCTAAGGCAATTATTTTTCCTTCATCCATAATGGCAATGCGGTCGCACAATTGCTCTGCTTCATCCATATAATGGGTGGTGATAATGACCGTAGTTCCTTTACTCCTGATATCCCTTATCAAATCCCACAAGCTGCGCCTGGCCTGCGGATCAAGCCCGGTGGTAGGCTCATCCAAAAAAATTATTTTTGGTTTATTGATCAAGGTGGTGGCGATAGAAAAGCGTTGCTTCTGTCCACCACTCAGTTCTTTGTATTTGTTTTTTGCTTTGTCTTCCAGGTTCACCAGTTTTAATAATTCTCCTGCATTGGTTGGCTGATTGTACAGCCCAGAAAAAAGAGCGATCAGTTCCACCAAATTCAATCCGGGGTAGTAACCGGAAGTTTGCAACTGCACCCCAATTATTTTTTTGATATTGTCTGCATTGTTATCCAGGTTAAAACCATCCACTGTAATTTCTCCACTGGTTTTATCTCTCAGCGTTTCTATTATTTCCAGTGTTGTTGATTTACCTGCACCATTCGGACCCAGCAGGCCAAATATTTCTCCTTCATACACATCAAAAGAAATCCCTTTCACTGCTTCAAAAGAACCATAATTCTTTTTCAGATTTTTTACAGAGATAATGGTGTTTTGCATTTTTTATTTTTTGTTACCGGCTTTATATTTCTGTTCAACTTTAGTGGCGTCGCACTCTTTTACTTTTTATCTTTACTCATCAGGCTACATCAGCAACTCCATCCTCACATCCGCATTGCTGTAATGATTATCAATTACCGGCACATGTTTAAAACCATATTTTTCATACAAAGAAAGTGCCGTAGTCAATTTACTGTTCGATACTAAATATATTTTTGTTGCACCCAATTTTGTTCCTTCTTCCAAACATTTTTCCAGCAGGAGCTTACTGATCCCTTTGCCCTGGAAATCAATGCTCACCGACATCTTAGCCAATTCAAACTCACCTTCTATCTCCTGTATCAATGCTGCAGAACCTGCAATCGCCTCCCCCACTTTTGCTAAAAAAATAACTCCGCCGGTATCCAGTATTTCTCTTTGCGGATAATCCAGCATCAGCAAATCGGCTTCTTCTGTCAATTCATATTTATCCAGCCACTCCAGGTTCAGCCTTTTAAAATCAGCTGTATACTGCACATCAAAATTAATAATTGATACCTGCTGTTCCATCTGTTTACTTATGATTAATATAACTATCCATTTCTTCCATCATCAATTTACTGCCTGCAAAAAATGCCGTACGCTGGTGCACATGTGTTGGCTGTATTTCCAATATTCTTTGCTTACCATCGGTAGCTAAACCTCCAGCCACTTCCAAGATGAATGCAAATGGATTACACTCATACATCAGCCTGAGTTTGCCGCCGGGCTTATCTGTTGTGATGGGATACATAAATACGCCGCCTTTTATTAAATTACGGTGTACATCGCTTACCATGCTGCCGATATACCGCTGCGTATATGGGCCGCCTGCAGCCTTGTCCTTCATCTGGCATGCATTAATGTATTTCCTTACTCCTTCCTCATATTTAAAAAAGTTACCGTGGTTCACTGAAAAAATTTTACCCGTCGGTGGACATATAATATTTGGATGGCTCAATGTCCATTCGCCAATGGAGGGATCCAGCGTAAAACCATTCACTCCCCTACGGGTGGCATACACTAAAATAGTTGACGAACCGTAGATCACATAACCTGCCGCTACCTGGTTGATCCCCTTCTGCAAAAAATCTTCCTTTGTTGCCGGTATGCCTTTCGGCGTTACTCTCCTAAAAACACTGAAAATAGTACCTACGGAAACATTTACATCCATATTGGCGCTGCCATCCAGCGGATCGAAAAGGCAAACATATTTACTGTTGTTGCTTATTTCATCATCAAATATTACCACATCATCCAGTTCCTCACTTCCAATACCTGCACAACTGATGCCATGCCGCAACACACCCATAAACTGATCGTTAGCGTAGATGTCCATTTTTTTTACTTCTTCACCCTGCACATTCACTGTACCATAATCTCCCAGGATGTCTACCAGGCCTGCTTTATTCACTTCCACATTTACTCTTTTGGCAGCAAGGCCAATGTCTCTCAGCAATCCGGAAAGCTCACCCGTTGCATTGGGGAAGTCTCTCATTTGCTGGATTGTAAATTCATCAAGGGTTTGCACCCGGCGGTTAACCATACTCATATAGCGGTAGTTTTAAAATGCAGATTTTGTTACTGTAGTAATCAAAACTAAATTTGCGTTCAAAAATAAGGATTCTATTGAGAAGTGGGACGTTCGGGATTAGTTAAAAGTGATAAGTTGTAAGTGGTAAGTTATAAGTGATGAATTATGAGTTAACTAATTGTATTGGATGCTGTGGTTGCAAAGACCTTTTTTTTGATTTTATCAATTTACAATTTTATATCAATGCAGCGTTGCACATCCTCAAATCACCAAATTATCAAATCACCAAACCATCTGATCAAATAAAATATGAAGGTTTTTAAATTCGGCGGAGCCAGCATCAACAGCACAACAAGAATACAAAATGTAGCAAAGATCATTGAGTCCTTTAAAGGAGAAAAGTTGCTCATCATTATTTCTGCCATGGGCAAAGTAACCAATGCACTTGAAAGAGTGGCAGAGGAATTTTACAAAGGAAATAAAGACCAGGCGCTTGCATTGTTTCATGAATTGAAGGCAGAACATATTGCCGTAAGCACCCAGCTAACAGGTGGCCCTATCCCACAATTCAACGATCTGTTTACAGAAGTGGAATGGCTGCTGCACGACAAACCGGTGAGAGATTATGATTACTACTACGACCAGATTGTGTGCATTGGCGAATTGCTGAGTACGGTTATTGTGAGCCATTATTTCAATCATATTGGCATCCGCAATCAATGGATTGATGTGAGGGATATTGTGCGGACGGATGACAACTTCCGGGATGCCGGCATTGACTGGGATTTTACACAGGCAAAAGTTACTGCGGATGTATTGCCTGTTTTTAACAGCACCGATATTATAATCACACAAGGTTTCATCGGCTCTACGGATGAAAATGAAAGCACCACCTTAGGAAGAGAAGGCAGCGACTACACCGCAGCTATTTTTGCCAACATGCTGAATGCAGAAAGCCAAACCATTTGGAAAGATGTGGAAGGTGTGATGAATGCCGACCCAAAGAAATTTTCCGATGCCGTTTTTATCAGTGAGCTAAGTTACAATGAAGTGATTGAGATGGCGTATTATGGCGCACAGGTGATACATCCAAAAACGATTAAGCCGTTGCAGAATAAAGGTATTCCCTTACAGGTAAAATGTTTTTTAGATGCTACTTTAAAAGGCACTGTCATCAGCAATAAACCTGTACACAACCTGCCGGCGATTATTGTGGTAAAAGAAAAACAGGTGCTGATACAATTAAGCTCCAGGGATTTTTCTTTTATTGGTGAAACAGGAATAAAAAATTTGTACCAGTTATTTGCTGAAATAAAGATCAGTCCAAATGTTACGCAAAGCGGTGCCATCAGCCTGCTTTGCAGCTTGGACGACAAGCCGGAGAAAATAGAAAAGTTTGCATTGGCTGCCAGCGAACTGTTTGAAGTAACGGTTGAAAAAAATATTACGCTGCTTACCATACGCCACTACAACGATGCATTAGTAGAAAAAATGACCGCAGGAAAAAAGATTGTACTGATACAAAAAACTACCGAAACGATACAGGTGCTGATGAAGGAGAGTTAAATGGCTGGATTGTTTTATTGTTGATATTTTTTTAACTTGGTGGATGATGCAGAAGCAAACTGTTATGATAAAACAATAAATAAATTTACCGGTTATGATTTCGCAAAAAAATATACCAACTACTATTGATGAATACATTGCCGTGTTTCCGGAGGAGACACGAAAAAAATTAGAGCAGCTGCGAATGACTATCAGGAAGGCTGCACCGGATGCTGAAGAAATGATCAGTTACCAGATGCCGGCTTATAAATGCCAGGGTATACTGGTTTATTTTGCAGGATATAAAAATCATATTGGCTTTTATCCTACGGCATCAGGCATTGCAACATTTAAGGCAGAGTTTGCTGCTTTTAAAAATTCAAAAGGTGCTTTGCAATTTCCTATTGACAAACCGTTGCCGGTAAACCTGATTGCTGAAATTGTAGCTTTCAGGGTGAAAGAAAATGCAGCGAAAGCTGCTATGAAAGCGAAGAAGAAAAAATAAAAATGTAAAAAAATATCCTGCCAGGCTGTTGCAACAATTTACCATTTGCAAAATCTGCACACTAAATGCCACCGCCAAATAATGGTCTGTAAAGTTGCCCAATGGTATGCCGTACAAGTGAGTGACACAACGATGCTGACCAAAGAAATTTCGCTGGTATCCAACAACAATATTTAGTTTACAATGTACTGCCCTTTTTTATTTACCAATATTAATGGCAGTTGTTTTTTGTCCTCAAAATAATCGTAAGCTGCTTTGAGGGTGACGGCGAATTTTTGGAGTTGCTGATTTTCTTTGGTGGCCTGGGCAAGGTATTCGTAAGATTTTTTTATGCTGTACTTGATAGGGAAAACATGCACCGGGATAAAATCCTGCCCGTTTTCTTTGGCGTGTGATGCCAGTACATACAGCTCTTCAATGGGCTGGTCGCTGATGGCAATGCAGCCGGTGCTTACACAACTTCCATGGATATAAATAGCGCTGCCGGGATGTAGTGAATCGCTTAACACTTTGTCGGAGGCGTTGGGGTAATTGAGCCCAAGCGCCAGGTGATAATTGCTGTTTGGATTAAATTCGTTGATATAATAAAAGCCTTCGGGCATCTGGTAATCGCCTTCCATTCTTTTGGGCCCCAGCGTTCCGCTTTGCATACACACTTTGTAACTCTTAAATAATTTGAATGGTTCTTTCAGATCACCTTTTACCCATACTTCCAATTGGCGGTCGTATTTAAAACTGCGGACATAGACTTCTTGCGGCGGCCATTGTAATTTCTTTTCTTCAAATTGTTTACGCAATGAATCTTCTACCCTGGAAAGTGGGCTGGGGGCTTTGGCAGCAGCTTTCAAACTAATGAAAGATGTTTGTGCAGATAAAGGGAACACAGCCAATGCGATGATACAGGTAACAAAGAGTTGTAATAAAATGGACTTCATTAAATAACAAATTTTAAAAACAGGTAAGGTAAAAAATGCTTTACAATAAGGTGATTTGTTATGTAACAAAATAGATGTTGAACAGCAAATATAAAATCAAAATGGCTAATAAAGGCACAGTTTAGTATTTCTTTAATAACCGGTTAGGTATTTGCCGTTTCGACGTTGAGGCGTTTTGATGAACATGATTTAACAAAAACGTCTAAACGACTTAACGGCAAAATTTTCTTAACGGCTTAACGGCAACCAATTATAAATTGCCCCTTGCATCCTGTTCTCTTTCCAATGCTTCAAACAGGGCTTTAAAATTTCCCTTGCCAAAACTTTTGGCGCCTTTGCGCTGGATAATTTCGAAAAACAGTGTGGGCCTGTCTTCCAGCGGCTTGCTGAATATTTGCAGCAGGTAACCTTCTTCATCCCGGTCTATTAAAATGCCGAGTTGCTGCAATGGTGCAAGGTCTTCATCAATCTTGCCCACCCTGTCTAACACTTCAGCATAATAGCTGTCGGGAATATTTAAAAACTCGATGCCCCTGCTTTGTAATTCAGTAACCGTTTTTACAATATCAGCCGTTGCAATGGCCACATGCTGCACCCCTTCGCCATTGTAAAAATCAAGGTACTCCTCTACCTGGCTTTTCTTTTTTCCTTCCGCCGGTTCGTTGATGGGAAATTTTACAAACCCATTTCCATTGCTCATTACTTTGCTCATCAATGCAGAGTATTCGGTGGAAATATCATTGTCGTCAAAGGTTAAAATATTTTTGAACCCCATTACTTCTTCATAAAATTTCACCCAGGGGTTCATCTGGTCCCAGCCCACATTGCCTACGCAATGATCTACATACAGCAGACCGGTATCGGCTGGGTTGTAGTTAGATTTCCATTCTTTGAAGCCGGGCATAAATATGCCGTTGTAATTTTTTCTTTCAATAAATAAATGAACCGTTTCACCGTAAGTATGAATGCCGCTTATCACCACTTCGCCATCACCATCTTTCAATACAGTTGGCTCCTGGTAACTCTTTCCGCCTCTCTTAGTGGTTTCTTTCCAGGCGCTGCCGGCATCCTCCACTTTCAATGCTAATACTTTCACTGCATCGCCATGTTTGTGCACATGATCAGCAATTGGATTGCCGGTTCTTAATGCGGTGGTTAAAACAAAGGTCAATTTATTTTGACGGATTACATAACTCACTCTGTCTTTTACACCGGTCTCCGGACCGGCATAGGCCAGCGATTGAAAACCAAAAGCGGTTTTATAAAAGTGTGCGGCCTGCTTGGCATTGCCTACATAAAATTCTACATAATCGGTACCCTGCAGGGGTAAAAAATCTGCCGCAATATTGCTGGCAGCATTGGGCTGTATGATAATTGTATCCATAAAAAAATGGTATTAACGGGTGATGGTAATGAAAAAAAATTGAAGAAATAAAGAGAGCAAAAGAAATATTTGCTACGCAATCATTACCGAATCCATTGCAAGTGCCAGCAGCAGCAAAGTGTAGCTGTTGCGCCTGTCGCCAAATATTTTATGTGGATAATCTGGAAGCATGATACTGTAAAGATAAATTTCTTTACCAGTAACAGCAATTTTACTTGTGCATTACAAATTGCTGCTTAACTGTAATTTAGATGGAATTATTTTATTTTTTTCTCCATCAATTTTTTTCCAAAGCTTCCAGCCAGGCAATCTTTTCTTGCTGCAACTGAATATTATTTTTGTTCAAAGCAAGCCATTATTTTTCAAAATAAAGCTGCCCTGTAAAGAAGGAAAGTCAGTCTCTACAATATTTAGGCAAATTAATCGTTATATATCTTATCCAATAATCACATTAAAAAAAACAAGCAGAATGGAATTTATTTTAAACCCTAAAAACAACCGGGTAAAAACATTACTCTTTTTTACCCTCGTAATTGTTGCTGGCTATCTTTCTACCCTTTGGGTAAATGTTGGTTCGTAAACTTTTACTGTCAAACAATTTTTAAGCAAATAATTTTTGTTTCTGAATTTTGCATTTTGATAGCAGCAGGCTCAAAACTGCTGCTATTTTTGTATGCAGATTATTGAAGCAAACCAGCCACATTGCTTTTGTAAATATTTACCTTTCATTGGCAGCATACATTTTATATTTGCGGTATGAAAAAAATCGGCATACTGGGCGGCGGGCAATTGGGCAGGATGTTACTGCAGGCAGCAGTAAATTATCCCGTAGAAACTTTCGTAATGGAAAACGACAACGAATGCCCTGCTGCACATTTATGCCATCATTTTACAAAAGGCGATATCACCCAGTTTGATGATGTTTATAATTTTGGAAAAGGGCTGGATGCCATCACCATTGAAATAGAAATGGTGAATGAAGCCGCATTGGAAAAACTAGAAAGTGAAGGTGTAAAAATTTATCCCAAACCTTCGGCATTAAAAACCATCAAAAATAAAATTTTACAAAAGCAGTTTTATCAGCAGCACCAGATACCCACCAGTGAATTTATCATCACAGAAAATGCGGAAGCATTAAAACAGCAGGAAGCTTTTTTACCGGCAGTACATAAAATTGGAGAAGGTGGTTATGATGGCAAGGGTGTGCAAATTTTAAAAAGCAAAGAAGATATTTCCAAAGGCTTTGATGCACCTGCAGTGCTGGAAAAAATGGTGAGCATCCAAAAAGAACTGGCCATCATAGTGGCAGTAAATGATAAAGGCGAAACAACGCTGTATCCCACGGTGGACATGGTTTTTGACAACCGGCTCAATTTGCTTTGCTACCAGGTAAGCCCCGCCGACCTGCCCGAAAAAGTATTGTGGAAAGCAGAAGCCATTGCATTGACAGTGGTAAAACATTTGCAAAGCCCCGGCATTTTTGCTGTGGAATTATTTGTTGACAAAGAAAATAATGTACTGGTAAATGAAACCGCCCCAAGGGTACACAATAGCGGCCACCATACCATTGAAGCCAACTACTCTTCGCAATTTGATATGCTGTGGCGCATTATGCTGCAATATCCTTTGGGCAATACCGAACATATTTTACCGGCAGCCATTGTAAATATTATTGGTGCCGAAGGATACAGCGGCACACCGGTGTATGAAGGGCTGGAAGAAGTATTAAAAATACCCGATGCTTTTGTACACCTGTATGGAAAAACATTTACCAGGACCGGAAGAAAGATGGGCCATGTAACCATACTGAGCAAAGAAAAACAGGAACTGGTGCACCAGGCTAACAGGATACAGCAAACGTTGAAAGTAACTGCCCTGCCTTCGTGAAGATAGATTTAGCAAATTTTGTTTTTTAAAAATTAGTATTAGATATTCAGTTCACAAATGCACTAATACAATAATTAAGCGGCTTGTATTATCTTTTTTAACGCTCACCAGTAACTGGGTTAGCCGCCTCTTTTGTCCGGTCTCGCCTTGGGCGAGATTGAAAAAATGCGGAGCATATTTTTTCAAAGGTCAAAAAGGAGCGGCGTTCCAGTTACGCAGCCAGCCGGCTGCGGAGGCAAAACCAATGAATTTATAAGAGCTAATTCAATACTGCAAGGAGATTGCGAACTAAATACTTAATCCTGTAAAATATACCATTCAACAATTCTGATTTTTACCTTTCTTTGCCAAAACTTATATCACATGAGCACACTTGTAGGAATCATCATGGGCAGCGAAAGCGACCTGGAAGTAATGAAGGGAGCCGCTGAAATGCTGCGCCAGTTTGAAGTAGAGCCAGAGCTCACAATTGTATCTGCACACCGTACACCGGAGCGTTTACGGGAGTATGCAAGAAAAGCAAAAGAGCGTGGCTTAAAAGTAATCATTGCCGGTGCCGGCGGCGCTGCACATTTGCCGGGCATGGTGGCTGCACAAACTATTTTGCCGGTAATTGGTGTGCCGGTAAAATCTTCCAACTCCATTGATGGCTGGGACAGTGTATTATCTATTTTGCAAATGCCTTATGGTGTACCGGTAGCAACCGTTGCATTGAATGGCGCTAAAAATGCCGGCATCCTGGCAGCACAAATTTTAGCGCTGCATGATACTTCCATTGCCGGAAAATTAGAAGCCTACAAAGAATACCAGGATGATATTGTAATGGAGAGTGTAAAGAATGTAAAACGTTTTGGTTTTACAAATGAGTTTGATCAATAGCAGTTTTTGGTTTACTGTTTTTTTGTTTTGTTTACCGGCATTTATTTTTAATAGGAGCATCCTTGCATCGCACTCTTGTACTAAATAACATTTGGCAACATCCATTAAAATTGGAATTTCTTCTTGTGTGTCATGGATACAAGAAATCTTATTTTTTGAAAAGTAGGGTTTGCTATATTTATGAGTTGGCAGTAATTTTAAATCACCGATATATGGGATTTTTTGACTTTTTTAAGAAAGAAGTTAAGATTGAAATATCTTTAAATACCTCAGTATTTACAACCAAAAAAATCATGATTGAAAATGAGCTTATAACAAGAATTTATCACTCCAGTGATAACTACTTATCATTTATGGACGATTATTCTACAAATTCCAACGAGAATATTATGATTGTAAGTTTAGGCAATATTTTGAAAAAAGATAACAGTATAAAGGCTGTAATAAATATACCCATTGGACATTGTGCATATCGTACAAATTTGAATAACAAATGGACAATTGAAACATATGTGGAAGAAGATGATGACGATTAGAGAGTTTATTAAGTTCTTCCATTTTTTTGCCAACGCACTGCAAACAACTTTTTTTAAAATATCCAGCCTTCATAAATACTCGACCCTTAGCACTAATTTTATGGACACATTATGCGGACAACAACAACAATAATCTGCTTATTTTTCTTTACAAACATCTTTGCACAAACTGCAGACAGCAGTTTGAAAATTGCTCATTTAACTGGCGACTTTTATATTTTTACCACATTTAATATATACAAAGGCAACCGCATACCGGCAAACGGGATGTACCTGGTAACAAACAATGGCGTTGTTATGTTTGACACACCGTGGGATACAACACAGTTTCAACCGCTGCTTGACAGTATAAAAGTAAAGCACAATAAAAATGTGATACTGTGCATTGCAACACATTTTCATGAAGACAGAACCGGCGGGCTTGAATATTACAGGCAGCAGGGTATTAAAACTTACACTACAAAACAAACGGATGAACTTAGTAAAAGCAGCCGAAAGAAAAGAGCCGAATTTTTAATTGACAAAGACAGCATTTTTACAATGGGACAATATTCGTTTCAAACTTATTTTCCGGGGCAAGGCCATACGGCAGACAACATTGTAATTTGGTTTGAGAAAGAAAAAATACTTTACGGTGGTTGCTTAATCAAAAGTGTAGAAGATGATGACCTTGGCTACCTAGCAGATGCAAATGTGAAAGCGTATGCAACAACTGTAAATAACGTTCTGAAAAAATGTAAAAAGACAAAGTTTGTTATTCCCGGGCATAGCGGCTGGAGCTGTACAAAATCATTGAAGCATACTTTAAAAATGGCACAGCAACAAGTCCTTGGTGCCCATTAGACATTCATTTAATTTTCTGTAAGCAATACAAATTCCTGCTCCAGCGATAAAGAATTTTCATAGATGATTTGTAAAAAACCGCTCCCCCATTTTGCATAATACAGCATAAAATTCTCTACTCTTTCCTGCAAATTATTTTGGGGAAATAATTGTTGTTTCAGTTTTTGTAACTGCTGCTGCTGAGCTTCAAATTTTTTCTTTTCTGCTCTCAGCATTTTCTTTTCCAGTCCATCTAATTTTTGTAAAGCCTTTGCCTGCAATGCTTCTGTATGTTGCTGCAGTGTGGTATCTATTTTGCCGGAAATATTTTTTAGTTGATTGTACAATTCATTCAATTGATTTTTTTCCTTTGCTAAACTCAGCTGCTGGCTGCTGTCTCTCTTCACCAGTATATTCATTAAATCAAAGGCTGGCTTAAAAATTTCTTCGTCAGAAAATTGCAGCTTCTTAATCAATGCTTCCTGTTTTTCTTCAATCAGCAAAAAAGAATTCCGTACTATTAAAATTGGATAAGGCACAGATGCTTCTTCAAACACTTTTTTCAATTCAAGCCAGTAAGCAATTTCACCACCACCGCCAATGAAAGCAATATTTGGCAAAATCATTTCCTGGAAAACAGGCCGTAGAATAACATTGGGGCTAAAGCGTTCTGGAAAATCATGTAACTCCTTCAGCATTTCGTCTTGAAAGAATTTTAATTCACTATTCACTATTGACCATTCTCCATTCACCTGCTCAATCCTTTCCCTGCTGCCAACCGTTAAATAAAATAAATTCAGTTCCCTGCCACTTGCCTGCACTTTGTATTTTGAAGGAAATGCATCAACGGTTTCCTGCACCGCTTTGTGAGAAAATCCAGTCAGCAATTCTTTTTCTATCACCGGAATAAAAGCCTGTTTCAGCAACCGGCTGTCGGGCAATAAAATCAGCAGGCCGTAAGCTGCAAATAATTCGTTTACCAATTTGAAAGTAGCCTGTTCAATTGTGGTATCCAACTGGTAGCAATTTTTCATCAGTTCTACCACCTCTTTACCAAAACCATACACCAGCAATTGTCCGCTTACTGCATCTATCATTTTCACCAAAGCCTTGTCCACCTTCATTCTCCCCACTGCACCTTTTTGATCAGTTTTCCATTCGTACTTTTCTCCATTCAGATAAATATGCCCCAGCTCTTCCAGGTCAGCATCTTCGCTGCCCATGTAATACACCGGTACAAAATTATTTTCGGGCAGTTGTGCTGAAAGCGATTCAGCCAATTTTACTGCATGAAGAATTTTATAAATAAAATACAAATGGCCGGTAAAAATATTGGGCTGGTGTGCAGTGCAGATGGTAAACGTATTTGCATTGCTTAATTGCAGAATATTTGTTTGTTGCTTTTCTGAAAGTGAAATTCCTTTGTATTGATCAGTAAAAGCCTGCACAAGCAGTTGCCTGTTTGTATTTGCAGCCTTACGTTCATTGATAGCCGCTTTGATTCCTTCCAGCGAAACGGGGTGATTATAAAAAGGTTTCAACTCCTGCCCGCCGCAGATATAATCTAAAACAATACTTGAAAAATAATTGGTTTTATTATACGCTAAACAGGAAGAAATACTTTGCATCGGCTGAAATTTGGAAGTCTGGTATTTGTAAAGACAAACTTACATCAATCCTTAAAACTAAAAATGGATAGTTGTGTTAAATGCTGTAACAGCCATATGGTTATCATCATGATAAAAAATTACAAACGATACCCAGCAACAGCTAATTAAAATCGCTGTCATCAAAATCCTCATCCGTAAAAGATTGTGAGCCGATGTTGAGCATACTTCCCATGAGGTCTTTAAATTCAATCTTACCATCCAGTACTTTTTTACTGATCATCGAGTGGGCGGAAAGCCCGTGCAGCACAAACTCCATCAACAAAGCAGTTTCAATCTCGTTAGCAGTTTTATAATATTTTTTTACCAGTGCATGTAAGCCATCCACTTTGTACAGCAACTGAATCTTGTCTGCATCTTTTGTTTCAAAAAATAAGTCGAGGTGGTTGCCGCTGTCAAACCAACGGGTGATGGATTTATAAGGAGTATCTTCAGCAGATATTTCTTTGCCTCTTTTCTTTTTCAAAGTATCCGGGTTAGGAAAGTATTGGCCAAATAAAGATCGGATAGATTTCTCCAGCAAATTAAATGCTACCTGGTAAGGGCCTTCCTGTTCGCCTTCATACACCAGTTCTATTTTTCCTGTAATGGATGGGATGATGCCTACCAGGTCGCTGATCCAAACCTGTGTTTGTTTTTCGCTGTTGATGATGGCCCTTCTTTCTGCAGCACTCACTGCATTTTCATACGCCGCAATGGTTAGTCTTGCACTTACACCACTTTTTTTATCTACAAATTCGCTGGCCCTTGCTTCAAAAGCCACCTGTTCTATCAGGCGTTTCACCATATCGCTGATGTTGACCACTTTTAATTGATCTTCATAAATATTAGCTTCTTGCTCTGTAATGGCCAAAGACGTTTCAATTGATTTTGGATAATGGGTCAGTATCTGGCTTTCTATCCTGTCTTTAAGTGGCGTTACAATACTGCCCCGGTTGGTGTAGTCTTCCGGGTTGGCGGTAAACACAAACATAACGTCGAGGGGGAGCCGCAATTTAAAGCCACGAATCTGCAGGTCGCCTTCTTCTAAAATATTAAACAAGGATACCTGTATCCTTGCCTGCAGATCGGGCAGTTCGTTGATAACAAAAATACTGCGGTTGCTCCGTGGAATGATGCCATAGTGCAATACTCTTTCATCTGCAAAACTTAATTTCAGGTTGGCCGCTTTGATGGGATCAATGTCACCAATTAAATCTGCAACACTTACATCCGGTGTGGCTAATTTTTCGCCATAGCGCTGGCTGCGGTGAAGCCAGGCAATTGGTGCGTTATCTCCCTGCGCTGCAATCAAATCCACTGCATATCTTGAAATGGGCTGCAAAGGATCATCATTGATCTCACTGCCCGCCACCACTGGAATGTATTCATCCAGCAGCTCAATCATTTGCCTGGCCATCCTGGTTTTAGCCTGTCCACGCAAGCCAAGAAATAAAATATTGTGTCTCGATAACAATGCTCTTTCTGTATCAGGAATTACCGAATCTTCATAGCCTAAAATTCCGGGAAAGGCATTTTCTTTTGCCTGTATTTTTTTGATTAGGTTATTACGAATTTCATCTTTTATACTTTTGGAAATGTAGCCGCCTTTTTTTAATTCGCCGAGGGTCTTGATTTTATTTATGCTCATTTTAATTTTTTAGTGATTCTTTTAATTTTTTATTTTTAAAATGCCTGCCAGGTTTAATACACCGTCTTCCTCTTTCCACTTTCAAAATCTTTAAAGATAAACGCTCCCAGTTTATCCAGCGATGCAAAGAAAGCTTTGCCATTATTCGTTTCTGTAAATTCCTGCACAAACTTTTGTAGGTATGGATCAGAGGCAATCATGAATGTGGTGATGGGTATCTTTAATTTTTTGCATTGTGTGGCCAGGCTCATGCAGCGGTTCAGGATTTTCCTGTCCACACCAAAACTGTTTTTATAATATTTTGTTCCCACTTTCAGGCAGGTAGGCTTGCCGTCGGTGATCATAAAAATTTGCTTATTGGGGTTTCTTCGCTTGCGTAAAATATCCATTGCCAGTTCCAGTCCGGCAACAGTGTTGGTGTGGTATGGACCCACTTGTAAATAAGGCAGGTCTTTTACTTCAATCGTCCAGGCATCATTGCCAAACACAACAATGTCCAGTGTGTCTTTTGGATATTTTGCGTCGTCGCCGCAATCCCAATAAACAAATTTTTATGATCACCGATGGA
>JANMJU010000217.1:0-20945 GCA_031371545.1 Chitinophagaceae bacterium
GCCGGAACTCCGATCAATATCTCAAGACAACATTATATAAAATTCAGTTTACCGGAAACATTTGAATGGCTCATAGAAGCAGGAATTCAGAATGATTTCAGTATGGGATATGGCAGCATTAACGGGTTCAGGGCATCAGTAGCATCATCTTTTTCCTGGTATAATTTAAAAAGGGAAGAACCAACTTCTTTACGATTGTATCCATTCTGTTTCATGGATGCCAATTCATTTTATGAGCAAAAATTAAATGCTGAGCAGGCTTATGCAGCGTTGATAAATTATTATGAAACCTGTAAAAAAATAAATGGTACACTGATTATCATTTTTCATAATAATTTTTTAGGAACAGATAAACAGTTTGCAGGATGGCGGCAGTGCTATGAAAAGTTTATTGCTCTGGTTCGGCAATGATTTCTTCCTTACTTTTTTTCATGCTGAAGTTTACCAAAAACACTCCCAGTAAAGTAACAATGGCTCCCCACAAAATATGGAAGGTTAGTTTTTCTTTCAGGAATAATCCTGCAATTAATATTGCCACCAGCGGATTGAAATAAGCATACAAAGAAAAGAGAGCAGCCGGTAATTTTTTCATGGAATAAATGAAGGCGATAAAACTTACAATGGATCCGGCTATCACCAAATAGGCAATTGCCAGCCATGCTTTCAAAGGAATTGTCTGCATGGGAATAGTGTCTTTAGAACTAACGGCAATCAATAATAAAATGGCAGAACTGATCAGCATTTGCCAGCCGGTAGCATAATATGCATTGATCTTTATTTTATTCCGGGCAATAATGATGGTGCCTGCACTCCAGCACAGCATAGCCCCCGTCGAAAGTGCAGCCCCAAGGAAAAATCCTGGCGGCTTGTCTTGAAAAGCATTTTCATAAAACACAATTCCAATGCCGCCAATACCCAGCAGCAGGCCAATAAAAGTAAGTACCGATACATCCCTGTTTTTAAAGAAAGTCATTTCAATAATTACTACACACAATGGATACAATGCACCAATCAAAGAACTTAAACCGGTGGGAATATATTTAAGGCTCCAGGTACTGAGCCCGTTGGCACCAACAAACATCAGCAGCGACATTACTAACAGCAACGCAAATTGTTTTGCATTCGGCAGCGGCAATTTTTTATACAGTAAAAAGAAAATTATAAAACTTGCCCCACCCAAAAACTGGCGTATAGCTGCCATCTGAAATGCCGGCATTTGCGACACAGCTATTTTGCTGGTAACCCAGGTAGTGCCCCAAACAATGCTGGTAACGCACAAGGCAACATAGCCGCCCGTTCTGTTGTTGCTGTTATTCAATGATGTAAAATTATTCCCGTATTAGGACTGGGTGAGTCACCCCCAAAAGGTGGCTCACCCGGAACGTTAATGTTTAAAATGGCGCAGCTCTGTTATCACCATCGCCAGGTTATTGTCTTTGCAATACTGAATGGAATCGTTGTCCCTGATAGAACCACCGGGCTGTATAAAAGAAACAATGCCTGCAGCATGAGCAATTTTTACACAATCATCAAAAGGAAAAAATGCATCGCTGGCTAATGCAGCGCCAGTAAGGTTAAAGTCAAACTGTTTTGCTTTTTCAATTGACTGGCGCAGGGAATCTATCCGGGATGTTTGTCCGCAACCTTTGCCAATGAGTTGTTTATTTTTTACCAGTGCAATCGAATTACTTTTTAAATGCTTGGCGATAAGATTGGCAAAAGCAAGGTCTTCTTTTTCAGCAGCAGTACAGTCTCTGCCACCGCTTTCTTTCCATTCGGTATAATTGCCAGCATCATTTTGCTGCGTTAATAAACCGTTCAACACAGACTTATATTGCGAAACCGGCGGATGGTAATGTGCAGCAAGCTGCAGCAGTATCCTATTCTTTTTTGATTTTAAAACAACCAGTGCATCTTCATCAAAAGAAGGTGCTATCAATACTTCAAAAAATATTTCAGCAATGGCATCGGCTGTGGCTTTATCAATTGTTTTATTGGTTACCAGCACACCGCCAAAAGCACTTTCAGGATCACCGGCGAGTGCAGCATCCCATGCGTCTTTTACTGTATCTCTTTCCGCCACGCCACACACATTGGTATGTTTGATGATGGCGAAAATAGCAGTGCTGCCCCCATCCCCTGAAGGGGAGTTATTTGCAGCGTAAGCAGTATTGTAATCATGCATCAATTGCATGGCTGCATCTACGTCCACTAAATTATTATACGAAAGCTCTTTGCCATGCAATTTATCAAATACTTCCTCCTGATTGCCATAGAAAATGCCCTGCTGGTGAGGGTTTTCGCCATAACGCAACACACTCGTTTCTTTATTAAACGGGTTAACAAAAGCAGTGTGATTGAAATAATTAGAGATGGCTAAATCGTAACCGGTACATACATCAAAAGCTTTAATGGCAAACATTCTTCTTTGTTCCAGCGTTGTTGTTCCCTGCTGCTCCTGTAAAATTTTCTCTAATAAAGCATAATCTTTCTTGGCAGCTACCACCACCACATCCAAATGATTTTTAGCAGCACCCCGTATCATGCTGGGGCCGCCAACATCTATCTTTTCAATAATTAAAGACTCTTCTAAACCAGCACCGGAAAGAGCGGCATTTAGTTTTTGTTCTGCCACCGTTTCTTCAAAAGGGTAGAGGTCAACAATTACCAAATCAATTTCAGGAATATGGTATTGTTTCATTTCCTGCATATCTGTTTCGTTGTGCCTTCTTCCGAGGATACCGCCAAATACAGACGGGTGCAGTGTTTTGACCCTGCCGCCTAAGATAGATGGATAAGTGGTTAAAGACTCAACAGGCACACAGGGTACATTTAATCCTTCAATAAATTTTTGTGTACCTCCGGTAGAGTAGATGATAACTCCCAACTGGTGCAGTTGCTGAATGATGTTTTCCAACCCATCCTTATAAAAAACAGAAATGAGTGCTGATTGAATTTTTTTTGACATGCTGTTAAAGAATTTTTTTTGATACCGGCAGCAGGTTTTCATTCGATCATCGCTGCTCTGCAAATAGGTTCACTTTTTTGTTATTGATGAAACGTTTTTAAAAGCAGCTACAGATCCATTACAAAAGCTCCCTGCTCAGGTATAGAATAGTGGCGCAAATTTAGTTTATCGCAATCTTCTTTCCATTTGCCAATTTTCCACAAACTGTTAGACGCATCAAAAACAATGGCCTGGCAATTGAAAACCTTTGCCAGTGAAGGGATGTAAAGTTTAGGGTTTTTAGAAATGACAATGATGTCAACATTTATTTTTGAAGCAGGTGGTTCGATGGAGACAGATTCATCCAGCAATAAAATCTTTTTGTTTCCAAATTGAAAAAATTTCCCCTGGCTGAAAAGACCCTGCAGTGAATCAGTTCTTTTATTCAGCTGCAATGCAATTCTGCCCGGTTTAAGGTGAAAGTTTTGCAGCAGCCCATCTTCCAATAAAATACTATCGCCTGCAAATTGATAATTGTTACCGTCAACAAAATCCATGGCCTGGTGCTGCGGCACATTGTACACAATTATTTTTTGCTGACTCTTTACCTTCCAGCTGATAATGCTGTGAGTAAACACAAATCCGGCCAGGCATAACAGGGAGAGTTGTAACAGTTTTCTTTTTTTATTCAGCAGCCATGCGGCCATGAAAATCACCACGGCATACAGCAACCAGGTGCTGACAACATTGGCTGGTATTTTATCCCACACAGCAAAAGGCAATTCATTTATCCAGAGAATAAATTTATTCATCAGCCATAATAATGCAGCGGTAATTTTTCCGGCATACTGCCCCACAAAAGGAATCCATGAAAAGGCAACCAAAAATATTTCTGCATAAAGAATGGCGGTAGAAAGTGGCACTGCCACTAAGTTGGTAAGTAAAAATAATAATGGAAACTGGTGAAAATAATAAACACAAACCGGGAAGGTAAGTATTTGTGCAGCCGTGGTAAGTGCTGTTGCTTTCCAGACAGTGTCCAGTAATTTATTTTGTATGTAGCAAAGATTATAAATAGGTTTTTGAAAAGCAACAATACCCACCACAGCCAAATAGCTTAACTGAAAACCAACATCCCACAGGTAATAAGGATTGTAACAAAGCATAACAATAGCAGAAGCAGCCAGTGAATTATAAATAGAAGATTGCCGGAAAAAATATTTACCAATTGTAATGAATGTAAACATCACCGCCGACCGCAACACGGATGCTGCACCACCGGTAAGCAATGAAAACACCCAAAGGCAACTTAGTATCAGCAGGGCCTGCAGCCATTTTGATTTATTGATAAAAGGTAATTTTGAAAACAGAAAAACCAGCATAGCATAAATTAAAGCCAGGTGCATACCCGATATGGCAATGATGTGTACCACACCGGTATTGCTGTATGCCTGCACCAGGTCTTTATCCAAATCATTGGTATAGCCAATCAGCAGAGCTTCTGCAATACCGAGTTCATCTTTGCCGCTGCTGATAAATTTTTGAAGCACCGATAAGATGTTTTCCCTTGCCGAAAAAATGAACTGCTGAAAATGATTTACACTTTTATCCTGCAGCAGTACCCAATCTTTTTCTTTTAAAAAAATATTGTGAAAGGTGAGCTGAAAAGCAGCATAGCGCTGGTAATTAAATGCGCCGGGGTTGCCGCTGTTTTTAATGAGCTGTAATTTTTTATTGATAAAGATCTTATCACCATAATGAAGTTGATTTACTGAACTGTCTTTTGAAAAATACAAGAGCAGCTTTCCTTCACAGGCGATGCTGATATCGTTTGTAACTACTGCCTCCACTAAAGCATCTGCTTTGTAAGATTTTGTTTTTTCCACCACAGGCTCATTGATGGTGGCGATAATATAACTGCTGTCTTTATAAAAGTTGCCATACCAATTTTCCTTATGCCGAATATCTTTTTGCCAGGTAAGCAAAGCACCAAAGCTTAACAATAATAAATTGAGAATGATTCCCCGAAGGGGTAATAATTTAAACAGCATTGCAACCGGCAGCAAAGAAAAGAGCAGAAAAGAAATTGTAAAACAAACCACCGCAATCAAAATTGACGGCAGGTCAATTTGTAAATACCATTGCAATACTATGCCGACAATCAATGGCGGCAATAACCGCAGAAAGGGAGCTGTTTTCCAGATGGGTATATCAAAGGGTTTTGACATACCTCAATATACAAATTATTTCTATTTACTCAAATGCATACTCCTCTCCTTGTACAACTGCCTGAAATATGGATCCCTCAAGTCTTTGATAAAACGTATCGCTTCACCGGTACTCTTCATCTCTGGGCCAAGCTCTTTATTCACTCCGGGAAATTTGTTAAAAGAAAAAACAGGTTCTTTAATGGCGAAGCCGGTGAGCTTCTTTTCAAAAGTAAAGTCCTTCAATTTATTTACACCCATCATTATTTTCGTGGCAATGTTGAGGTAAGGAATTTGATATGCTTTGGCAATAAATGGTGTGGTACGGCTGGCTCTTGGGTTAGCTTCTATCACATACACATTGCCTTCTTTAATGGCAAACTGGATATTGATAAGCCCCTTGATATTTAATGTCCGTCCAATTTTTTCTGCATACTCTTCCATGGTATGCACTATCAATGGCGAGAGGTTAAACTGTGGCAACACGGCATTGCTGTCGCCACTGTGAATACCTGCCGGTTCAATATGTTCCATCACACCCATCACATGAAAATCATCTCCGTCAAAGATGGCATCAATCTCTGCTTCCTGGCATCGGTCAAGAAAATGATCAATCAAAATTTTATTGCCAGGCAAATGTTTGATCAAACTCAATACACCTTTTTCAAGGTCTTCATCATTTATCACAATCCGCATTCTCTGGCCTCCTAAAACATAGCTTGGCCTTATTAAAACGGGATAGCCTACCTGCTTTGCCACTTCAATCGCTTCGTCTGTATTGTAAGCTGTGCCATAGTTTGGATAAGGGATACCCAGTTCTTTCAGCATATCACTAAAGCGGCCACGGTCTTCTGCAATGTCCATGCTGTCGAATGACGTGCCGATTATTTTGATTCCTTTTTCTGTTAAACGTTTGGCTAATTTCAATGCTGTCTGTCCGCCCAGCTGAACAATTACGCCTTCCGGTTTTTCATGTTCCACTATCTCCCACAAGTGTTCCCAAAACACGGGTTCAAAATATAATTTATCAGCAATGTCAAAATCAGTACTCACTGTTTCAGGATTGCAGTTCACCATGATAGCTTCGTAGCCTGCTTCTTTTATTGCCAGTAATCCATGCACACAGCAGTAGTCAAACTCAATGCCCTGACCGATCCTGTTAGGGCCTGATCCCAAAACAATAATTTTCTTTTTATCAGAAACCTTCGATTCATTAGAGACCAGTCCTCCTCCACCAAGGGAGTTAAAGGGGGCTTCAAAAGTAGAATAGAAGTACGGTGTCTTTGCCTCAAACTCTGCGGCACAAGTGTCCACCATTTTAAAAACCCTTGTCAATCCAATTGCCTTTCTTCTCTCATAAATCACTTCCGCATTTTCTTCTTTCATTATCCTCACTATCTGCTCATCACTAAAACCCAAATGTTTTGCCTCCGTCAGTAAATCATCGGGCAAAGTTTTAAAATCATATTTAGCAATTTCTTTTTCACAGTTGCAAATCTTTTGTATCTGGTAAATAAACCAGCGGTCGATGCCGGTGCTTTCGCAAATACGTTTTACGCTGGCACCCGCCATCAGTGCATCTTTAATGCGAAACACCCTGTCCCATTTCGGTATCTTGATGTATTCAATCAGGTCATCGGCCTTCATTAAACTTTGTCCATAATAACCCAGGCCCAGGGCTTCATTTTCCAAACTCTGACAGGCTTTTTGTATCGCTTCTGCAAAGCTTCTTCCAATGCCCATTACTTCACCCACACTCTTCATTTGAAAACCAAGCGTATCATTAGCGCCCTTGAATTTATCAAAATTCCATCTTGGTATTTTTACAATTACATAATCCAGTGCCGGTTCAAAATAAGCCGAAGTGCTTTGGGTGATTTGGTTTTTCAGTTCATCCAAATTATAACCAATGGCCAGCTTGGCGGCAATTTTGGCAATGGGATAACCGGTAGCCTTAGACGCTAATGCTGAAGAGCGGCTCACCCTTGGATTAATCTCCACCACAATCAATTCTTCTGTGTGTGGCTCCAGGGCAAACTGCACATTGCAACCCCCGGCAAAATTGCCCAGGTTACGCATCATACGGATGGCCGTATTACGCATATTTTGAAAAGCCGTATCACTCAATGTCATTGCCGGTGCTACTGTTATGGAGTCGCCGGTATGCACCCCCATCGGGTCAAAATTTTCCACTGTACAAATGATGACCACATTATCTCCATTGTCCCTCAACAATTCCAGTTCATATTCTTTCCAGCCAAGTACTGCTTTCTCTACCAGCACTTCATGTATGGGGCTGGCTGTCAATGCCTGGTTAAGGGCTTCATCCAATTCTTCTTTTTTAAATACAATGCCACCACCTGTTCCACCCAAAGTAAACGAAGGCCGGAGTACTAACGGGAACCCAATTTCCTGTGCAAATTCTTTCCCTTCCAAAAAAGAGTTGGCAATTTTTGCCGGGCATACTTTTATACCCATCTCAATCATCCACAGCCGAAACTTTTCCCTGTCTTCAGCTTTGTCGATGGCTTTGATGTCCACGCCAATTAACCTCACTCCGTACTTTTCCCATACACCCAATTCATCTGCTTCTTTACAGAGGTTGAGTGCTGTTTGTCCGCCCATGGTGGGGAGGACGGCGTCTATTTTATTTTCTTCTAAAATTTGCTCAATGCTTTCCACTGTCAGTGGCAGCAGGTATACCCGGTCGGCCATCATCGGGTCTGTCATGATGGTGGCGGGGTTGCTGTTGATGAGAATAACTTTTACGCCTTCTTCCCTCAGGCTACGTGCCGCCTGGGTGCCGGAGTAATCAAATTCACAAGCTTGTCCGATGATAATGGGGCCGGAGCCGATAATGAGTACTGAAGTAATGGAATTGTCTTTTGGCATATTAAATCAAAAAAGTTGATTAAAAATGTGCCACGGAACTAATGTTTTTCCGAAGCGGCCAAAGGTAAAGAAAAATGAGGTTTCGGGTTGGGATAAATTTTGTCGGAAGAAAATTGACCTTATTTTATAGCATGAATAAGGATTTGAATAACAATAAGTTTCCTATAACCTACGTCAGGAAAATTAATACCTGGCAATCCTATTTTATAAATTAATAAGACCCATCAGAGATAGGTCTTATTAATAAGAAATGATACAAATAGTTAAGAATTTACCGTTTCATGCAGATCCCTGTATTTCCTGATCAAGTCATGAGCTGTTTTTAATTCTGATTGCTGAGAAGCAATTAATTGCCGCACTTCAGCACTCATTTCGGCATCAGATTCCAGGGCTTCTTTGTAAGCCTTTTGGGCTGCATCTTCACCACCTTCACAAGACTCTAAAGTACTTTGACGGTCATTTGTGGAAAAAGTGGTTTTTACATCCATCCATGCCCTGTAAATTTTACCCAGGCCTGTGGTACCTTCCGCAACATCACCCCCTAATTTGGAAACCTGGGCAGAAAGGTCGTTCCTGTAACCAATACTTTCATCGGCCATTTTCCGAAAAATTGTTTTTAAGTCTACATCATTTGCATCAATTGCATCAATTGCTTTTTCGTATCCTGTAACCCGGTCATTGTTAATTTCAATAAGATCGTTGAGGACATCTACTAACTTTTCATTTGTTGTCATAGCATTTGTTTTTATTTAAAAAAATATATGATGAATTGTTTGTCAAAACAACCCATTTAATATTTTCAATAAACACGCCACTTTTATTTATACAAAAAATCAACTGATAAAAGGGGTATTTGTAGAATTTGTGCCTCAAAACTGTATACGAAATTTCACGAACAGGGACTGTTAAATAAAAGCGGATAGCAAGGAACATTTTGTCAAACATGAACTATTGCAACTAAATAAATTCCATGAATTAATAAGGGTAAAAAAAAGGGAAGTAAGTTCTTATAAACTTTGCTCCCCTTATCTTGAAATACTGCTATTATTTTGTTACCAGATCCTTATTCTTTCTTCCGGCTTCTTGTATAATTTATTATCTGGTTTTACTTTGAATGCTTTGTACCAGGCATCTATATTTACCGGTGCACCAATAGCCCTGAACTGGCTGGGAGAATGATTGTCTGTAAGAATCAGTTGGGCGGCTGTTTGCGGTAATATATTTCCTCGCCATACCTGTGCCCAGCCCAGAAAAAAACGCTGATCGGGAGTAAAGCCATCAATCTTTTTTGATAACTTCCCCTGTTCTGTCATTTTAAATGCTTCATACGCTACATTCAGGCCGCCGAGGTCGCCAATGTTTTCACCCATCGTCAATTTGCCATTTACATGAATGGTATCTTGTATAGTGTAGACGTCAAATTGTTTTCCCAGTTCCTTTGTTTTTGCATCAAACTTTGTACGGTCTTCCTCTGTCCACCAGTTTCTCAGTGTTCCGTCTGCATCATATTTACTGCCGTTATCATCAAAGCCATGGCTCATTTCATGGCCAATCACTGCACCAATACCACCGTAGTTTACAGCATCATCTGCATTGGCATCAAAGAAGGGAAACTGTAATATGCCGGCAGGAAAAACAATTTCATTCAGCGTTGCATTGTAATAAGCATTTACAGTGGGAGGTGTCATTCCCCACAACTCCCTGTCCACAGGTTTGCCCAACTGGTTAATCATGTAGTTGTAATTCCACTGCCCAACATTTACCATATTTTCAAAATACTTTTCACTGCTGATCTCCAGTCCATCATAATTTTTCCATTTATCCGGGTATCCAATCTTTGGCCTAAAGGCAGCCAGTTTGGCCAATGCCTTTTCTTTGGTAGCAGTGCTCATCCAGTCCAGTTGATTGATACGGATGGCAAATGCTTTACGCAGGTTGGCCACCAGTTCTGTCATACGGGCTTTTGCTGCCGGTTTAAAATAATCCTTCACATACAGCTGCCCCAGCAATTCACCCACAGAACCATCTGTGAGGGAAGAGATACGCTGCCAGCGGGGGGTTTGAATACGCTGCCCACTCAACACCTGGTTGTATACAAAGTTGGCATCTACAAAAGCAGCGCTTAAATGAGGAGCCGAAGCTTTCAGCACATTCCATTGCAGGTACACTTTCCAGTCTTGCAGCGGCATTGCTTTCAGCAGGCTGTCAATTGATTTAAAGAATGGAGGATTGTTTACTAAAATACTGTCTTCGCCCGTTACTCTTAATTGCGTAAGCATTTGCGGCCAGTTAATACCCGGAGTGGTTTTACCAAAATCTGCCACCAGGAATTTGTTGTAAGTTTTGTAAGGGTCCCTCATTTCCACCCGGCTCAATTGAGCTGCTGCCAATTTTTTCTCCAGTTCAAAAATGCTGATGGCATTTTGTTCTGCTTTTTCTTTTGGTGAACCAACCAATGTAAACAGGGCAACGATATATTTTTTATAAGCCTCCTGGATGCCGGCATTGCGGCCTTCATTTTTCAGGTAATAATCCCGGTCAGGCAGGGTGGTGCCTCCCTGGCCAAACTGCGGAATCATGTGTTCTACATTCTTCCTGTCCTGTGCTACAAAAAATCCAAACAACGGAGCTGCCACACCCATGGTACGCAGGTTGCTAATTTCATTCATTATTCCCTGTACATCGCTGATGGAATTGATCCTTTCAAGATGAGACAGCACGGGAGCAGCACCTCTTTTTTCAATAGCAGCACTGTCCATACCGGCAGTATAAAAATCAGCCACTCTTTTGGTAACAGAACCAGGTGCGGCAGTTTTATCAGCCGCTGCTTTTTCCAACACTGTTTTCACAGCATTGATATTAAAATCCCTCAATTGATTAAAACTGCCCCAACGGGTTTCTTTGGCAGGCACGGGGTTATTCTTTATCCAGGTGCCGCTGGCATAGGCATTAAAATCATCGCCGGGCTTCACCGACAGATCCATGTTGGCAGAGTCGATGAATTTGGTAGCAGCAGTTTGTGCAGCAGCAGCAAGTGAACCCAACAGGGTTGCCAATGCCAATGTACTTAGTTTTAATATTGGTTTTTTTCTTCTCATGGTTGATTCGTTTGAAGCGGTGAAAGTATTGAAAAAAGCTGTTAAGCGGCTACCATCCCTCACTAATTGAAGCATATTTGCAGGTAAAAAAATTCACAAAAACACCAAAGAAAAACACAAAGCCGCCAGTTAATAAATATAACTTGTAAATAGCGTAAAATTTAGTAACTATACTGCCTTAAAAAAAGAGAATGAAAAAACTAATTACACTGCTTTTATTAGTTACCGCCTTCAATGCTTTTTCACAAGACTGGCCTGTAAAAAGACAGGTGATGGCTGCAAAAGCAAAACAGGTTGTCTTTAAAAACATACCAGCTTTTAGTTTTGTTGCCAATAAAACATTGGCCCAACGGGGTACTTACCAGCAGCTCAAATTAAATACTTCCTTGCTGGCCGAATTGATGAATCAAAGGCCGGATGCCATACGGGTAACCCTTCCTTTAGGCAACAATAAAACCATCACCTGCGACCTGGTTAAATTCAGCCTGGGCAATGTTAAGTTTACTGAAAACAATAACAGCGTTATTGAAAATGTAAAACTGCCGGTTACCTACAGGGGCATTGTAACCGGCGAAGAAAATAAAAACAATGTAATGCTTACGGTGAATGAAGATTACCTGTCGCTGACGGCAAGCATGAGTGATAAAGTGCTGCAGGTAACAAAGGCAGATGAAAAAGATAAATCAACTTACCGGCTTTATAACAGTACTATGGTAAGGTTTCCGGAACTGCAGCCCTTGGACTGCGGTACAAATAAGGGGCATACTTCAGAAACTGCAAACGGCATTCAATTAACAGGCGTGCAGGCAAACCCGCTGGCTGTAGAAGACAAATGTGTTTTTGTATTTGTAGATTGTTTTGACAGTATGTATGTATGGCGGCAAAGCAGCATACAGCAAACCGTTAATTATGTGTATGAATTATATAATTATGTTACGGCCGGTTATTATAATGAAGGGATCAATATACAAATAACCACTATCAATGTATGGACAATACCTGACCCATACAGTCACGATACGAGGGAAAGCTCACTTGCCGGCCTGGCTGCCAACTGGAAGGATAATTTTTGGGGAAATATATGTGTGGGGCTGGATCATTCAACAACCAACAAAGGGAAAGGTGGACTTGCAGGTGATATCGGCAGGATAAAAGGTTTAACTGTAAATACCTGCCCAGCTTATGTACCTAAACAAAGTGGTGCAGACAGTGTATCAGCCTGTTCGTATGCAGATTTAAATTTTTACGGCAATATACAAAACTTCCCTACAGGGGTTAACGTTACAGGCAACCAGATATTAGTGGTAATGCATGAGATGGGTCACCAGCTGGGTGCTCATCATACCCATTGGTGTGGCTGGAAACTAACAAGCAACCCCGATACTTATGGTGCCATTGACAGTTGTGCACCAACAGAAAATTTTAATGGTTCTACCTGTCCAAAAGGTCCTGCCCCGCCCGGCAGTGGAGGCACTATTATGAGCTATTGTCATTTGGACACTTTGCAGTTTATAAATTACCAGAGCGGCTTTGGCACTTTACCCGGTAATGCCATCAGGAATTTTGTAGATCAGTCAGCCTGCATCCTGTTGTGTGTGGATTGCTCTGCATCCATCAACCGCACCAACAATAACCGCAGCTACGCTTATCATAAAAATGAAGGCCCGGTTAGAAAAAATAACAATGAAAGAGAAGACGATGGTGGCAGCCAGTTCCTTATCATTCCCAAAAAAATAAAACAATGAAAAAAATATTCACTATTGTTTTATCAGCAACAGTCTTAGCCGCTTCAGCACAATGGAGTAATACCAGCAACTATTTTGAAGACAGCCTTCACATGGCGGTAAGCAATGCATTGCAGGTTCAAAAAAATCCAATCTTGCTCACCAGTTATCCTGACAATGGCTATTTTGTAATATGGGAAGATGACCGCAACACGGCCACTTCAAAAACTGATATTTATGCCCAGAAATATGATAAAGCAGGCAACCGCCTTTGGGCAGCAGATGGTGTTCCAATCGTAACCGGCCCCAATAACCAGCATTATTATTTTTCATCCAACCAGGATTACCGCAACCGCAGCTTTGCGGCCACAGACAGTGCAGGCGGCTTCTATATTTGTTATTCCGATGACAGTGTATCCAATTATGTTTGGGAAAGGGCAATGGTGCAGCATGTACGCAGCAATGGAACCGGCGTTTTTGCCAGCCCCGGCTATTTTATTGCCCGTTCCAATGTGGCCAATTTAGCCTTCTCTTCGCAATTAATAGCCGATGGCAGTAAAGGGTTTTTTATTGCTTACAGGGGAGGTTCCAATATCGACAATCTGTATGTGTATAATTACAGGGACATAAACGGCACCCTCCGATTTTATGGTGGCGGCAAGGTGAACGAAAATGCCATTGAAACAAGTATCGTTGCTAACTGTGGAATAAAGACAGATGTGCAATACCCCGGCACCACTTTAACTGATTACAATATCTGGAGCGACTTAGATGGTGGCTGCAACGTCATCATGAGCATGGTGGGCAATGGGCTGCAGGGCACCATGCTGGGATACAACAAAGTGTGGAAAGCAAAAAAAGATTCCAGGGTAAAAACCTTTTTCCGCAATGTATCCGGGTCGGCCTGCCAACGAATAACGGATTACCGGAAAGGAGATGCCTATCTTTTATATTATATAGTTCGGGATTTTCAAAGAGTAGCCTGCGGTGGAGGCTCCGGCCCGGTATACGTTTACACCAACAACCGGCTTTTGTCGAACGGGTTTCAGCTGATAGATGATAAAGCGTATGATTATGGCAATCCAAAAGGCGTTACCATTGCTACCGGCACCAATATGAATGTGAACCTGTTTGCTGCGGTCAGGCGGAACCTTGCCAATAATGTACTCTCAGATTTTACAGTGCAGGGTTATGTGTACAAATCAGAAGTGTTCGACAGTCTCCCTTATCAACGCTGCACATATTCCAATCCCGAAATTGGCTTTAACCCCATCGCCCCACCATCCTATAAATTAAATTTCTTCCGGGATACTTTGCTGGGATTCTCCAACGGTTATCCTGATTTTTCTTTAGCCAGTGGCGGCAGCAATATTTATGCAGCCTCATTGATGAGTACCAGCGGTAACCGGGTGGTTCGGCTGCAGCGCCTGGCAATATCAAAAAAAGCAGCAGATTCTTTTGCGATCGAATATAAAACAAATAGTTCCGGAACGCCTAACAAACCCGGAGAAGCAATTGGCATGGAAAACAGTACCGGTTTCACCGGTGATATTTCCTTCGACCTGCCCATGGTAACAGTCGCCAAAAATGGCCAGGGATTTTTCTATATCCGGGAGTATTACCGTTATGCAAGGGTAAGCCCGATTAGTTTTTTAGGTGTGCAACTGTCATGGGGAGCTATGGGCAAACCAGTGGGTACCGGTTATTATAACAGCGGCCCATATACTGTTGAACAGCCTTTTGTTGCGCTTGACAGCAACGCCAAAACTGCCGTTGTGTGCTGGAAAGACAGCAGGAACCTTCCCGGAAATACAAGTGATAATATTTTTATGCGGCACCTGGATAATGTAGATATATTTAATTATGCCCCACCTGTTAAAAAGATAAAAACGGTGATCAATTTCTTTGGCGCCACTTATGCAAACCCGGCAGCACTGCTGGGAAGCAGCAAAAATTACACTACAATGGATGTGTTTAGCAGTTATGGAGCCAGTGCCGGCACATCACCTATTATGAATATATATGATAATAACAATTTAGGCAGGATAAAAGTGAGCATTAATCAAAACACAGGAGCAATCCGCAGGTACAATGGCAGTATTTACCTCGACAGGAATTATTCTTTTGTACCTGAAAATGATGCAACAGGGAAACAAATCACCATGATCCTGTATTTTACCAACGATGAATTAAATGCGATGAAAGCTGCCGATCCTTCTATTACCAGCCCTGATTACCTATCAGTGATAAGGCAACCCAGCACTTCAGCCGCAGCCGGCGCCACTTACACGCCTGTTGCCGGCGAAGAATTAATAACCCCCACATCCTGGGACAGCCTTGAGGGTGGCTACGGTATCCATTTAACTGCAAATGGCACCGGTAATTTCTTTATTCAAAAATTAGCAAGCGTTAGTACATGCGCCGCTGTTAATACTTCTTTTATTTCTAACATTACCGGAGCTACTTATCAATGGCAGGAAAATACCGGTACCAACTGGGTAAATATTACCAACGGCGGAAACTACAGCGGAGCCACCATCGCCACCCTGCAAATAAGCAATACGCCATCTGCATTTAATGGCTACCGTTACCGATGTGTAATTGATAACACAAAAACAAGCAATACTTTTTTCCTGGAAGTAGCCAATAAATGGACTGGTGCTGTAAACAACCTTTGGGAAACGGCTGGTAACTGGAGCTGCAGCACTGTACCCACCGCCACTACCGATGTCATCATCACCAGTGGTGCACCTACAGTAAATTCCACCACGGCCATTTGCAGAAGCATTAAGCTTAGCCCCGGGGCATCCGTAAATGTTACTCCTGGTTTTAAATTAACGGTGTCGCATTGATAAAAAAACCCTTAAAACAAATAAAGCCCTGTGCCACCTGGTACAGGGCTTATTAATGGCAGTATAATATTTTTTCTTCCGCAAGAAGACTTTGCATTAAGTATAAATTTGCTAAAGGGTTGCTGCCTCTCTGCCATGGTTACTGTATCCACGAATCATGCAATAGGTTTTATTTACTTTTTTGTCTTGGCATACAAAACAATCAAGGCTTAATAAAAAAGGATGTTACCTTATTTAAGGTAACATCCATATCAATTGAATAAGGAGGCTTTTCATAGTAAAAAGCCAGCTACAAAAATCTTATTCTTTCACCAGCTTTATATTTTTGCTGCCTGTACTGCTCCTTACTGTTACCATATACATTCCTGCAGTTAATTTTTCAGTGGGCAGGCTGATCTGGGTGCGGTTTGTGTAACTGCCCTGCCATATCAGTTTACCTCCCATATCAGTAACTGTTACAGATATATCAGCAGCATTGCCTTTTATTTGCAGTGAAGCAGAACCCTTCACAGGATTGGGATACAGTACTGCCTCAAATACCTTGTCAGGTTTAGCGGTTACCATATCAGGGATACTTACCCTGGCAACTGTAAATGTTGTGGCACCGGCGTCACCCACCCATAATTCTGTTCCGTATTTTTTAGCGGATGCTCCAAAAAACAGCTGCTTTCCTGAAGGAGTTAAATGCGATATATTTGAAAGACCGGTTACCTGGTTGGTGTTATCGGCAGTACCATCAGATGACCATAGGGTATTGGGATATGTGCTGTTGTTTAAAAAATACAACCTTCCATTGGCATTGCAAAGATTGGAAAGATAGCTTGAGCCAAAATCAGGGCTTATGTCTTTCACCAGTTTGGTGCCTTGAGTTGTGCCATCTGTAAACCAAAGTTCAGTACCATGTACACCGTCATCAGCGGTAAAATATACTTTACCATTTACATCGGTTAAATTAGAAGGGAAAGAACTGTAATAAGGGTTTATATCTTTTACCAGTTTGGTACCTGCTACAGTGCCATTTGTTTTCCATAACTCTGCACCATAAGTATTAAAATCAGTTGCTGTAAAATACAACTGGCCATTGGATATACAGAAAATAGGGGATGTTGGGTCAACACCATTCTCGTTAAAATAAGCCGGAGTGAGGTTTACCAGTTTTACAGTACCACTTTCGGTTCCGTCACTTTTCCAAAGTGAATAATTAAACCCAAAGCCATCATACGCTCCAAAATATACATTGTTTTTATACGCAAATAAACTGTAAGGACTTGACCAACCGAAACCAGCATTAATATCCTTCACCAATTTTGTTCCTGCCACCGTGCCATCGCTTTTCCATAATTCATAACCATTTGTAAAATCACCTGCAGCAAAAAAAGCAGTATTGCCAATGGTAACTATATAATCATTATAATTAAGAAAATTAATATTGGGGCTCAGCATAGCACCACTTGCAGCTGTACCATCGCTGTGCCATAGTTCATACGCAAATGTATGCTTGTTGCCAAGAATGTAAAATGCCTGGCCATTATCAGTTATATTAAAGTTCACCACATAATAATCATCCCTGTTGATGTATGCAGTGATTCTTTTTAATCCTGCTGCAGTACCATCGCTTTTAAGCAGGGCGGTACCGATGGCATTATCGTTAATAAAATAATTTACTTTATTTTTATAAAGAAAGGCATTGGGAAAAGACCAATCCGGGCCAGGGGCAATATCATTCAGCAATACAGTGCCTGCTGCTGTTCCATCCGATTTATACAGTTCACCGCCAAGTGCCGGGGTGAATGCATTAAACAGTACACCATTGGGTGTAGTGCCAACACCTTTATACCAAAAACCTGCATTAGAGCCTTCCGTATACAATGAATTAATATCTTTCACCAACACAGTACCTAAATCAGTTCCATCAGATGCCCATAATTCATTACTATGGTCCACGTCTGCTGCACGGAATAATAATTTGCTGTTGCAAAAAGTCAGATCTTCCGGAAAAGAACCGCCTTGCCCCGGAAAAATATCTTTTACCAAAACTGTACCGGCATCTGTACCATTGCTCTTCCATAATTCATTCCCATTTACATTATCATACTTAACGAAAAACAGCGTTCCCCCTCCATTTTTGAAATAATAGGTATACTCTCCGGGAACAAATACTTTTACGGGTAGTGTATTAGCAGTTTCGCCCTGGGTACTCCATAATTCGTCATGCCAGTCGCCGGTATTACTGATCACTTTAAAATAAAGTACATCATTTACAATACGCATATCCACCGGCACAGCAAAATCAATATCCGAAGTTGAAGTAAAATCAATAACCAATACAATTCCGTCAGCATTTGAGGCATTATATTTATATAAACCGCTGCCATCAGCAAAAGTGAAACCTGCGAGGTATAAAACATTATTCAACACAAGCATAGGTGTATTATTATAAATGCTCACATAATCCGGCTGCAGAAATACATCATTGAAACCGGTGGCATAATGAGTGCCGTCATAAGTGCCGTCCGATTCCCATAATTTTCTTCCTGATCCGTCATTACCGGAAAAATAAAGTTTGTTGTTATAGGATGTGAGCTGTGTAGGTGCATTGGCATCAGAATTATAAAAGCCTATTTCCCTTACTACACTGGTACCGGCATCTGTGCCATCACTTTTACAAAGCTGAAAGCCCGAACTGTAGGTAAAAGCAATAAAATAGGCAACATCATTTACGGCTGTTAACTCAAAAATATTACCATAGCCAATACCCGAAAGCACTATATTTTTTACCGGTACTGTCCCCACTGCTGTTCCATCTGTTTTCCACAACTGATCATTATAGCCGTATAAAGAGGTACTAAAAAATACGGCACCATTTACATTCACAAACTGGTTTGGGAAGCTGCCATAAAATCCTGGATTAATATCCAGCAGTACATGGGTGCCGGCTTCTGTTCCATCAGAAACCCAGGGCTCCTCCCCGGCATCACTGGTGTAAGCAGAAAAAAACAACAACCCATTGGCTGCTATTATTCCGTGTGCAGCAGAGGCAGAATCACCACCCGTGATAATATCTTTTACCAGGTAAGTGCCGGCCATGCTGCCGTCGCTTCGCCACAGTTCAGCACCATGCGTACCATCATCCGCTGTAAAATAACTTACGTTGTTAAGCACTGCATAACTATTGAAGGAATTGGCAGGGAAATTATAAGGAAAGCTTCCCGCCGTAGCTGTATTGATATCTTTGGTAAGATGAAAACCCGGAGGAACAGGTTTGGCAGCAGAGGCGGTTTGCCTGTTGCCGTTACTGCCAGCGGCACCCGCTGAAAGATAGGCTGTATTAGTGCTGCCGGGAGCAGTTACAACAAATTTTTTCAATACAGTATCAAAGCTGGTGTAAGGCAGATCCGTTCTTTTTTTACCATACATTTTTCCTATAATTTTTTCCCGTTCATTTGCAGCCGGGGACAGCGGATTACTACCCAAAATTGCCTGGCCACTGCTGTTGGGTTTTGGAAAAATTGGTTTTTGTGCTTTTACTTTTACACAGAAACCTACAATTGCTGCAAAAGCAATTAATAGAATTTTTGCTTTCATGATAAATGTTTTAAAGATTATAAATAGACTTTTTTAAAAGACAGTTTCTTCAATACCAAAGCACCTGTTCACAATATCAGAATAGATAAGATTTTAAAGCAGCAAAAAAATAGAAGAGATTGGAATTTTTAGAAGTGGTTGCTGTGAGGAGCGGTATAAGTATAAAACAAAATACAAACAATACGAATAAAATACAAGTGTTTGGAGTACTTATTTTTTGCATTATTTCTTAAAAAATTAAAGCATCCCAGGCAGGAGCTTATTTTTTGCAAATTATTTTTATAACATTTTTGCGATGTCACAAAACTACGTTTTCATGCAGAGGTATTACCCAGTTATGTGGTCGCTTATCATTGCATCAATAAAAAAACGCCCTGTAAAAAATTACAGGGCGCCTAGTATAGATCAAAGGAATAATTATTTTTTGGCTGCCGGGTAATGCTGGATCTTTTCATCCAGTATGGCAATTTTACCATTGATCATTTTAAAATCATCTACCACGGCCATGGAATCGGCTTTGCCTTTTTTATCCACCCACGATTGTTTGTACCACACGGTAACCCACTCTTCTTTTTTATCACTGCTGATAACGGGTTCCCAGTCCTGCATGTCAATTTTTAGACTGGTATAATCGCCCCGCCACTGGGTAAACATTTTTTTCAAACTGTCCATGCCCAGTTTGGCATAATAATGATCAAACCGAACCTCCGTACTGTCGGCAAAGGCAGCTGCACAGGCGGCAATATTGCCGGTTTCATAATCTTTGATGGCCTTCAATACTGTTACCGCATGCTTTTGATCGCCTGCCTGCCAGTTTTGGTAAGGTTTGGAGAGAGTGTAGGCGTAATCCAGTTTTGCTGCCGGGGCAGCTGCTACAGCTTCTGCGCTGTCTTTTGCTGTTGCTGCAGCGTCTTTGGGGGTACCGTTGTTGCAGCCTGCTGCTGCCAATACGATGCAGGAAAGAAAAATCAATTTTTTCATGTAAAATGGTTTTTGGTTTAAAAATAAAAAATGCTGAAAGAATCAAAGGCCAGCCTGTATGGTACAGTAACCCGGCCTGTTGTAAAAATGATTGATAAAATAAAGTGATCCGTGATGGTGCAAATGCCGGCCGAGATTAAAAAAGCGGTTCCAGCTTTTTTAAAAACGCTAACTCCTTAATCAATTAACTTATTTGCCAAATTTTGAAGTCCACTGCCGCATAGCGCTGATCTTGCCGTCTTTATTAAACCACCATACTTCATGCAGTTCTTTTGTGTCCACTTTGCCATCGGCAAAAGTATCTACCTCGGTACCCCATATACATACAAAGTTATCTTTGGTATCGGTACTGTACAGCGGCACCCAGGCATGAAGGGTAGACACAGCTTTTGTCATGCTGCCACGGTATTTTTTTGCCCCTTCCAGGTTGGCGGCTTTGCCCTTTGTAACGGAGCCATCCGGCAGCCACATGGTAATGGTGTCTGAAAAATAATCGTGCCGTTCCAGCTGGTTATCATCCCAATCTTTCCACAGCTGCACAATCCTGTCGGCATAAGCAGGGTTGCCCATGGTAAATTTAGAACTGTAATCTGCTTTGTAAGGGGCTTCTTTTGCCTGAGCAAAACCAGCAGTAAAAAAACTGCTGCAAAGTACAGTGG
>JANMJU010000218.1:0-25882 GCA_031371545.1 Chitinophagaceae bacterium
GACCTGCTCGACGAGAAGATGGCGCTGTGGTGATGGTGGAAGGTTTATTCGTGGCAATGGACCATAAAGCAAAGGAAGTGGGGATGGAAAAATTTAATAAGCTGGCTAAACTCGGCCTCTTTAAAAGCACCGGAACAGAAATGGGTAAAGCTATTTTCTTTTCCAAATTAATCATCATCACCTGCCTCATTCCCATCTTCGCTTTTCAAAAAGTGGAAGGCAAAATGTTTTCGCCACTGGCTTACACATTGGGTTTTGCATTGATTGGCGCTTTACTGTTTACCCTCACTTTGGTACCAGCCTTATCAAGTATTTTATTGCGTAAAAACGTAAGGGAAAAACATAATCCTGTTGTAATCTTTTTTGAAAAAGGAGTGAGCAAACTTTTTTCTATTGTTTATAAAAATCAAAAACTAAGTGTGATCATTGCATTGGCAGTAATGCTGGTTACGTTTTTCTCTGCTAGGTTTTTAGGCAGCGAATTTTTACCTGATTTAAATGAAGGTGCATTGTGGGTGGAAGCCGAATTACCAATGAGTGTGTCTTTATCAGAAGCCAATTTGGTATCAAATAAAATGGTGGATATTTTAGACCAGTTTCCCGAAGTAAAACAAACCTTGTCGCAGGTGGGCAGAACCAATGATGGTACCGATCCCAAAGGTTTTTTCAATGTGCAGATACAGGTTGATCTGTACCCAAAAAAAATGTGGAAACGAAAAATTACAACGGAGCAATTGATTGACGAAATGGATGTGCAGTTGCGAAAATACCCCGGCATAGTTTTCAACTATTCACAACCAATCAGAGATAATGTGGAAGAAGCTGTAGCAGGTGTAAATGCAGCAATGGCAGTAAAAATATTTGGGCCTGATTTTAACACCCTTGACAGCACTGCCAATGCAGTAATGGATGCATTGAAAAAAGTAAAAGGCATTGATGATTTGGGTGTATTAAGAAACCTTGGCCAGCCAGAATTCAGGATAGAACTGGATCAGCAAAAAATGGCATTTTATGGAGTAACAACTGCCGATGCCAATGCGGTGATAGAAATGGCGATTGGCGGTAAAGCCGCTACACAATTGTATGAGGGCGAAAGAAAATTTGATGTCCGTATCCGTTACCAGCAGGAGTACCGGGCCAGCCAGGATGCCATTGAAAACTTAATGGTGCCAACAAGTGATGGTGCTAAAATCCCTTTAAAAGAAATTGCATCCATCAGAACATTAACCGGGCCGGCATTTATTTTCAGGGATAACAATATGCGGCATATTGCAGTAAAATTTTCTGTACGGGGAAGAGATCTTGGCAGCACCATCGCTGATGCCCAGCAACAGGTAAATGCGGCAGTAAAATTAAACCAGGGCTATAAGATGAGCTGGAATGGTGAATTTGAAAACCAGCAAAGAGCTTCTGCTACATTGGCCAGGGTAGTACCAATTTGTTTACTCGTTATCTTCCTTATTTTGTTTGTTACTTATGGCAATGTAAAAGATGCCGTGCTCACAATTTTAAATGTTCCGTTTGCATTAATTGGCGGAATACTGGCACTGCATATTACCGGTATCAATTTCAGCATTAGTGCCGGTATTGGTTTTATTGCGTTGTTTGGTGTGTGTATTCAAAATGGTGTTATTCTCATCAGTGTGTTTAAGAAAAACCTGGAACAGGAAAAAATGCATTTGGATGATGCCATCAGGCAAGGTGTGATATCAAGGGTAAGGCCGGTGGTGATGACGGCATTGATGGCGATGATAGGATTGTTGCCTGCAGCGGTTTCCACTGGTATTGGCAGCGAAACACAAAAGCCATTAGCCGTTGTAGTTATTGGTGGATTGATCACTTCTACTATTCTTACATTATTAATTTTACCGTCTATTTATGCGCTGGCATTTAAACTGATGCACAGAAGGGAGAACAGGAAATTATTAAGAAAATTAAGAGTAGTAAGTAAGGTGGAGAAGCCGAATGAATAAACACCCACAGCCCAATAAAGGGGGAACTAGACTAGCGTTTGAAATTTAAAGTGCTTACCGAATATCAACGAATTCCACTTTAGGGGATGGAGGGGTCACTTCAGCACTTTCATCTTCACTGTTTCAATCCTTGTATCACTTACATTTAAAATATCAAACTGGTAGTTGCCGGTGATGTAGGTTTCTTTTTGTTTGGGTATTTCATCCCTGTTCTGGATGATGAAGCCGCTGAGTGTTTCTGTCTCTTCGCTGTTGGGAAAAGGAAGCTGGTATTTCTCTGTAATGTAGTCCAGCTCCAGCCTGCCGCTGAAAATAAATTCGTTGGCAGATAATTGTTTTTCAATCAGCTCTTCGGTATCGTATTCATCTCTTATCTCTCCAAAAATTTCTTCCAGCAAATCTTCCATTGTTACAATGCCTGCAGTGCCGCCAAATTCATCCACCACCCAGGCAATACTTTTTCTGTCTTTACTGAATTTATTCATCAGGTCAGTAGCACTCATACTTTCCGGTATGGCAGGAATGGGCAGCAGGATGGATTTTATATCTTCCGGATTTTTAAAAAGGTCTAACTGGTGCACATAGCCCAAAATAGTATCTATATTACTGTCGTACACCACCAGTTTGCTCAGCTTGGTACTGATGAATTTATCTTTTACAGTTTCGATATTGGTAGTAATGTCCACCCCTTCTATTTCTTTACGGGGAATAAGGCACTCCCTTATTTTTGTTTCACTCAGTGATAAAGCATTTTCAAATAACTCTTTATTTATTTCGCTGCTGTCTTCCATTTCATGGTGCTTGTTCTGGTTGATGAAATGCTCCAGGTCAATTTTAGAAAATGCATCTTTCTTTTCATTCAGTTTCAGGTTGAAGATGTACTTCAGTATCCATTCTGCAATGTCAACAAACCAAACAGCGATGGTGGAAAAAGTGCCATAAAAAAATTGAACAAGATAAGCGATAAATCCGCTGCTGAGCACACTTTCGCTTTTAGCCCTGAATATGGCCTTGAAAGTAAATTCAAAAAATAACAGGCAGATGGTGGAAACGATGGTCTCAATAACAAGGTGCAGGTAGGGGTTAGTAATGTTCCAGCTAAAATCACCAATACTGTTGTGCCACACATCTCTCATAAAGCCACTCCAAAACAACCCGTAAATAACCAAAATGATATTGAACCCAATCAAGGTGGTGCCAATAAACCTGGCGGGAGAGTCTGCATATTGCCCCCATATTTTTCCGCTGTAAGTACCCTGTTTTTTTCTCAGCTCAATAGACAGTTTGTTGGCAGAAACAAATGCAATTTCAATTCCTGCAAAAAAGCCAATAATGATCAGTGAAAGAAAGATCCCGAAAAGTGCTATCCAATCCATATTGTAAAAATAAGAAAATTGCTGTTGCCTAGGGTAATCATGATAAGCGGTCTTTCTTACGCATTGATAAACTGCTGCACAATCACCACAGCTTTATCCCTGGCTTCCTGTAAATTATCGTTTACTATCTGTTTATCAAAATGGTCTTTAAATGAAATTTCGTAAGCAGCTTTGTTCACCCTGGCAGCAAGGGATTCTGCTGTTTCTGTACCACGGCTTTCCAATCTTTTTTTAAGCTCCGGCACCGAAGGCGGTTCAATAAAAATAGTAAGAGCAGCATCGGGGTATTGTTGTTTTACATGGATGGCGCCTTTTACATCAATATCTAAAATGGGAATTTGATGATTGTCCCAAATCCGCTGCAGTTCTGCTTTTAACGTGCCGTAATATTTTCCTTCATACACCATTTCCCACTCCACAAATTCATCATGCTGTATCTTTTGCTTAAACTCAGCTTCACTCATAAAATAATAATCCACGCCATTTTTCTCAATACCCCTTGCCTGCCGAGTAGCTGCCGAAACAGAAAATGTGAGCTGAGGAAACTGCTGCATCAGGTGATGCGTAATGGATGTTTTGCCAGCACCGGATGGAGCTGTGATGATGATGATTTTATTTTGTGTTGGCATGTGCAAAGAAAAGGAAAACCGATTGAATAATCAATTCATGCTCTTATTGTACTATTATGGTTTTAGAACTTGAAGAGCCGTCTATTGCGATTGCTTTGATAAAGAAAATCCCCCTGCCAAATGAAGCTTTGATATTAAATGTGGTACTGATGATATTTCCTTTTTGAACAATGATACCATTACTATCATAAATAGTATAGTACCCTTGTAAGAAAATAACGGGTACCTCGGTATGAAAATTATCATTGCTTACTGTGGGGTAAACCTCCATATGTTGGGATTCCTTTGAAAATACCATTTTTACTGCTGAGTATTTAACCCAATTATTTAGTTCAATTATTTTAATCCGGTAAAATTTTCTTCGTGATATTGATGGCAAAGTATATTGGTATTGCTTTTCATTTGCAACTGAATTATTACCATTTATTTGATGAACAGTCTCAAAATATACCCCATCTGTACTTTCCTGCACTTCATACCTTGTACCAGGTGTTTCACTTTCCACCGTCCAAACAAGTTGCTGCTTATTATCTAAAGTACTGACAGTAAAAGTTTTTAGCCGAATTGGTAAAAGCCCAACCCATCTTAAAGGCATACTGCAATTACCGCTTACTACAGTTCCTAAAGTTTGCATGCTATCATTACCAGGAAAATCTGTAAATAAAACATGCACCCAACCTCCACCAGCATTATCAGTAATAAGGCTATCTATAAGGTCATTATTATTATTGTAAATATACACCTGACTATCAGTAGGAAATTGAGTAACCATGACACGGCTTATATCTTGCATACCTGGCACACCTGTAATTGAATCAATTACCAGATGGTTATCATATTCCAACACAAAAAGGACTTCTGCGCCAGGCGGGCATTGAGCCTCCAGTAAAGAAAAGCAGGTAAAAGTTTGAAGTAAAAGGATAATTTTTTTCATAAAAAAAATCGTTATATATATCTAAAGTTAACGAGATTATTTATAAAAACAGATGCCATAGCTCTATACAATCCTTGTAATGTCCGCTCCCAAAGCCTGCAGCCTCAAATCAATATTTTGATATCCTCTGTCTATCTGTTCAATATTTTGAATGGTGCTTTTTCCTTCTGCACTGAGCGCTGCAATCAGCAAAGCCACACCAGCCCTGATGTCTGGGCTGTTCATGGTGATGCCCCTTAATTTTTGTTCTCTTTCCAAACCAATCACCACTGCCCTGTGAGGATCCCATAAAATAATTTGTGCCCCCATAAAAAACAGCTTAACAACAAAAAACACACGGCTCTCAAACATTTTTTGATGAATCAGCACACTCCCTTTGGCCTGGGTGGCTGTTACTAAAACGATGCTCAGCAAATCGGGTGTAAAACCCGGCCATGGATGATCATAAATGGTCAGTACACCACCGTCCATAAAGCGCTGTATTTCATACATATCCTGCGATGGGATATGAATATCATCTCCAACGAAATTCATCTGAATACCTAACTGCTGAAATTTTTCCGGTATCACTCCCAGGTGTTGAAGCCCTACATTTTTGATGGTGATATCACTTTGCGTCATCGCAGCAAGACCAATAAAACTGCCTATCTCAATCATGTCTGGCAACATGCGGTGTTCGGTGCCATTCAATTTTTCTACACCTTCAATAGAAAGCAGGTTGCTGCCAATGCCACTTATTTTTGCGCCCATACGGTTAAGCATTCTGCAAAGCTGCTGCAGGTAAGGTTCGCAGGCTGCATTGTAAATAGTTGTAATTCCATTGGCCATCACAGCTGCCATCACAATATTGGCAGTACCTGTTACACTGGGTTCATCCAGCATAATGTTGGCTCCCTTCATTTCCGGAGCCGATAAATAAAAATATCCATCGCTGTTATATTGAAAAGAAGCTCCCAGTTTTTCAAAGCCAATGATATGTGTATCCAATCTTCGGCGGCCTATTTTATCACCGCCAGGTTTTGGAATATAAGCTTTCTTAAACCTTGCCAGCATAGGTCCGGCAAGCATTACAGAGCCACGGAGCTTGCCGCTTTTTTTATGGTAATCTGGGCTGGTCAGATAGGCCACATTCACATCATTTGCCTGAAAAACACAGGTATCCCTGCTCACCCTTTCCGTTTTCACACCCATATCTCCTAACAATTCTATCAGCAGGTTTACATCAATGATGTCTGGTATATTGATGATGGTTACCTTTTCCGCAGTCAACAAAACTGCAGAGATAATTTGCAGTGCTTCGTTCTTTGCACCCTGTGGTGTTATTTCACCGGATAATTTTTTTCCGCCTCTAACTTGAAATGAACTCATACTGTTTTCGGTTTACTGTTTATGGTTTATTGTTCTGTACCTACTGATTGTTGCAACCTATTTTTATTTCCGGCTTTCACTTTGGTAAAAAAATTTTGTGATTTTGCTGCTGCGGAAACAATATACTTATTATATTATTTGCCCTTTCTCAAAAATAAAACCCCGGCGCTGGAATAAACCATGCCGGGGAATATTTATTTTTATTAATGTCTTAATAGCGTTTTTTAAAGTTGCGGTTGTTACTCCTGTTGTCGGTTCCGCCACCACGATTATCCCTGCTGCCTCCCCTGTTATCCCTGTTGCTGGTGCCGCCACGGTTGTCTCTGCTGCCTCCGCCATTGTTGTTGCGCTGTCCAAAATTTTTGCGGTAACCACCAGCATTTGACCGGTAATCTTCCCTGTCGCTGGTATCTGTTCTGTGCTTTACAAACGGACGGTTGTTAAATTCTAATTGCCCTTCGGTAATGCTGCTCAGTTCTGTTTGGATGTTATCATCATGCACCAATTCTTTGTGCCAGTTGCTGTAAGTAAGCTTCATGTAGTAGGCAATGGCATTGGCAAAGCCCTGGCGCTTTTCAGGGTTTTCTTCTTTCAATGCTTTGTTGATGACTACTTCAATGTTTTTTCCTAAATGATTGAATTTGGGATATCTTTTTGGATAACCCAATGGCTCTGGTTTTGCCTTCAGTGTTTCTCTTGTTGGTATCGGGTAAGGACTTTCCACATCCAGTTTAAAATCACTGATCAGGAATAAATGATCCCATAATTTATGGCGAAAATCTTCTACATTTTTTAAGTGTGGATTCAGGAAGCCCATCAACTCTATCATGGCCATGGCATTGCGCTGGCGCTGTTCTTTATCTTCCAGTGTCAACAGGTATTCCACCATTTTTTGAATATGTCGGCCATACTCCCTCATGGTTAAATGATTTCTGGAGGTATTGTATTCCATTGAATCTGCTTGTACGTTTATCATTACAGCAAATATACTAAAACCTTTGCAAGCAGCAACTTTACCTCAAAAAGCTTACAAACCTTATTCAGCCTTATTATTAAGAGATATTTGAAGGAAATATTTTTTACAAACAAAAAAAGCAATGATGGCCCCCAGACTGTCAGCAGCCCAGTCCATCAAATCAAACTGCCTGCCCGGTATAAAATATTTCTGAATGAACTCTGTAGTGAGGCCCCAAACGCAGGTGGCCAGGGTAATTTTAATGAACAGGTTTACTTTATCCTGCCTGCTGAAATCAAGTTTTTTAAACGGCATACAAAACAAAAAAACAATGCCTCCAAATAAACCTACATGCACCAGCTTATAAAAACCAGGAATTTCAATCAGCGGAGTTTCGGGCACATCCTTCCCCGGCAAACAAATTAAAACCAGTACAATTAAAAACCAGGCAATGCCTGGTAAAAATTTTGAAATATTCAATGTAGAATAATTTTGCAATTCCATTTTTGTATTTAGGAAACCAAGGCTCCGTAAGCTTCAGCACTTAATAAGGCTTCCACGTCTGCAGGACTGTCCACTGTCATTTTAATCATCCAGCCTTCACCGTAAGGATCACTGTTTACCAGCTCAGGTTGTGCTTCCAGTGCAGGATTTATTTCAGTAACAGTTCCCTTTACCGGTAAAAAAAGATCACTTACCGTCTTCACTGCTTCTACTGTTCCAAACACTTCTTCTGCCGCCAGTGCTTTGCCTTTTACAGCAATATCCACATACACAATATCGCCTAATTCGCCCTGTGCAAAATCTGTGATGCCAATGGTGGCTACATTGCCTTCTATTGAAACCCATTCGTGATCTTTTGTATAATGCAGATTGGCTGGAATGTTCATATAATTTTTTTGAGATTGTTTGGTGATTATTAAAAGTGGCTGCAAGTTAAATAACTGCCTGCTTATTTTAAATGATTTATTATTTGACCGGTAAAAATTTTACTCCACAATTTCCATCCGCATCCTGATGTCTGAAATTGGCCTGCTGCTGCCGTCGGTTGCAGCCGTTGCTATTTTATCTACCACTTCAATCCCTGTTTCCACTTCACCAAAAACGGTGTAGTTCATATCAAGGAATGGAGTGCCTCCATTCATTTTATAAGTCATGCGCTGGGCAGGCGTATACCGCATGTGGTTGCTCATTTGGATATTGTCCAGTTCAGGATCACTGCTCAGCCTTCCCTGCACAATATAAAACTGGCAGCCGCTGCTTGCCTTTTCAGGGTTCTCTGTTCTGGCAGCACATAAAGCGCCTTTTTTATGAAATAAGGTGGAATCAAATTCTGCTGGTATGGTGTAGCCAATATCGCCGGCACCAAGCATTACGCCAGCCGGGGCTGTTTTACTTCCGGGGTCTCCACCTTGAATCATAAAGCTGTTGATGACTCTGTGAAAAAGCAGGCTGTCATAAAAATGATCTTTTACTAATTTGATAAAATTATCCCGGTGCTTCGGCGTTTTGTTATACAGGCGGATAACAATGTCTCCGAGGTTGGTTGTTATTTTCACTTTGGTAAATTGCTCAAGCACTGCTTCTTTTACAGGCACTGCTTTTGTCTTTGCCACCGCTTTAATTACTTTTTTGGTGGTTGTTTTTTTTACTGTTTTCTTTTTTACCTGTGCCTGCGTATCTGCAGCAACAAACATGGCTGTGGCCAACAAAAGGATTGAAAAAATTCTGTTCATACTAAAATATCTGTGAGGTTTTATTAAATGAATAATTATTGAGCCGGCTGTATTATTTTTTTTTGACTATTTAAAAAATTGTTCAAAGTAAAGTAATACATGGTCCTTTAAAAAGTTTTCCTGTTCAAACAGGTTGAATTCAGGCAATGGTTTTAGCTGTGTAAAATGTGGCCAGCCTTCTCCATCGTATCCTCCAAGGGCATAATAACCGCTCTGGGAAAGCAGTGTACATACTGCAATGTGCATCAAATCCTGCTTTTGTTCTTTTGTATATTCCTGTTTGCCCGTCCCCAGTTCCTGCACGCCTATTAAAAAAAGTACACCATCCATATCTGGCTTGATACCATATTTTTCTTTCAACATAATCCGCAGCTTTAGCCACCTTATTTGTAAATCATCTTTTGCCTCTAGCATTCTGCAAATATAAGGCCTCCCCAAACCCCTCCCAAAGAGGGGCTTAAAAAGACGCTTTAAATTTGAAATGTTTTCAAAGTGTAGCAAACCGGTAGAGTTGTTGTTCGGAGAAAATTCAATGTTGATTTGGAAGAACAACTATTTAAATATTGTATAAAGTACCGCTCCTTTTTTGGAGAAAGGGGTGGAGAATGAGGCTTTCAAACCATTACCTTTGGCAAAATTTTCAGTAAATCATGTTACAGATTAGTTACATCCGCCAAAACACCGCCGTAGTAAAAGAAAGATTGGGAGTAAAGCATTTTGGTGACCTGTCTGTAGTAGATGCCGTTATTGCACTGGACGAACAGGTACGTAAATTAAAAGTGGAAAGCGAAGGCCTTCAGGCTACCATGAATGCCGCCAGTAAAGAAATTGGTATGCTGATGGGCAAGGGAGAAAAAGAACAGGCAGAACAAAAAAAGCAGGAAGTATCACAACACAAAAATTCCATACAGCAGCTAAACGAACAGTTAAGCATAGCCGAAAAACAACTGCAGGATGAATTGGTAAAATTGCCGAACCTGCCACATACTTCTGTACCAAAAGGTAAAACCCCGGAAGAAAATGAAGTGGTAAGAGAAGCTGGGGAAAAACCTGCCCTCTACGCAGGAGCTGCACCACACTGGGAGCTCATAAAAAAATACGACCTTGTTGATTTTGAAACCGGCGCAAAAATTACCGGCAGCGGATTTCCTTTATACAAAGGCAGAGGCGCCAAACTGCAAAGGGCGTTGATACAATATTTTTTAGATTACAATACAGCAGCAGGATACACCGAATATTTGCCGCCACTGATGGTGAATGAAGCAAGTGCTTTTGCCACTGGTCAGTTGCCTGATAAAGAAGGACAGATGTATCATGTTACTGAAGATAAATTTTATTTGATCCCTACAGCAGAAGTGCCGGTTACCAATATTTACCGGGATGAAATTGTGAAAGAAAGCGACCTGCCGATTAAGATGACGGCTTACACTCCCTGCTTTAGAAGAGAGGCCGGCAGCTTTGGTGCCGATGTTCGTGGACTGAACAGGGTACACCAGTTTGACAAAGTGGAAATCATACAAATGGTAGAGCCTGAAAAAAGTTATGGTGTGCTGGAGCAGATGATGGGGCATGTAGAAAAACTGTTGCAGAGCCTGCAGCTGCCTTACCGCATTTTGCGTTTGTGCGGCGGCGATATGGGCTTTGCCAGCGCCCTCACATACGACTTTGAAGTGTACAGTGCCGCACAACAAAAGTGGCTGGAAGTAAGCTCTGTCAGCAACTTCGAAAACTTTCAGAGCAGCCGCATGAAGACAAGGTTTAAAGACAGCAATGGTAAAATACAACTGGTGCATACACTGAATGGTTCTTCTTTAGCATTGCCGAGGATTGTGGCTTGTTTGTTGGAAAATAAGCAAACAGAAGAAGGAATTTTATTGCCGGAAGTTTTGCATCCGTATTTTGGGCAAAAAATTATCAATTAATGATTGAAGCGGTATGAAGTAACTATTTAAAAATTGCACATGCCACAACAATCTTTTTCATTTTCCGCTCAACTCTGGAAACGCCTTAAAAAAAACAAAGCTGCTTTGTTTGGATTGGCGGTAATTGTACTGGCATTTTTGGTTGCTATTTTTGGTTACCTCATTGCCCCTGACAACTCCTCCAATGCAGATCTGCAAACTGTGGAAATACAAGCAAAACAGCCTGGCTATACCCAACAGTTTTTAAAAATAACAGAACGAAAATATTGGGATGGATTGTGGATAGACCATTTGATCGGTGGCAAAAAAAATCATTTTCAACTTATTCCCATCAGTGGCTACAGCATACGGCAAGACAGCCTTCTGATTAATAAATACATTGACCAGGACACTTCTGTCATTCAATATTTCTCCATCAACCAGCTTACGCAAAACCAGCCACAATTATTATTATCACAAAATATTATTACCAAAAAATACTGGCTGGGTACCGATAAATTTGGCAGGGACATTTTGAGCAGGTTAATCATCGGCACCAGGGTAAGCCTTGCTGTGGGCTTGATTGCAGTAATTATTTCGCTGACACTTGGAATATTGCTGGGAGCATTGGCAGGATATTACCGTGGCCGGACAGATGCTGTTATTATGTGGCTGGTAAATGTTACCTGGAGCATCCCAACATTGCTGTTGGTATTTGCCATCACCCTGGCATTGGGCAAAGGCTTCTGGCAAATATTTATTACTGTTGGGCTAACCATGTGGGTGAGTGTGGCAAGATTGATAAGAGGACAGGTGCTGGCGCTAAAAGAACTGGAATATATACAGGCAGCAAAGGCATTGGGGCTTAGTGACAGCAGAATTATTTTACGACATATTTTACCAAATATTCTTGGTCCTGTAATGGTGATTGCCGCCAGCAACTTTGCCACAGCCATTATTGTAGAAGCAGGCCTGAGTTTTTTGGGGATTGGTGTTCAGCCACCGCAACCAAGTTGGGGACTGATGATAAAAGAGAATTATAATTTCATCATTACCCACAACCCAATGCTGGCATTGGTTCCGGGGTTTGCCATTATGCTGCTGGTGCTTGCTTTTAATTTACTGGGCAATGGTTTGAGGGATGCTGTGGATGTGAAGAATTAATCTTGTTGCTGCTTACTCCACCGGAGCCACCTGCACATTTCTATTAAATCCTTCTTCCAGAGAAATAAACGTTTCCGTACGTTCAATTCCTTTTATCTTTTGCAGTTCATCATGCAGTACAAACCGAAGCTGAGTGATGTCTTTGCACACAATCTCAATGAACATGCTGTAGTTGCCGGTGATATAATTGAGCCGCACAATTTCAGGTATATTCATTAGGTCTTTGGCCACTGAATCATACAACGAACTTTTCTCTAAATAAATCCCTACAAAAGCTGTGATATCGTAACCCAATTGTCTCAGATCTACATTCAAACGGGTGCCTTTTACAATGTTAAATTCCTGTAATTTTTTAATCCGCACATGTATGGTGCCCCCACTTACAAATAATTTTTTTCCCAGTTCAGCATAAGATATTTCTGCTGTTTCCATCATTTCATGGATTATTTGAAGGTCTAATTTGTCAAGATTTAATTTGGTAGCCATATCGGTGTATTTTTTAAGCTTTTTTCAAATATAGATACAAACAGTTGAAAAATTTCGATTTTTAGTAAAAATAATTAGCACTATATTTTTATTGAAACCAATAGAGATGAATTTGGGTAAAGAACAACTCTGGGTTCTTACAAAGGAAAATGGTTTCAAAAAATGCAGAAAACAGTTACTTATTCTAAAAAAAAAGCATTGTAAAAGCATAGAATAGTTTAAAATGATACATAAAATTAAATGGAATTTTTAAATTAATTCAGCATAAACATATTTTTATTAAATTTTTTCTATACTTTAAAAATAATTGATAAAATATTTTCAATTTAATTGCATTTTACTGTATGTTTGCACTCCTAAGTTCTTAATCATTGTGGGGTGATGAAATTTTTGGCAGACATGCCCTCTTGTCTCGGGGGTGAGGATAACAGGATAAACGAAGTATAGAGCCGTGTTTGGTAGCAATACCGATGCGACCGGGGTCGACCACCGAACTTTGTACTTTAGCTAACTGCCTCGTGGAGGTTCGATCCCTCCCCCTACAGCGCTTTAATAAGCCTTCGTTGAAAAACGGAGGCTTTTTTGTTTGGGTAAAATCATTATTTAATTGTTGGAGACAAATCATATGTTTCAATAGAAGATGTTTTTATAATGCCTGTTTATACTCACTTTCATTTCTCACTTCTTTCAATTTGAATTCTTCAATATCTGCATCCATTTTTCCCCTTTTCATACCTACCCTTATAAATCCAAACAGGCTCATGTATATATTGGTGATCCATACCAATGCAAAACCGCCAATCAAATACCCCCGCCAGTCCGCAAATAATAAATGGTATTGGGTAATGATTAAAAAGAGAATGGTAACATAATGACTAAAACAATATTCGCAGGTAAACAGGTAAAAGAATTTACGTTGCAGTATAGTTTTACAAGCTTTGGATTTTTGTGTGCAAAAATCCCTCGGCTCTTTAAATATCTCTTCATGTGTTACCGTCCGGGCAATGCAGGAAATAGCATAGCCAGTAAAAAAAGCCAGGCTGTTTGTTCGGATAATGGCATTTATTTTTCATTTATACTTTGCAATCATTTTGCCAGTATTTTGTTCTTTAAATAACCCTGATAATGCAGCAGGCTGCTAATCAAAGAAACAGGAATGTTATTACAAAAAAATTATGTGAGGATATGCCCGCTGATATTTTTTTCTTTGTTTAACAAAGACTGATTCATTACAGGCACTTCTTGCTTTTGTGCCCCTTGTTTGATACGCTCACTAAAAGCAGCCAGCGATGTAATAAACTTACTGATAAACTCTTTTGTTTTTTCATCCGTCAAGTTACCGGCTTCATCAAATTTGGTACTAACCTGTCCAATCACAATCTCAGGCTGATTCATTACATAAGCATTTACCGCTACCAATATCTGCCGCAGGTGATATTGTGCCCTTACGCCGCCCAGTAACCCCGGGCTTGCAGTCATAATACCTACCGGTTTCTTATCAAATGGTTTCTTTGGCGACCGGGAAAAAAAATCAATCACGTTCTTGAGTACCCCGGGAATTGAATAATTATATTCGGGTGTAATGAAAATAACTGCATCGGCAGCTTTAACAGCATCATTCAGCTTTTCTACTTCATCCGGAAAATATTGCCCATGCAAATCAAAATTGTAAATAGGAACTTTATCAATGCAAAGCTGTTCAATAACAACATTTATAGGTGCAAGTTTTTGTGCCGCTTTCAATACCATTGTATTATAAGAGCCTTTCCGCAGGCTGCCGGAAATAGCAACAAAGTGATACAGTTTTTCCATTGCTTTTATATTTTTATGTGATTTCCTTATCTGCTTTTTTCTTCTTCAATTATTCCCGGCATCATCCAGCTCATGGTGGTTGCCGCCGGCAATGCTGTAGTAATTATTCTCTTCATCTTCACTGCCAATAGCTTCCTCATCATCATCCAGCTCAGCTCCCTGCACATCCAAGCCCTTATCCGTTTCATCTGCATTAAAATCTTTCCCCTTTCTCCATACGGGTATACTTCCTGTTCCTACACCCGTAGATAAATAATCAGGATCCACATCTACCTCACTGTCCATACTATAGATATCATCAGCAACCGGGTAAACAGGCAATGGATTTTTTTCTTGGGGTAATGCTTTACCGTACCTATTTTTTTTATTGGCAAATAATACATCTGCTATAATTTCTTTTTTATCTTTTTTCATGGCCGCCCAAATTAATATTATACTTCAAGATTGATTTTCATTTTTTGTTTTCATCTTTTCCAGTTGTTGTTTCAATGCATCTACTGTTTCACTAATGGCTTCTTCAAATGTTTTACTTTGCTTTTTTGCAAACAGGTCATTGCCGGGTACTGTAAGTTTTATTTCACAAACCTTTGCCTCTGTTAGGTCAGCATTTTCCAGCTTTAAACAAACGTTAGCCGAATCAATCCTGCCGTAAAAGCGGGACAACTTTCCAACGTTATCTGTGATGTATTCATTTAAATCCCTGCCCGGATTAAAGTTTAGTGGCTGAATGGTGAGTTTCATATTTGTTGTTTAATTTTTTATGTTGCAAATCAATTGAAATATGTTTTTAATTTCAACACAATCGTTTGATGGTCATCTATGAGGCTTTTAAGAAAATGGGCACTCCCGGTATGATTGTATTTTTCGGTGCAGCTATCAACCGATTTATACAGACAACAAATAATAATTTCATGATCTGTCAAAAGCTCCTCTCTCATCTCACTTAAAGAAGGATATTCGCCTGGGTATTCTTTTACAGGTGATAACTTTACTAACTCCACCATATTGCTGATGGCCCTGCTGCCCAGTTTATTAATACGGTCAGAAACTTCGTCAATACACTTCTCTAACTGCATGTACTGCTCTTCAAATAATTTATGGAGTACTGTAAAATTTCCTCCGCTTACATTACAATGAAATTTTCTTGTTTTGGTATAAAGGGTCACTTCACCGGCCATCACCACAGATAATAATTCAGCAACTGCCAGTAATCTTTTCTCAGAAATTTGTATATCGGTTGTCATGATTACAATTTTATAATTAGCTTATTTGACAGGTATAATTTTTATGAACTGCTGGTCACACAGACAGCTGAAATAGGAAATAAAAAGTGACATTAAGAAAACTTCTGACTAATGATAATACATTCATGCAAACTGCCTACTGCTTCTGAAAAATCAGTTTTACCAACATGAAAAATTAAAGACACATTGGTTTGTTTGTAATTTTCTACTTCCCCGGAAAATGATTTGTCTTTTATTTTTTGTGTCTTCAGTATTCTTAAGCTTGTTTGTATTCAAATCCAAAACCGGCTTATCTGTAAGGTTACTTTTTGCCGGCAGGTTATTTTGCCAACCTGTTTCCATTGTCCGGGGAATAACATTTATCAAGGAAGATAACATGCCTGCTACTGTTCCCATTACTGCCACGGCCACCACTAAAAAAAACAGTTTTATCATTTTAATTTATTTTTCTTTATTGTCTCATTGGGGAATTGTAAAGATGTAAAAATCAGTCCCCCTAAAGCATTACACATCGATGAAAAACTCTTGCACATATCACCCATAAACAGACTGTGGCTATTTTATTGTTGCATAAAAAGCACCGTTCACCCAATATTAACCGAACGGTGCTTTATAGAAATGTGGTTAAAGGCCAGCAATGATCTTGTGCAATTCTTCTTTTGTTTTGCCAAGCTTTATTTCAAGTTTTCCATACATCTCTTCTTCTTTCCCTTCTGCAAACATCAGGTCATTGTCAGTTAAGGTGGCAAATTTTTGTTTCAGCTTGCCTTTCTGCTCATCCCAGTTTCCTTTTAATTGAGTAGTATTCATTTTTTTGTTTTTTTTAATGATGAATGAATTGCTTTAACATTTTACAGGAATAAAGGACGGCATATATTTTTCAAATATTTTCCCTGGGATATCGGGTGCTTTTTCCATAGCAATTTATTACTCAAAACCATGCCTGCGATTAGCCTCCGCTTTTACTATAGAAGCGTCAAGTCCAAATTACAGTGGTATAATTTTTTCCCCATTCAGGGGAATTTTAGCTACGCTGTTAAGTATCTAAATCAATTGCAATGCCGCCCTATTCCATAAAAGTTGTTTTAAATTTCAAAACCTAACCGGTAAAAGTATTTCACAGAAAAGTAATCCTGTAGAAGCAGTTCTTTTGCCATTCTTAAATGCCTGGCAATTTTTTAATTTTTCTTCATACTAAAAAAATATATTTGCGCCTTTATGGGCCAAAAAAAATTACTCCGTTTTACTGCAATTAAAAATTTTCCGAACGTGTTGGAATACCCGGAAAATATGCAGGGCAAATGGACAACTCATTTTAATAATAATCATCCGCTTGTGCTGGAGCTGGCCTGTGGCCGGGGCGAATACACAGTTGGGCTGGCAAGGCTTTACAAGAATAATAGTTTTATCGGGGTAGATCTTAAAGGCAACCGCATTTATATCGGCGCAAAAAAATGCCTCGATGAACAAATTATCAATGCTGCTTTTTTACGCACCCAAATAGCATTGCTGCCCACTTACTTTGCTGCCGATGAAGTTGCTGAAATCTGGCTTACTTTTCCTGACCCTCATTTGCGTACATCAAAAGCAAAAAAGCGGCTTACCCATCCGGCCTTTTTAAGACTCTATCAAAAAGTATTACAGCCGGGAGGATTCATACATTTAAAAACAGACAGCCCCGATTTGTATCGTTTTACCAAACAGGTAATTGAATTATATAATTTACAATTGTTAGAAGATTACAATGATGTACATGCGCAAACAAGCAGTGAAGTTTTAAAAATTAAGACGCATTACGAAGCATTGGATATTGCACAAAGCAACAGGATATTTTATTGTAAATTTACCCTGCCCGGCCAAATAGCCGACAAGGATGCAGCACTGCAACAACTGCTGAAAGAAACCGAAAACCAGAAATCCCCATGAGCCAGTTGATTGAAGGAGAAGATTTTTATTACAATGAAGATGGTTATGTGGTACTCACAGAAAAATATCATTTACAAAAAGGATTTTGTTGCGGCAATGGCTGCAGGCATTGTCCATATCAGTATGAAAATGTGCCGGAGCCTAACCGCAGTGAACTGCTTAATAAAAGCTTAAAGAAACCGTAAATGAAAAATAAAAAAGCAGCAGATATCCCAGCCCTTAAAGAATATTCTTTCTTCCAGGATGTGTATGATGTGGTGAGGCAAATTCCCAAAGGAAGAGTTACTTCTTACGGTGCTGTTGCAGCTTATTTAGGAACTAAGTTAAGTGCCCGTATGGTAGGCTGGGCAATGAATGCAGCCCATATAGCCAAACCAAAAGTACCTGCCCACCGGGTAGTAAACAGGAATGGGATGCTGACAGGCAAGCATCATTTTCCCACAGCAACACTGATGGAAGAGTTATTAAAAAAAGAAAAGATTGAAGTGAAAAATGATGTGGTGGTTGATTTTGAAAAACTGTTCTGGAATCCTGTGGATGAACTTACCTTGTGACGGAGCATTTATATTTCGCTATTCTTTAGATGACATTTTACCAATAATTTTTATGGATACACAAACATTGATGGGCACCATTACTTTCATTCATCATGATAAGCAGTATGCCAGCATTGAATACCTGCACAATGGAAAGAAAAAATCCATCAATGGAAATGTAAATGAAAAGGAACAGCAAAAACTGAAGGAACAAAAGGCCATAAAAAAAATTCATTCTTTCCGTATTGGTGATGAAGTAACTTTTGTGATAGTGCCTTCACCCAAAGGCGACAAAATGATTGCCGACAAAATTGAGTTTCGTTTTAACAATGCTTTCACCAACCTCGTTAATAAAGCGGCGGTGGAAAACAGGTTTGTTGGTTATTTAAAAAAAGTGGATGATGATTATTTTGTAAAAGAAACGGGCAGCTATATTTTATTCCCGCTGGTATTATCTCCCTGGGAATTGCTGCCGCATGAAAGCAGGCTGAATGAGCCGGTATTTTTTAAACTGGATAATCTTGATAAACCAAACGCTGTTACCGCTTCATTTTATAAAAGTGAATTTATCCCCGAATACCAAACAGCGCTAAGAAATTTTAATAATAAAACAGCGTTGAATGCAGTGGTTTACAAAATAAGTCCCTTTGGTATTTTCGTCAATTTGATAAGCGATAAAATACAGGCTAAGCTACCGGTAACAAAAAATAAAAATGAGGAAGAAATAGTTGATGTAAAAATTGGGGACACTATTAAAGTACTCATTACCTACATCAGCCCCTTAAAAATTGTGTTGGAAAAATCTGTGTAACCTATGCTGGTTACAGCTCATTCATCTCCTCCTCAGTCAACTGCAGCAGCAACATCATTTTAGTTTTATTGGGTGCAGTAACAGCAAATAAAATTATAAACACAACAGCCAATGCCAGGAAAGCATAATTACCTACCATTAAAAAACAACTAATAGCAAACAAAGCCGGGCCTTCCAGCAAAGCCCATTGCATGATGGCTGCAGAACGGTAGGTTGATAATTTAACCGTTAACTCCGGTGAGCTGTCTTTTAGTTGCTGCATTTTCTTTTTAAATAATAGGGAGCCAATAAAAAATCCGCCAAATGATAATGTGATTGCAATTACCTGCAGCAGCCGGTCGTAATTTTTTAAGCCCGCAATAAAATTACCGCTGTAATTAAGATAAAAAGCTATCGCCGCAAATAGCACCAGGCCCAATAAAAGCGCCCTGTGGATGATCTGCAGGCTTTTTAATTCCCCCGGTTTTACATTTTCATTTTGCATGGTTATTTATAATAAGGGCTGATCATTAAATAAACAATCACCCCGGTAGCGGCTACATAAAACCATACCGGCCAAATAATCCTTACCAATTTTTTATGTTTTTCATATTCGCCAATTAAGGCACGGTAAGCGGCAAATAAAATGAATGGAAGTGCAAGTCCTGCCAATGGAATATGTGTAATGAGTATCAGTAAATAAATGGTACGGCTGCTGCCGGCTGCTGTTTTTTCTGCATCACTCAGTCCTGCAATACCATCTGTTTCGCCATACATCGTTTCTCCGCCAAGCAAGTGGTGACAAATATAAGACACTAGAAAAAGCACCGACAATATCATTGCCGTAAGCATTATTTTTTTGTGGAGTTCATAATTTTTTTGCTTTGCAAAATATAATCCGGCTAACAGCAAAACAGCCACAGTACCATTGATCACCGCATTTGCTTTAGCAAAAATGTGTACATCAAAAGAGAGGCTTACTTTTCCTGCAAGATTATATTTCCCAAGGATGGACACTACCGAAAAAACAACAACAGAAAAAATTCCGATCAGCCATTTTGCTTTGGCATCATTTTTTTGTAACGAAGGAATCAGCATTTTAATGGATAATTGATAATGATTTAATTGATAATTGGGCAGGCTTAAGTGACTGTGTTTATTTGTTGGCTAACTATTCTACAATGAAGCAATAAAACAATTTAACAATGTAATGGTTCACCAATTCATCATCCCCTGCCAAGCAGTTCATCTAAAAATTCTTTGAATGTTTTTTTCTTTTTTTTCTCCAGCATTAATAGCGGAATGTCTCTTACCAGCAGTAGTTGCTTTGCGGTGTCAAACCCATTGAACCAGCCCCTCACCACCCTATCCCTGTCCAGCAAAAAGAAATTTTCTGTATGAATAAATGCGGTATCCACTTCCGAATCGGCAACACTTGCTTTCAATTCATTTAAAGCAAAATCATAAATATCTTTTTTATTGCCGGTTACAAACCACCAGCTATCATGGTTGCTGGTAAAGCGGTTGGCAAATTTTCTTAGCTGTGGCACTGAGTCATGCTCCGGATCTATGCTGATAGAAATAAACTGTACAATGCTGTCCCTGCTGTTGGTGTAAGAATCCTGCAAACGCTTCATGCTCCTAGCCATTCCCGGGCAAATGGTAGGGCAGCGGCTAAAGAAAAAATCAATCACCAATATTTTTCCTTTCAATGAATCCAGCGTTACTGTTTTGCCGAGCTGGTTGGTAAAAGTCATGTTCTTTGCTTTGTGCCAAATAGTATCCGTATTGATCCTGCCACTTTTTTCAACCGTAGCCACACTGTCAAAAAAATATCTTTTTGGCATGTGTACAGCAGCTTCACTATAATATTTTACCATATAGTAGCCCGTTAGTGGCAACACTATCGCCAGCAGCACACCCATGATTGCTCTCTTGTTCATACTTCTTTTACCTCCCGGTCATTTAATAAAAAACCATCGTTCCTGCTACCAGGACGATGGTGTAACTATAAAAATTATTTTGAACTCAAATTAATCTTTCGCCCCTTTTTCTGTTGCTGCCGGTGCTGCTGTTTTTTCTATTGGCACTGTTTTATTATATCGGTTACGCAAAGTGAGCCAGCTATTGCCATCCCACAAAAACGCAATGATAAACCAGATGAACAAACACAATGGCACTACGATCGTCATAATCATATTCCTTATTTCATCACCCAGGTGCATGAATATAGAAACAATATAGTAAGCTTTTGCCAGGGTAAGGATGCAAACCAATCCTTTAAAAGCCAGTATCAGCGAAGGATTTGGATGTCCCTTATGCATATTATAGATAAGCAACCCTATGCCTAGTTCTACGATTGTTAAAGCAGATAACAACCAAAACGTATTCCAGATTCTTTTAGTACCGCCTGAATGTTCAGGGTGAAAAGTAATTTCTGGTGATGAACTCTGTGCTGACATAATTCTTTTATTTATTAATATGTTTTATTCCTTTTTATTTACTGATGCTTAGATTAGATAAAAACACAGAAACACAAATACCCAAACCAAATCTACAAAGTGCCAGTACAATCCTGCTTTTTCAATCATCTCATAATGGCCACGATCATCAAAATGCCCCATTTTAGTTTTGAGGTACATGATAATATTTATTACCACACCACTAAAAACGTGAAAGCCGTGAAAGCCCGTGATACCAAAAAAGTATCCGCCAAAAGCTATTGGCCCGGGGGTTGCTACTTCTTTACCATTAAATAAAACTTCAGGACCCCAAGGATTATGACTTACCGTAGTACCCCACTGTTCCAGCTGCCCGTTAACTAATACTTCATGATGGCCCGTGATTAAATGCGTCCATTCCCATGCCTGGCAACTTAAGAAAGCAAGGCCACCAATGATGGTGAGGATCATGTATTTTTCAACACCCTTCTTATTCATATTATGACCTTCATGTACTGCCAATACCATGGTAACAGAACTGGCAATCAAAATAAAAGTCATCAAACTTACAAAGGCTAATGGCAGGTTAGCGTGCCCGGCAAGCGGAAATGCATTGAACACATGGTTAGGATCAGCCCAAAAATTTTGACTGAAACGGATGGTGCCATAACTGATAAGGAAAGCGCCAAAGGTAAAAGCATCACTCATCAAAAAATACCACATCATCACTTTACCATAGCTGGCGTTGAATGGGCTTCTGCCACCACTCCACCATTTTGTTTCCTTTTGAACTGCTGCTGTAGACATAAATAATTATGAGTTATAAATTCTGAGTTATAATTTTTGTGTTCTAAATAATAAGTTTTTACTTAAAACTTACTACTTCTTTATCTTATCATTAATAAAAAGATCAATAAATAAATCCATAAAAAATCAACAAAATGCCAGTAAGTACTCATCACTTCCACCGGCACCGGATCGTAGTTTCTTACTGATTTATTAAATGCTTTTGCAAATATTACCAACAATGCCACCACACCTCCAATTACATGCACCGCATGCAAACCAACAATGACATACAAAAAAGAAATGGATACATTTCGCTGTAACGTCAATCCACTTTTTGCCAGTGTTACAAAACCAATTACCTGCAGCAGTATAAATAAGAGCCCCAAAATAAAGGTAGCTGTTAATAAACTTCTGTAAGCAGCCATTTCCCTGTTTTTGAACTTGCGCTCTGCAAGCCAGATAGTAACACTGCTTAAAATAATTACCGCCGTGCTGTACCAAAAAGCCCTGGGTATTTCAAAGCTAAACCAATTGGCCTGGTTACGTTTTACAATATATGCACTGGTCAACCCGGCAAACATCATTAAAATACTTGCAATAGCCACCCAAAGTGTAAACTTATGCGGATGTATTTTTTTTCTTTGTTCCATTACCACTGTACTCATACCCTCATCTCTGTTATTATACAGAGCGTTTTTTAATATTTATAAAATTTCTACAAGTTATTTTTTGATGCCGGCTTTTGTTTTTCATCGCATCATCGTTGTGTCACTCTCTTTTACCACATACCAATTATCGTCTTCCTGCTGATTCAACCAGTTTTTATTTTTCAACAATCTATTTCTGCTATTGCATAAGTGGTGAAACCCTGTTTGCAAACAATGCCAGTAACACGATCATCAAATAAAAATAAGAACTAAACATTACGCCTCTTGCACTCTTTATATCCATCTTTATGAATAACCGGATGCTCATGTACACCATCCATAAATTGCAAATCAGCAAAATCCACATACTTGTTGCGCCTGCTATTTCCATGTAATAAGGCAGCAAACCAAATGGTATCATCAATGCACTGTAAATAATTGTTTGCAGTGCGGTAAATTTTGTTGGCCCTTTATCACCCGGCAATAATTTAAATCCTGCGGCTGTATAATCCTGGTGAGCCAGCCAGGCTATTGCCCAAAAATGTGGGAACTGCCAAAAAAATTGTATCCCAAATAAAATCCAGGCACCCACCCATGAAACCGGGCTGTCGCCATAAGCTGCAACCCATCCAATCAAACAAGGCAAGGCTCCGGGGATAGCTCCAACAAACACAGCAATTGAATTTATTTTTTTTAAAGGCGTATAAATAAACCCATATAAAAATAAACTAAACAACCCCACAGCAGCGCTTTGCCAGTTGAACCAATACCACAATATAAACAAGCCAGCCAGTCCTGCAATAATTGCAAAAGCTGTAGCTTCATTTACACTCATCCTTCCGCTGGCAACAGGCCTTTTGGCCGTTCGCTTCATGATGGCATCGGTATCTTTTTCAGCTACCTGGTTAATGGCATTGGCCGACCCGGTGATCAGCATTCCTCCAACAAAAAGCAAAAGAACTGATATTACTTTTGAACGAACATAATACAATTCATTCGGGGCAATTAAAAAACTCACCACCGTACTGAACACCACCATAAAACTTAAAGTGAATTTGATCAGTTGAAAATAATCCTTCACTTTAGCTGCCAATGCAAACGAGGTTGAATTGGCTATGGTTGTTTTATCCTGCATTTTGGTTAATGGTTAATGGTTAGTGGTTAATGGTTATTCCCATTTTCCACTATCCGCTAACACAAAGCTTTATATTCAAAAAACTTAATTCTTTTTTTAATCATCAAATTAATGATGACTTTCATTCTCTCCCACCGGTTCTGTTTGAGAAATAAATTCTCTTCCATCTTTACCATAATCATAAGCACCACGATGAACTTCCGGTATTTCACCCGGCCAGTTGCCGTGTCCCGGACGAATGGGTGTTGTCCATTCTAAAGTATTTGCTCCCCACGGATTTAACGTAGTAACTTTTCTTCCTTTAAAAATGCTGTAAAAGAAATTGAATACAAACAGTAATTGCGTTGCAAAAACAATGAATGAAATAAAACTGATAAATTGGTTCAATCCACCAAACATTTTAAAAGATTCCCATCCTGAAAAATCATAGTAACGCCTTGGCACACCAGCTAAACCTATGTAGTGCATTGGCCAGAAAATTAAATAAGCCCCAATAATAGTTACCCAGAAATGGATATATGCCATGGTATTATTTAGATAACGGCCAAACATTTTGGGGAACCAATGGTACACACCTGCAAACATTCCGAAGAAAGAAGCCACACCCATTACAATATGAAAGTGGGCAACTACGAAATAGGTATCATGCAAATGTATATCCAGTGCAGAGTTTCCTAAAAAGATACCTGTTAAACCGCCGCTGATAAATAAACTTACAAATCCGATGGCAAACAACATACCCGGTGTAAACCTGATATTGGCACGCCACAAAGTAGTGAGCCAGTTAAATACTTTAATAGCAGATGGAACCGCAATGAGTAAGGTTAGCAATACAAAGATGGAACCGAGGAATGGATTTAATCCTGTTACAAACATGTGATGAGCCCACACCAGGAAAGCCAGTATTGCAATGGCAAATAAAGAACCCACCATTGCCATGTAACCAAAGATTGGCTTGCGGCTGTTTACAGAAAGAATTTCTGAAGACATTCCCATTGCCGGTAATAATATAATGTACACTTCTGGGTGACCAAGGAACCAAAATAAATGCTGAAACAGGATGGCACTACCTCCTTCGTTTGGTAATATTTTTCCATTCACATAAATATCACTCAGGAAAAAACTTGTTCCTAAATTACGATCGAACAACAACAGTATTGCACCTGATAAAAGTACCGGGAAAGACAATACACCTAATACCGCTGTAAAGAATAAAGCCCAGATTGTAAGTGGCATCCGGGTCATGCTCATGCCTTTGGTACGCATGTTCAATATGGTAGTGATATAATTCAGGCCTCCAAGTAATGAGCTGATAATAAACATTGCCATACTCACCAGCCAAAGATCCATACCAATTTTTGAACCGCTCGATGCATCGCCTAAAGCACTCAATGGTGGATATATCGTCCAGCCGCCACTTGCAGGTCCTGTCTGTACAAATAAAGAAGAGAACATGATGATAGAAGCTAAGAAGAAAAACCAATAACTCAACATATTCAGCATCGGTGAAGCCATATCTCTTGCACCAATTTGTAAGGGAATAAGGAAGTTGGCAAATGTTCCGCTTAAGCCTGCAGTCAATACAAAAAATACCAAAATAGTTCCATGCATAGTAACCAGTGCATAATAAAATTCAGGTTGTAATTTTCCCCCCTTTGCCCAATGACCCAATAAATCTTCTAACCAGGGGAAAGTTGATTCAGGATAACCCAATTGCAAACGAAACAATACAGAAAACAACCCTCCAATAATAGCCCAGATAATACCAGTTATTAAAAACTGCCTGGCAATCATTTTATGATCCTGGCTAAATACATATTTGGTGATGAACGTTTCGTGGTGGTGATGCTCAAGATGTGCATCATTTGCTGTGTGAACATTTACCTGTTGAACTGTTACTTCGGTACTCATTTTCTTAGATTATTTTTCAGTTACAATATTATTTTTTAACCGTCATTGCTACAGCAATGGGTGTTTCAGTTTTAACGGCAGAGTCAGCAGCTGGCTGCTTTGGCGCTAATTCAGGATGTACTGTCCACA
>JANMJU010000001.1:0-23571 GCA_031371545.1 Chitinophagaceae bacterium
CCGGCCTTCCATGGGAATTAAAAATGCCGAAACTGATTGGTGTAAAACTAACGGGGAAGCTCAGTGGCTGGACAGCACCGAAAGATGTAATCTTAAAAGTGGCCGGCATCCTCACCGTAAAAGGTGGTACTGGTGCTGTAGTGGAATATTTTGGTGAAGGCGCTACCAGCATGAGTTGTACCGGTAAAGGAACTATTTGTAATATGGGAGCAGAAATTGGCGCTACCACTTCTACTTTTGGGTACGATGAAAGTATGAGCCGTTATTTAAAAGCAACTGACAGGGCTGATATTGCCGCAGCAGCAGATGCAGTAAAAGAACATTTAACAGGCGATGCAGAAGTATATGCCAACCCTGAAAAATATTTTGACCAGGTAATAGAAATTGACCTGAACACATTAGAGCCACATTTAAACGGTCCATTCACACCAGATCTGGCTACGCCTATTTCTAAAATGAAAGAAGCTGCTGCTGCCAACGGATGGCCTTCAAAAATTGAAGTGGGGCTCATCGGCAGCTGTACCAACTCCTCATACGAAGATATCAGCCGTGCTGTTAGTTTGGCACAGCAGGTAATAGATAAAGGATTAAAATTAAATGCAGAGTTCAATATTAATCCGGGCAGCGAACAAATTCGTTACACGATTGAAAGAGATGGTTTTTTAAGTGTGTTTGATAAAGTTGGTGCCAATGTTTTTGCCAATGCCTGCGGCCCCTGTATTGGTATGTGGGACAGGGTTGGTGCGGAGAAAAAAGAAAAAAATACCATCGTTCATTCTTTCAACCGCAACTTTGCAAAGCGTGCCGATGGCAACCCAAACACTTATGCATTTGTAGGCTCACCAGAAATTGTAACCGCCATGGCTATTGCCGGCAGTTTAGATTTTAATCCACTAACAGATACTTTAACCAACAATAAAGGCGAGCAGGTAAAACTTGATCCCCCATCTGGTAATGAATTGCCGCCAAAAGGTTTTGCAGTAGAAGATGCAGGTTATCAAAAACCGGCAGAAGATGGAAGTGCTGTACAGGTGATTGTATCGCCAACGAGTAAACGCTTACAATTGCTGGATCCATTTGCAGCTTGGGAAGGTACTGATTTGAAAGGATTAAAATTGCTGATAAAAGCAAAAGGCAAATGTACCACCGATCATATTTCGATGGCAGGCCCGTGGTTAAAATTCCGTGGCCACTTAGATAATATCAGCAACAATATGCTGATTGGTGCGGTCAACTTTTTTAATGAAAAAACAGACAGTGTAAAAAGCCAGCTCACTGCAGAATACGGCACAGTGCCCAACACACAAAGAGCTTACAAAGCTGCAGGTGTAGGCACCATTGTAGTGGGTGATGAAAACTATGGAGAAGGATCGTCAAGAGAACATGCAGCAATGGAGCCACGCCACCTTGGCGTAAGAGCCGTGCTGGTAAAATCTTTTGCCAGGATACATGAAACCAATCTTAAAAAGCAGGGAATGCTGGGGCTCACTTTTGCCAACAAAGAAGATTACGATAAGATACTGGAAGATGATACTTTCGACATTGAAGGGCTGCTGGCATTTGCGCCCAACAAGCCGCTGCAATTGGTGTTGAACCATGCCGATGGCAGCAGTGAAACTATCCAGGTAAACCATACTTACAATGAACAGCAGATAGAATGGTTTAAAGCCGGCGGTGCGTTGAATATTATTCGCAGGGAATTTGCCGCAGCAAATAACTAAATCATTTTTTGCAATGCGAAAACAGCGAAACCCAGGTTTGGGTTTCGCTGTTTTTATTTCATGTAATTGATAATGTGGCTGGATAATTAAATCTATTTTAATCCTGGGCTTACATGCATAACAGAATTGTATTAGCAAGAATAGTTTTCTGCATTCAGTTAATATCAATTATTTTCAATTGCAATTAAAAAAAGCAATCGGTAATTCAAATATTTTTTCTATTTGTTTTGATAAGCGATTGAAATTAAAATAAGCGTTGCAGAAATTTATGAGTTGGCAGAAATAAAAAATGAGGATATGCAAAAACTAATCATTCTACTTTTTTTAACAACTTTTTCAATCCTTGCGTTTGGGCAGACAAATTACGAGAAATTTAAAACTCTGTTTAAAAAGAACGATACAACAAAAATTAAATCCCTTTTTACAGATTGGGAGAAGACTAATCCAAACGACCCAGAACTCTATACTACAGCAATCAATTATTATTTTTCAAATAGTAAACAAGAAATTATTTCTCTTGACAAAGAACAAAATAGTAAAGAAAGTTTCCAGTTCACAGATAGTACTGGCAAAGTTGCAGGCTACATTAATTCAAACTTAGGTTACAACCCAGACAAATTAAGCAAGGCAATAAAATATGCAACTACTGGCATTGACAAATTCCCAAACAGGTTAGACATAAGATTTGGAAAATGTTATCTATTTCAACAAATTGGCGACTATGATAATTTTACAAAAGAAGTAATAAAAACAGTTGAGTATTCACAAGTAAATAAAAACAAATGGCTTTGGACAGAGAACAAAAAGCAAGCTGGCGGTGAAAACTTTATGTTGGAAACAATTCAATCTTACTTGAAACAATTATATGACACAGAAGACGATAATTTACTTCCCAATATGATAAAAATTGGCGAGGCTACTTTGAAATATTACAATAATAATGTAGAAATATTATCAACAACATCTGTTGCATTAATGCTGACAAAAAGTTATGACAAAGCAATAGAATATTTAAAACAAGCAGAAACAATAAACCCAAAAGATTTTATTGTTTTGAACAATATTGCTCAAGGTTATAAATTAAAAGGCGACAAAGCAAACGCAATAAAGTATTATGAATTGACTGAAAAATATGGAGACGAACAAGCAAAGCAACAAGCGAGACTAAATATTAAAGCACTACAAAAATAGATTTCACATCTTTCAAAAGGTTTTGTGCTATTGGGGCTGAGCGGCTGTTGGTATTTCATTAAAAGGACTAAGCTACTCAGCGAAAGCCATTGTTGGCCTTCAGAATAGTTAGCATTTTGTAATGTGAAGGAGGAGCAGCAACAAAGACAGAAAACAAAAATAAAAAACATTTTACCATGAATGAGGATATAATTATTGACAAGCCAGCTGGTAATTTAAAAGAGGCCAATGCTTGGAAAAAGAATATTGCCGGAATAATTGATGCAGCCATCATTATCGCCTTCGTTATTGGAGTGACTTCCCTTTTACCTCAAAACATTTTGGATAAACTTCAGCGTCCGATACGGATTGAGTTTTATATTTTGATATTACTGGCACTCTACCGCTTAGTACTAATTATTTTTTTAAATGAACCTGTGGGGATGAGAATATGCAGGATAAAATTTTTAAACGGAAGCCTGCAGCCATTATCGCTTAAAGAAAAAATACTGGCTGCATTTTTCATCCTCACCAATGGCATAGGATACTACGACAGAAAACATTAAACAACCTGTACCCTGCAAAGCAATAAAAATGGGGCATGCATAGAGGGTGTTTCAACTTTTATTTATAAATTTAGTTTGTGTTAACCGGGGCAGAGGGGTTTCTATTTACACTGATTCTGCACTGAATACCGGTACCTTACTGCAGGCCATTTAATCAGCAGTATGAATACTAAAACTGACCGTTGCTATTAAATATAACATCATCAAAAGAGTATCACATGGCTGCCTTAAAATTAAACCTCGTTAAAAAATTTGGTGTTCCTGAATCATTTCCTTACCTGATTTTTGGGTTGGGAGTATGCCTCATCCTTGCATTCTTTATGCCTTCGGCAGATTTTGGAATCATAAAAACACCGGCGGCAAATGATGCGGCGGCTATCTATCTATTGATAACAGGCATTTTATTACTACTCATTACTTTTTTATTTTTTATTCCATTTTTTTCTGAAGCAGCTTCACAAAATGCCCCAGAGTACTATTTGATAAGTGAAGATTTTCAAAGGGATTTAAGTAAAAATATCCTTGCTGCAAAAAATGAAATAATTTTTTGGGGTGGCAATTTTTATAGTTCAACCGAAGAGCGGAGCGATGACTTATTAAACCGTTTGGCAGAAGGGGTAAATATTAAGTACCTTATTTTTAATCCTGCCAGTTCATTAAAAGAAGAGGCTTCCAGGGACTTTGGTGAAAACACAAATAAATTTGAAACACAGTGTAAAATCACCATTACCAACTTAATTGATCTGCAATCAAGATGGGATACTAAAAAGAAATCAGTCAAAAATAAAGGCGAATTAGAAGTGAAGTTATATAAAAATGTACCCCGGCTTAGGGCGTATTTCTTTGATCCTGAAAATACAAATTCACATAGTTTCTTTGTACACTTTTTATATCATACAGACAGTTCTCAACTGCCCATGTTCAAAATTATTAATTCAAAAGAAAGTGCATTCCTGAATTACCTTAACAGTTTCAGAAGCCATTGGCAAGCAGATAATGTAGTTACGCTGGCCCAATACTTACAGGAAAATAAAATTTAAAAATTCTGCAGGCACAGCACATAACAGGAGCTTCCTGTGATGCTTCATTACCAATATCTTCTTTCCTCAGTTGAGTCACCTTACAAACCCAGGCTGAAAAAAATATTGCTGTGAGTAAGTCTTATCGTAGAGAATTTTCCCCATCATTGCTCTTGCATAAAACAAATACCTTATTTATAATGCATACTGGCAGCAGGTTACAGCCTTATAAATTTTTGGCAGGTATTTAGTTAATACCAATTGTGTAAAGATGGTTGTATAAACACAGCAACCGCAATACCATTTACCAACGATATTAATTATGCCAAATCAATTACCGTTTTCATCCACATTGGTGTACCTCGCCGACCAGGCATATTTTTTCAAATCATTCTTTCGCAATATTTTTAAAAAGGGGTTTGAATGGGAAGAGTTATTCCGGCAATCCTATATTATCGGGTATAAATCAATTGGCATTGTAACATTAACCGGATTTATACTGGGTATTGTATTGACACTGCAATCAGAACCTACCATGAAGGAATTTGGTGCAGAAAGTTTTATTCCGGGCATGGTGTCTGTTTCAATCATTCGGGAAATTGGGCCAGTGATCATTGCATTAATTTGTGCAGGAAAAATTGCTTCCAGCATTGGTGCAGAATTAAGCAGCATGAATGTAACAGAACAGATTGATGCCATGGAAGTATCCGGGGCCAATCCGGTTCAGTTTTTAGTAGTCACCCGTATCCTTGCCTGCATTGTGATGATTCCACTGCTCACAATTTTTGCAGATGCGATGGCACTCTTAGGTGGGTTTATGGCTACAGCCCTTGGCGGAGATATTTCAGCAAAACTATATTTTACCAAAGCCCTTACCATACTTGATTACAGCGATGTAATGCCGGCCGTATTTAAAACGGTTCTCTTTGGTTTCAGCATCGGTTTTATTGGTTGTTTCAAAGGATTTACAGCTAATAGCGGCACTGCAAGTGTAGGGCTGGCGGCCAATTCAGCTGTTGTTACTGCATCCGTTTGGATCATCATTATTGATGCCATTGTGGTGCAGGTAACCAACTCACTTTTATATTCTTAAATGCCGACTATGGAGCTGGAAAAAGTTATTGAAGTAAAAGATCTCACAAAAAAATTTGGAGATAATGCCATTCTTAACGGCATCAATTTTAGCGTAAGCAAAGGTGAAAATGTAGTGATCCTTGGCAAATCAGGAACAGGTAAATCGGTTACCATAAAATGTATTGCCGGCTTACTTACACAGGATGAAGGATCACTAAAAGTATTTGGCCAGGAAGTAAAAGACCTGGATGCAGATGCATTGAAAGCGCTAAGGTGCAGGCTTGGTTTTCTTTTCCAAAGTGCTGCATTGTATGATTCGATGACGGTAAGAGAAAACCTGGCATTTCCCTTAAAGAGGGTATTGAAAATTAAAGACAAGGCAGAAATTGAAAGCCGCTGCATAGAAGTGCTGCAGGCAGTAGGGCTTGCCGATGCAATTGATAAAATGCCATCAGACCTGAGTGGGGGTATGCGTAAACGTATGGGCCTTGCCCGTACACTGATTGTAAAACCGGAAATCATTTTATATGATGAACCTACCACAGGACTGGATACGATTACCTCTAAAGAAATAAGCCAGCTGATACTGGACATGCAGGAGCAGTACGATGCTTCGTCTGTAATTATAACTCACGATATACCCTGTGCAAAAATTACTGCAGACAGGGTACTGATTATGAATGAGGGCAAGTGCTTTGCCGAAGGCACTTATGAAGAACTGGCAAATTCGGAAGATAAATTTATACGCTCATTTTTTAAATAAATTATATGAACATACCTGCTGCACAAAAAACTAAGACCGGAATATTTGTAGTCATCAGCATACTGTTATTGTTGGGGCTTATTTTTTTAATAGGCAAACAGAAGAATTTATTCAGCAGCACTTTTATAGTGTATGCCGATTTCAATAATATAGGAGGTACCAAGGAAGGTAATTTTGTTCGCTTTGCCGGTATTAATATTGGCACTGTTGAAACCATCAATATTATTAATGATACCACAGTACGATTGGCACTGAGTCTTGAAAAAAAGATTCAGCCTTACATAAAAACAGATGCGATGGCAACCATTGGCAGTGATGGCCTGATGGGTGACAAACTGATATTGATTGCGCCGGGCAGCGACTCTGCTCCCTTAGTAAAAAATGGTGGAAGGCTGCTTAGTACCAATCCCCTTAATGTGGATAAGCTGATGACCAATCTTGCAAAAATTTCACAGAATGCAACTGTATTAACCGAAGGGCTGGCTGGTATTGTAACAAAAATAAACGAAGGCAAAGGCACTATTGGCCGGCTGTTGACCAATGATAACCTGGCAAAGAAAATGGAAAGCACTATCACAACAGCGAATGAAACAGCAAGCAGTATTACCAAAACAGCCAACAGTGTAAATGAAAATATGCAGGCGGTAAAAGGTAATTTTTTATTGAGAGGATATTTTAAAAAGAAAGAGAAAAAAAGAATCAAAGACTCTACTGAAAAAGCAAATAAATTGCTGGAATTAAAAGACAAGAAAAAAGAATAAGATAAAAAACAAACGACAGATACTGCTGACTTTTGAATCGTACTATTTTAAAATTTTACTCACACCGTAGCTTATAGCCTGCCAGTATTTTTAATTTATTACTTCAATATAATCAATACCGGCTGTGCCAACAACAAACAAATAATCAACTGGTTTTTATTTTACTGTCTTTGTTTCGCTGGTAATACTAAAATCAATATCAAGACATGCCTTCATCAGCAAAGCCGGGCATCTTGTTGATACAACTTCATGGATTTTTACCCGTTTGCAGAGTTAAATTCACAACGTTTATAACCTGATATAGCCTACTATCTCGGCTAATACTATAACAACGCCTGCCCCCTACAGGCAGCCGTTGCTATAATACAAAACGAGCCGATGGCTCTGATTTTTTATTATGCCGGTGCTTTTTAAATGAATTAACTCCGCCAACGGGTGCATATTTATTTAGGCCAACCAGCTTCTAAACAAATAAAGCTGCCTTATTATAAAACTCTTCTTTTAGATATTAATATTTTGACCAGGCATAAAATAAAAAGCCCACCAAATGGCGGGCTCTAATATTTTATACAGCAAAATTTAGTTTTTAATCGGCTTATAATATTTCAACGCTTCAGGCATGTAAGATTGTAATTTGGCAATCCTCTTTTCATCCGCAGGGTGAGTGGCTAAAAACTCTGGTGGCTTTTGACTGCCACCACCTGCCTGTGACATCCTTTGCCAGAATGGGATTGCTTCTCTTGGGTTGTATCCTGCCATGGCAGCAAACAATAATCCATAATGATCAGCTTCGTATTCCTGATTACGGGAGTTAGGCAGTAAAACACCTATCTGTACTCCAGGTCCATAAATATTGTTGAAAATACTATTCACTTTTGGATTGCCATTGGTCAATATATCTCCTACTGCACCAAGGCCCTGTGCCAGCAAACCATTGTTCATCCTTTCTCCACCATGTCCTGCTACGGCATGGGTTATTTCATGGCCAAGCACTATGGCTAATGCGGCTTCATTTTGTGCAATGGGCAACAGACCGGTATATACCACCACTTTACCACCGGGCATACACCAAGCATTTACTTGTTTATTGTCAACCAAATTAAATTCCCAATTGTAGTCTTTTAAAACTTCGGGTCTTCCCTGGCTTTTGTAGTATTGAGTAATGGCATTGGCAATGCGTGAGCCTACTCTTTTTACCATTTCTGCATCTTTGTTTCCGGATAAACTCACCACTTTATTTTGAGAGAGGAAAGTTTGATATTCTGTTACCGCCATTTGTTGCAACTGGCTTTCAGATATCAGGCTCAAATGACTTTTTCCGGTAAGTGCATTTTTGGTACAACCGGTAATAAAAAGTGAAACGGAAAGTGCTAAGGTTAAAATCTTTTTCATGTGTAAATGTATTTGTTATCTCTTTAAACAATTGGCGTACCAATAACTATCTAATGACTTGTTAAATGAAAAATGGTTGCATAAGAGAAAGGAAAGATATTGCTGTTTGGGAAGAAATGCAAAACTGAAAATAGTGATTATTTGAGCAGATCAATAAAAATTTCTGTACTGGTAAGTCTCTCTTAATCGGGATTGGGATAATATAACAATGTGTAGAAATATTTCAACTAAGCAGTGTATCAAAACAGATCAAGGGGAAATATTTTTATTGAAAAAACTTATTTGATACGGGCAGCTTTTCTCCTGTCCCTGTGCTTGAAGATGGGCACCCTGCTTTCGTTTCCTCTTAATATCTTGGCTATATTTTTTTGATGGGTAAGGATAACCATGCAGCCAACCAAGACAGCAAATATCCTGTAGATTACCACATCTTCGTTCCAAATCCAAAGTACAAATATGGGCAATGCCACACCGGCAATGATGGAACTGAGGGATACGTACCGGGTTAAAAAAAGTACGAGTAAAAATACCCCCACACAACTTAAAGCAATTACCGGCTGAACAGCCAATATCATCCCAAACAAAGTAGCCACCCCCTTGCCACCTTTAAACTGGGCAAATATGGGGAACACATGCCCCAACACAGATGCAAGGCCAAGGCCAACCATCAGATTTGTCCTGTCCCATTCGTTGTGCAAATAATGAGGTAAAAAATTAAACAGAGATACTGCTAACATTCCTTTTAAAATATCACAAACCATTACGATGGTGCCGTACTTGGAACCCAGTACCCGGAAGGTATTAGTGGCTCCCATATTACCGCTGCCATATTCTCGAATGTCTATACCGAAGAATTTCTTACTGATAATAAGCGCTGTTGGAATAGACCCAATAAGGTATGCCAGCATTATTACTAATAGTTCCTTCATAAATTGATTGGTGAGTTGAGGGGGCAAATATACCGAAATATCGTTTTGGTTAACATTTATTTAATGCTGAAACCGGTAAAATATTGTGTAAAAATCAAAATCTTTTTACCCTGATGGCAATCCAGACGCCTTTTTGTACAGTGGCTATACATTGAAAACCAGCACTTTCAATGGCAGTCAGGATTACTGCTTCATTTTCTTTTAAAAATCCGCTGAACAAAATATCAGTGCCAGCATGAGCAATTTCGGCTAAAGAACAAAGGTTTGCGGTGATGACATTCAGGTTGATATTGGCCAAAATAATGTCATATTTTTTACCTGCCGGAATGGTTTCCATTTGAGCTACATAAATCCGCTGGCAATTATTTTGTTCTATGTTTTCGATGGTATTGGTGATGCTCCATTCATCATTGTCGATGGCAAATATGGATGCTGCCCCCAGCTTTTCTGCAAGGATGGCCAGCACACCGGTACCGGTACCAAAGTCGAAAACTGTTTTGTTGGTAAAATCAAGCAGGTGCATTTGCTGCATCATTAAATAAGTGGTGGCGTGGTGGCCGGTACCAAAACTCATTTTGGGAGTGATGATGATTTCATGCTGCACATTTTTTATGGGCTGGTGAAAATGAGCCCGGATGGCAACGAAATCATCTACCTGCACCGGTTCAAATTCAGCCTCCCATTTTTTGTTCCAGTTGATATTTTCAATATCAGATTTTGTGTAAGAAAGAATAGAAAATTTTTCCAGCACCTGCTCAAATGCTTCCTGGTTAAATTGCAGTTCAGGGATAAATGCAATCAGCAAGTCCTCCTCTTCTGCTAAGCCATCAAAGCCCTGCTCCGAAAGCATCGCTATCAGTTTGTCTGATTCATCCTGGTTGGGCAGTTCAAAATCGAATTGGTAAAAGTTGTTATGCAAAATATTATTATTTTATTTTAATTCAAATGTCAAAGGTTCTCCTGTAAAAGTAAGTGCAAATATATAATCAGGATTCTGGGTAGGTTCATTTGAAAATGAGCCCAACTCTTCTCCGTTGATGTAGAATTTCTTTTTGTAACGGTTGAATCCTTTTACCTGTAATTCAATCAATCTTTCTTTAGGCTTTCCAGTAAAGCTGCCTTTATTATCTTTTATCGTGATCTTTAATCCGCCGCCGGTTGTTACTGCACTGAAAGTAATTACTTCATATTTTCCTGAAGCGATGGAAGTTTTACTATTCCCATCATCATAAAATAAAATACCAGCAGACGGTTTTTCATCATAGTAATATGCAACATTCACAGCATTGGGTTTTATTATCGACGAATCAAGTATAAAATAGCTCGGTTGTACTGTAGGAATAAAACTGCCGGCTTTAATATAAACAGGTATTTCTTCCATCTTTAATTGATCAGTAACAGTGCCTTCAAAATAATTGAAACCGTTATTCCTGTACCACTTGCCTTTGGGCAAATAAATTTTTCTTTCCTTCATCCCTTTTTCCAACACAGGTGCTACCAAAATATTTTCTCCCCACATAAACTCATCCTGCACATTTATCGCAGCAGTATCTTTTGGATAATAATAATACAGTGGCGCAACCAATGGCTCTCCTTTGCTTGCCTGTTTATAAGCCAGTGTATAATTGTAAGGCAGCATTGAATAACGCAAATGAACAACCTGTTTTGCATATCTCCGGTAAGGCGTATCAATCAAAGCCGGCTCACTCGGAAAACTAAACGCATTTTTATCAACTTCAAACAAAGCCGTTCCATGTGGCCGAAAGATGGGTGTAAAAGCGGCATACTGCAGCCAGCGGACATACAATTCATTGTCGCCTTCACCGCCTGCAAAGCCACCGGCATCCGCATGTATGTAAGGGATGCCGCTCATGCTCATGCCCAGCATCAAAGGCAACTGTGCCTGCAAGCCGCTCCAGCTGCGGCTTATATCGCCACTCCAGGGGAAAATGCTGTACCGCTGGCTGCCTGCAAAACCAGACCGGTTAAGATGAAACAAGCGCTGGTTGGGAAATTCTTTTGCATAATTTTCAAACAACATTTTATTCCAGTAATGCCCGTATGCATTGTGCACTTCATTGGCTGCCATCAGCCGGTTGATGTCGAGGCTTTTCATATTGTGCCTTATTTCGGCAGGGTGTTTTTCTGGTTCTCCCAGGTCTGTCCACCAGCCACTCACGCCATTGGCAATTTGTTTTTTGTAATAATTTTTCCATATCCATCTGCCGGCATCTTTTCTAAAAATATCCAACAGGCCGCCCTGGCCAAAATAAAAATCAGTGAGGTTAAATGGCTTGCCTGCGCTATCTACTGCAAAATATTTTTTTGCTGCATCGTAATTTTTTGTGCCTTTCAAAATGAATGGTTCTGCAATAAGTATGCTGTTGATATTATCTTTTTTAAAATCACCGATCATCTTTTTTGGATCAGGCCATTTGGTTTTATTTACCCAATCCAAATTTCCTAAGGTTCCTTTAATACTGTCGCCAAACCAAAATAGATCGAAGATGATGGCATCGAAAGGAATGCCTTCTTTTTTCATTTTTCCGGCAATCTTTTTTGTCTGTGCTTCACTGGTGTAGCCAAAGCGGCTCATAAAATTTCCCATTGCCCAACGGGGCGGCAAAGGCTGTGTGCCCGTTAATTTGTAAAACGATGAGAGTATTTCTTTGTAGTCTTTTCCAAAAATGATGAACACATTTATTTCACCGCTCACAAAGCCTGCTTCAAAATTATTGCTGTTCGTTTTACCAATATCAGCATAGCCTTTGGAAACATTGTCAAAGAACAAACCGTAACCATCAGAAGAAGTAAAAAATGGAACAGAAAAATTAAGTGCATCCGCTCCGTTACTGTAACCATATGCAGGATTGTTGTAAAGAGGAAACTTATACCCTCTCCTGTTTAACGGTAATGCCCTTTCGCCGCCACCAAATATTTTTTCATTACCTGCCAATGGGATACTGAAACCACGGTATTCATTTTGTTGAAAAATATGAATGAGTTTACCTGCCACTGTAGCAGACGAATCATTTGCTGTAACAGCAATATGATGACCAGCCGATGCTTTTATATTTACCGCATTGCTGATGTTCTCATTCGTGGTATATCCTTTGGGCAAAAAACTCAGCTTAATAATATTGGGAGCATATTCTGCGTAAGTCCACACACCTGTTTTTACAGTAATTTTTTTTGGTTGTGCATGAACTGAAATAACTGTGCAGGCTGATAAAAGCAGCAGTAATATTTTACCTTTCATTGATCGTGTTTTGGGTACAATATAAGATAAAAAAAATTGCGCCAAAATTGCTGCTTTAAGATAAACAGGCAACCACTTTATCAAAAACCGATTTTGTTTATCTAACTATTATTGAACAATGAAGCAAGTCTTTCATCCGTATAATCCTTCACACAGAGCAACACATTGCTGTATTGATCGAACTCATTTTCTTCATGCATTGTTGTTATTACTACAGCCTTCATACCAGCCAGCAGTGCTGATTCCACGCCTTTCACTGAATCTTCAAACACAATACAATCAGCAGGATCAATACCCAGTTTGTGAGAACAGGACAAATAGGTTTCCGGATCCGGTTTGCTTGCTTTTACATCTTCTGCTCCTACAATCACATCAAAGTAAGCACGCAGGTTAAGATTGTCGAGCACAAAATCAATATTGAAAATAATAGCTGCCGAGCCAATGGCCATTTGGATTCGATGTATTGCTGCATTTTGTAAAAAAATAGGTAGCCCCGGCAGCAATGCCAATTGTGGTTTATAATCTTCCTGGTATTTTTTTTCCTTTTCAAAACCTATGGTACCCATTTCTACAGCAGTAAACCTTCCCGGAAACATACGCTCCAGTATTTCTTCATTTTTACCATAACATTCTTCTTTCATTTGCGCTATCGAAATGTTGGCACCCAGTTCATTTAAGATGCGGTGCCAGGCATGGATGTGATACTGCATGTCATCAATCATCGTTCCATTCAGGTCGAATAAAAATGCTTTTTTACTGCTCATTCCAAATATCAATTTAAGTTTTTTAATTTACCAGATTGCATCAACAAGATGCCCAAAGATATGCTGATGAAAATATCCATGCAAAGCTGCAGGGAGCAATGCCGACATGAAAAAATAAAGCAGGTATCAAAAAAGTGTTTTTGAAATTGCTTCCGCAGACAGTCAATGATTATTAATTTCTATTGCGAAAAAATATCTACTGATTTTACCTGCTCAGGAAACCACAGCATCATTTCACCTTTGCCTCTGTTGGCCCAGGCGTAATAAGGTATTGCCATAAACGGCTGTTTTGAAGTGTTTACTTTATTATCTGTCACCAAAATTTTATTCACTTCAGTTTTTAAAACCATTATTCCATTTAGCAATGCCGGTTCATATTCAGTGGTAAATATTGCAGCAGCAGGCAATACAATCGTTGACACAGCACCGTTGTTATCAGGCCATTCAGCACAATACATCAACGGGCCTCTTTGCAATGCCACTTTACCAATATCCTCTTTCAATTTTTCATTTGCCTTCACCCTTCTTACTTCCATCGGAAGGTTTACTTGCACCACATCATTCTTTTTCCATACCCTGTTCAATATGGCATAACCGTTTTCTATATTGTACGCAAAAGGAGTTCCATTCACAGTGATACTAATTTTATTTTCTGATTTTGTGCTGTATGAATAAAGATCAGAAGAAATGGCTTCATTAGAAGCCCAGCCCGGGATACGGACTTTCAATGCAAAAGGCATTGAACCTTTTTTGGGAGAAATAATAAATTTCAAATCTCCCTGCCAGGGATAATTATTTTGTTGTTCAATACCAACAGCTTTACCATTAATGTTTATAAAAGAATTGCTTTTAATAAATAAATTTACAAACAAGGCATCCGCATTTTGTGCATACATATAACCCGGTACCGATGGCAACAGCCTTGTTAAATTAGTTGGGCAGCAGGAGCATTCAAACCAGCCAGATCTTTCCTCTTCCAAACTATGGTGATGAAAATTATTTTTTACCTGCATGGCATTTGTGTAAAAAAAAGATTTGCCATCCAGTCCTACACCGGAGATCAAACCATTGTATAAAATCTTTTCCAGCACATCAATGTATTTTGAATTGCCGTGCAATTGAAACATGCGCTGGTTCCAGTAAACATTGGCAATGGCTGCACAGGTTTCATTATAAGCTGTTGCATTGGGCAGTTCATAATTATCCCCATACCGTTCTCCCGAAGGAATAGCGCCTGCCCCACCCTGTATATATAATTTTTTTGACACCAAATTATTCCAGATAGAATCGATTGCATTCAGCAATGCTTTATCGCCTGTAAGTGCCGCCACATCAGCAACTGCGGAATATAAATACCCGGCTCTCACAGAATGTCCTTCGGCTTCTTTTTGATCTGCAACCGGAATATCATCCTGCCAGTAAGAACCGTTTTTAAATGGATCAGGATTCTTTGCGTCGTATCCATTGTAGTGGCCACGTTCGCCAATAAAAAATTTTGCTGTCTCTAAATATTCTTTCTTCCCGGTGATGCGGTATAATTTCACCAATCCCATTTCCACTATTTCATGACCCGGCGCAACATGCAGTTTGTCTTTGCCAAAAACAGAACAAACCAGGTCTGCATTTTTTAAAGCGATGTTCAACAAATTTCTTTTTCCAGTTGCAGCAAAATGTGCAACAGCTGCTTCATACAAATGTCCTGAGTTGTAGAGTTCATGGCTCATCTCTCTTTCTTTTTCCCAGCGCTTTGCGCCAGACCAGCTATGCGGATGCAGCGGATCAATCGTTCTTGCTGTGTATAAATATCCATCTGGTTCCTGCGCCTTTGTTATTTTATCAATTAGCGAATCAATGTATGCTTCCAATTTTTTATCCGGAAATAAACTCAATGAAAAAGAAGCACCTTCAATAGTTTTGTAAATATCGGTATCATCAAAAGGAAAAATGGTGCAGAACTTACCGGTCTTTGCTGCAGCCATTTCAAAGTTCTTCACCCGGCCTGTTTTTTCACAACGTTCAAATGATGCAGCGATGGTAACAGTATGATTGATCTTTAATCTTGGCAGCCAGAAATTATCTGTAAGATGGACATTGGTAAATGGTACGGCGGCAAAAGAATAATCTTTTTGTTGTGCAGATAAATTACCACAACCAATTAGAGCGATAATAAAAAGTATTCTTTTCATTTTTATAATTTGATTACTCTCCAGCGGCACCGTAATATCCAATACACTTTTTTTATTTTATTTTTTTATTGCATTTTCTTTGAGTCATCTAAAAATTTTGCCAGGCCAATATCTGTCAATGGATGTTTTAATAATCCAAGAATTGAATCCAGCGGACAGGTACAAACATCTGCACCGGCTTCTGCACATTTAATGATGTGATTGGGGTAGCGGATAGATGCTGCAAGGATTTCTGTTTTGTATCCCTGTATAGAAAATATATTGCTCAGTTGCTGTATCAGTTCCATGCCATCCCAGCCACTGTCATCAATTCTGCCGATGAATGGCGATACATAAGAGGCGCCTGCTTTTGCTGCAAGGATAGCCTGGCCTGCAGAAAATATTAAGGTGCAGTTGGTACGGATACCATTATCACTAAACCATTTGATTGCTTTGATGCCATCTTTTATCATCGGTACTTTCACCACAATGTTTGGATGCAATGCTGCCAACACTTTTCCCTCAGCAACAATCTCATCAAATGTAGTTCCCAGCACTTCTGCACTGATATCACCATCCACCATTTCGCAAATGGTTTTGTAATGTTGATGAATGGCTGCTTCGCCGGCAATTCCTTCCTTTGCCATTAGTGATGGATTGGTGGTAACACCATCCAGTATTCCTAATTCATTTGCTTCCTTGATCTGTGTCAGGTTAGCTGTGTCGATAAAAAATTTCATACACCTATCCCCTAAAGGGGGACTACTTTTTTAAAATGTTAGATAATTATAAACAGCAACCATTTAGTTACTATATTTTTCAGCAATGCTTTATTTATTAATTACTACTTTATATTTTGTTACTGTATGATATTTTTCTCCGGGCTTTAAAAGCGTTGTTGGAAAAGCTGGCTTGTTGGGTGAATCAGGAAAATGCTGGGTTTCCAAACAAAGTGCTGCATATTTTTGAATGGCTTTACCATCGCTGGTTTTGATGGTTCCATCTAAGAAATTGCCTGAATAAAATTGTAAGCCCGGTTCAACCGTATATACTTCTAATTTTCTTCCACTAATCGAATCTGATAAAGTGGCAACCAGTTCAAGTTCCCTGCTTTTTCTTGTCAGTACAAAGTTGTGATCGTAACCACCTTCCACTGCTGCAATGCGTTCTCCAATCTTGTGTGGTTGTAAAAAATCAAACGGTCCGCCTGCCACTGCTTTTAATTCTCCTGTCGGAATCAGGCCTGCATCCACCGGGGTATATTTATCGGCATTCACCTGCAGTGTGTGATCCAAAATATTTTTGGATGCATCGCCAGTGAGATTGAAATAACTGTGATTGGTTAAATTTACAACCGTTGGCTTATCAGTTTCTGCACTGTAGTCAATCAGTAATTCATTATCGTCGGTTAAGGTATAAATTACATTTACTTTTAAATTCCCTGGATAAGCTTCTTCGCCATCCATACTTACATAATGTAACGTAATAGAAGCAGGATTACTGGCTTCCGTAATTACAGACCACACTACTTTATCAAAACCTTTGTTACCACCATGCAAATGATTTTCACCATTATTTTTTGCCAAAGTATAAGTGGCACTATCTATTTTAAAGGTTCCTTTTGCAATGCGGTTGCCATAGCGGCCAATGGTAGCGCCGAAGAAAGGTGGCTTGGCAAGGTATCCGCTCAAACTGTCAAAGCCAAGCACAATACTGCTTTTGTCGCCATTCTTATCCGGGCTAACCCAGGACGTTACTGTGGCACCATAATTGGAAATTTTTACCTGCTCCCCATTCCTGTTAGTCAAGGTATAGAGAGAAACATTTTTACCATCCACATTGCCCCAGGCTACTTTTGTAACACCCTTTTTAATTTCCATTTTTTCAGTTGTTTGATTGTTGTTGCAGGATGATAACAGGATTGCAAAAAATGCTGCAATGCAAATGTTTAGCTGTGTACTAATTTTCATACTTATTAAGTGTTTATAAATGAGCAATCGAAAAATCGTTTTTTAAAGTCTGAAAAGATTATTATTTGTCAAATTTACAATTATTATTTTTAATGGCGAAATTTTTCAATCACCGGCCAGTCCTCCACCCAATTTATTTTTTCTATCCTCAACTTCGACCTGCCGTAATCTGCGGCATCATAGGCATGAAAGACGAGCCAGTCTGTTCCATCAAAACCAGCCACAGCATTGTGTCCTACGCCGTACCAGTTTTTATCTCCCTCCAAAACTGTGGAGCCTCCGCCCAAATTCATGGGAACTCCTTCCCTGTCTGCAAAAGGCCCAACTAATTTATCACTTCGACCCACTACCATTTTATAAGTACTCTTTTCTCCACGGCAACAATAATCAAAAGACACAAACAGGTAATAATATTTTCCATGCTTATAAATGAAAGGCGCTTCTATTGCTGCATCCCCTGCTACTGTATCAGGCAAAATAAAATCTCTTTTTCGGCTGGCTAAATTGTGCCATTCTTCCGGTTGGGCTACTGCCAAAAGATTGGAATTTAATTTCGCAAGTTTGATTCCATTCCAGAAAGAACCAAACACCATCCAGGCGTTATTATTTTCATCCATCACCAGGTTTGGATCAATGGCATTCCACATATCCCGGCCAGGCACAGATTGAATAACTTTTCCATGATCAATCCATTTAAAAATTGCAGAAGAAGGATCCAGTGTTTTATTGGTGGCTACACCAATGCAGGAAGTATTTTTTCCAAAAGCAGAAACAGAATAATATAAATAATATTGACCATTGTGATAACTGATATCCGGTGCCCAAATATGTCCACTGAAACCAGGGATGGCTTGTACTGCCCAATCAGGCGCTTTATCAAAAACCGGCTTCTGCTGTTTCCAGTGTTTTCTATCGGCAGATGAAAAAACGCTTATCCCTTGCCCTGTGCAAAAAACATAGTAGCTGCTCTCCTGTTTGATGATGACAGGGTCGTGTACTGAGATAAGTGAATCGTTTAATAAAGGTTTTTGCTGTGCAACCAAACTCATTGCAGACAGTAATAAAAACAGTGTAAAGAAATTTTTCATGGTTTTAAATTGATTTAAAAAAAATCAGAATTGGCATTCCGTTATTCATACCTTACCCCAGCCTGATTTAATGCATCTTCCATTATTTTGCTAAGCGACAGAGTTAGCTGATGCGGCATTTTTTCACTTTCTAATAATCCATTGTCCAGGCAGTGCATCACTTCCTTTATTTCGTATTCAAAGCCATTGCATAAATGGGGCATCGAAAAATTTTGAACCGACTCATCATCTAAGTGGACAGAAAAATCAGTTGCTTTAAACCAAGGATTTTTAATTTTAATTTTACCCTTTGTACCAATAATTTCTGCCTCAATTGGCGTATTAAAACTTATGCTGGATAATAAGTGAGCCGTTTCTCCACCGGCATATTGCAAAACAACATTCATGTATTCATCCACGCCTGTTGCTGTCAATTTTGAAACAACTTTTGTTAATGACGGGTCGCCCAAAATCAAGGCGGCTAAAAACAACGGGTATATCCCAACATCAAGCATGGAGCCACCTCCCAGTGATTTGTTATAGAGCCTTCCATCCAAATCGACAGGTGTGGCAAACCCAAAATCTGCAGATACATATTGCGGTTTGCCAATTGTATCTGCTGCAATCAATGATTTTATTTTTTCAATAAAAGGCATACAGGCTGTCCACATTGCCTCCATTAAAAAAACATTTTTTTCTTTTGCCGCATTAATCATTGCTGTTGTTTGCCGCAGGTTCAGTGCCATTGGCTTTTCACACAGCACAGCTTTTTTATTTTTAATACAGGCCATGGTTTGTTCGTAATGAAAAGCATGTGGTGTAGCGATATAAATGATATCTACGTTTTCATCTTTCATCAAGTCTTCGTAACGATCATAGAAAACAGCAGCATTAAATTTTGATGCAAATGCTTTGGCATTATTGATATCACGGGATGCCACTGCATACAGTTCTGAACCTTCTACAAAGTTGATTGCAGTGCAGAATTTTTCAGCAATTCTGCCTGCACCTAATATACCCCAATGATAGCTTTTACTCATGATGATATAATTAACACGGCAGCAAATTATATTTTAATTCTGATTACTGAAAAGGAATAAGGCTGTGAAACAAAATCTATTTTCTTCCCTTTAATTTTTATGCTGGATTCTTTTGGTGAAACTAAATTTGGCTGATCAAAAGAATTCACCGCATCCAAGTCATTTGTTTGCAGTGTAATTAGTTTTCCTTCTTTCGCCATTTTCTTTACCCCTTCCAATAACAATGTATTGGTTTGCTCTTTGGCAGATGCATTTACAATTTTAATGATCAGTTCATTGGTTGCTGCATCAATACAGGATGAGGCATACAAACTATCCTGCCCTGCCACCACTTCATTGTTTAAGGTGATGGCTACCACTTTAGAACCTTTGTTAGTGGAGAACAATTTTTGAACATAATAATCGGGTGTGCCGTAAGAATGTAAATTATCCACCCAGATCAAATCGGGTGTCCACTGCCAGCCATCGATATGTGCAAACAGCGGAGCATAAGAAGCCATGTGAACCACGCCGGCATTGCGTTCCAGCCCTGTCATAAAAGCTGCTTCACTGATTGCCGTGAGCCAGTTATTTTTATTATCAGTGCTTACGATCTTATCACTTTGTGCAGCATATTCACCACCAAAAATTTTCGATTCGTTTCTTGGATAATTGTCATAACGTTTTGCATTGGCTAAAAACCATTCCGGCTTGCGGTAATAATGTTCATCAATAATATCAGCATTAATTTTTCTTAATGCCACATTCAATGAATCAAAACGTTCACCACTGGGATCCGTGCCTGAACTCGTCACTAATTTGAATTGGGGATATTTTGATTTGATCGCTTTCTGAAAAATTTTCAACCGTTCAATGTATTGCGGCCCCCAGTTTTCATTACCCACTCCCATCATCTTTAAATTAAAGGTGGCAGGATGCCCCATTGCTGCTCTTACTTTACCCCATTTACTATTCACATCGCCATTGGCAAATTCAATCAGGTCCATCGCATCCTGCACATAAGGATCAAGCTGATCAATCGGCACCAGTTCAGCAGAATTAAATTGACAGGCCATACCACAATTTAAAATAGGTAATGGTGCTGCTCCGATGTCTTCAGCCAACTGGAAATATTCAAAAAATCCAAGACCAAATGTTTGAAAATAATCTGGTGTAGGTCGATGAGCAAATTCAAAATTCCAGCGGTTGATGATGAGCTGCCTGTCTTCAATTGGCCCCAGTGTTTTTTTCCATTGATACCGTTGAGACAAATCAAATCCTTCTACAATACAACCACCGGGAAAACGGATAAAGCCTGGTTTCATGTCAGCCAGTAATTGTATCATATCAGCCCTCATACCGCCTGGTCTTTTCTTCCAGGTATCTTCCGGAAACAAAGAGATCATATCCAAATCGATCACACCTGTTCCTTCAAACCAAATTCTTAATTGCGCTTTTAGTTCTGTTGCGGTTGCAGTAAAACTTACTGATTGGTTTTTCCATTCTTCACCAGTGCCGGTTGGATTTGTAACAGCCATTCCAATAATTTCATCCTTTGCATTGATCAGCTCTGCATGAATGCTGATGCCTGCTGTGGCCTGCCGGTACATGAAAGAAAAATCATACCGCAGGTTTTTTTTGATGCCCATTCCACGAAACCCTTCATTGGTCATACTTAAGTTTCCCTTTGCTGCATTGCTTACATTCACCCGGATGAATCTTGGGTTAGTAAGATTAGCTCCCTGCCTGTTCAACACAGTAACGGCGCCTTCTTTAAAAGGCTGTTGATCTACTTTCCATCCCATCAAAGGTTTAAAAAATTCAAACGAACGGTTCTTAACAAGCTCTGCATAAATACCGCCATCAGCACCCATATTAATATCTTCAAAGAAAACACCCCACATGGTAGGTTGTATATCTGCAACAGGCTTATTGGCTTGGATGACAAGTGTATTTTTTGTTTGTGCAAAAACAAAACTTGTCAGTGCAAAACTTAACAATGCAACGGGGATATGTTTATTCAATTTCATATAGTCTTATTTTAAAATCGTTTTTATTTTTTTGATATTCGATACAGGCCAGCGCCATGCTGAGGGATAACCGGTGTAAATTCATTTGAAAATTTTCCTTCACTTTTTCCAGTCCACAAATTTTTTATTTCCACTGTGCTGATAAATCCCAATTCCTTCAAGTTAATTTTAATTTTATTTTCTTTTGGTACAGCAGCCCCTGCAGGTTCTTCTGTAAAAACCATGAACTTCATTGTAGCACCTGTGTTTTGCGATACCGCCGCTTCATCAATACCAACCATTGATTTGAATTTTGTATATCCTTCCGGCAAATCAAATTCAATCACAGAATTGGAATGTGTGCCAATCCCTTTTTCATAAATATTTCCATTCACTATTAATTTACCACCAGATATACTTGCATTCCGTTGTGCAGTTCCCCAACCTGCCGATGCTTTATTCCATTTCAAAGATGTGAGTGATAAAGAATCCTTGTCATTGTACAGCATTGGATTAATCCAGTCGGCATGATCCCAGTCAATATTATCCTCACCATCTTTTACAACAAGAAATAATTTTTTTGCGCCGGTAATATTTACATCCGCCCATTCACTTTGATCAGGCGTTTTCCTGTTGATGATTTTTCCTTTCCAAACGGCTTTGCTTTCTACAGCCATTTCCTGGTCTGCAATGTTGAACACTGCTAAATATTTGTCACCTGTTGCAGCAGCATCGGCAATCCATGCAGCATTGTTTCGTGTCCTGAATAATGGTTTGTTGTTACTGCTATTTTTTAAAACATTCAGCACTTCTTTATTTGTAATCAGTGAAAGTGTAAAAGTATTATTGCCCGGCAAATCACCGCCAAACATGAGCGGCGACCGAAAGACCGTCCATAATGTCATCAATGTTTGCTGTTCATCTTTTGTAAAATTACTCATGCGGTTGGCACCTCTTTCGGCTCGGATACCAATATGGCCAAGCGGCAGCATATCACCATCGGGCCATGCACCTTTGATGCAGTATTGATTCCATCTTTCAAACACTTGGAAGTGTTCTTTCAGCTGCAGCCAGCTATCCCAAAAATCTCCCACAGTACGCCACATGTTGGCATGTTGCTGTACATGCTTTGCATAATCAATGGGTGTTTCTCCAGGAGAGGTACTTAACAAAATTTTTCTTCTTGTTTTAGTAATCGCCTTCCTGATCATTTCAATTTCTTCTGTAAAATAAATAGGTGAAGAGAGATCATCCACTTTTACAAAATCAAGTCCCCAGCCTGCATACAATTGAAAAATAGAATTGTAATATTCCTGTGCACCTTTTTTACCCGGCACAATGGTGTACATATCCCTCAGCCAGGTACACTGATCCTTTTGAGTATAAATATCTTTAGCAGTAACATTCGTATTCAATACAGTCAAATTATTTTTTACAGCCAGCACAGGCACGCCTCTCATAATATGAATACCAAATTTTAATCCTTTGCTGTGAATATAATCGGCCAGCGGTTTAAAGCCTTTTCCATTGGCTGCAGAAGGGAAACGGTTTACAGCAGGCATCAATCTTCCATATTGATCAATGTTGAATTCCGGGTCTGTTTGATTGTACCCGTTAAATTTATCATTTGCAACAGACCACCTGATATCAACGATGATGTATTCCCATCCAAAACTTTTTAAATGCTTTGCCATGTAATCTGCATTAGCTTTTACCTCACTCTCGGTAACGGTAGGCCCAAAGCAATCCCAGCTGTTCCAGCCCATTGGCGGCGTAGCTGCCCATTGATGAAATGATTTTTCCTGTGCATTGCAACTCAAGACAAGGAACATAAAGTATATTAAACAAATTACTTTCATCAAAAAACCAGTTATTTATTTTTTTACCAATTAGATTTCTTTACTCAACATCGTTGTGTCACTC
>JANMJU010000090.1:0-14377 GCA_031371545.1 Chitinophagaceae bacterium
GGCCAGGCCTTCTTTGTAACGAGCGGTGCAGCAGGCAGTGTAGTGCTGAAAGAAACAGCCAAGATCAGCGGTACTAACGGTAACCTGGGCCTGCGTCCAACGACACCCACACCAGCGAATGCCTTGGTAAAAATAGACAGCCGTCTTATCAGCAGCGGCAATGTGGTAGATGCCAACGTGGTAGTGTTTGACAATATTTACTCCAATGCAGTAGACGGCCACGATGCTTTGAAATTCCCTAACCCGGGAGAGAACTTTGCGATACAGCGTGGCAGCAGCGTTCTTGCCATCGAAGGCAGACAGGTTGTCAACAGCGATGATACCATCTACTTCAACATGTGGAACCTGGTACAGCAAGGCTACCAGCTGCAGTTTGATCCAAGCAACCTTGGCAGCACCGGCCTGACCGCCACACTGGAAGATGCTTATATGCACAGCAGCAGCACAGTAGATTTGAATACAGTCAACAGTGTAGACTTTACCGTAGATGCCAATGCATCCTCATCGGCAGCTAACCGTTTCCGTTTGGTATTCAGGCAGTCAGCACCATTGCCGGTAAGCTTTATCAGCATCAGTGCCAACCGCACTAACGGAGTTGTAAAAGTAGACTGGAAAGTAGCCGCCGAAAGAAGCATCCGCAACTACGAAGTAGAGCGTTCACTGGATGGCCGCAGCTTCAGCACTGCAGCCACCATCACGGCTACAGGCAACAGCAGCAGTGCCGATGTAACATACACACTGACCGATGCAGGAGCACCAGCTACGGCCGTATTCTACAGGGTTAAGAGCAACGGACTGAGCGGCGAGATTAAATACAGCAGCATTGTAAAAATAAATGCAGGCAGCGTAAAAGCAGGCTTTGCAGTATCACCTAACCCGGTAGAAGGCGGCGTAGTAAACTTACAGTTTACCAACCAGCCCGAAGGAAGGTACAATGTGCGGATAGTAACCAATCTGGGCCAGACTTTACTGACTAATACGATAGCCCATGCCGGCGGCAGCAGCACCCAGTTGCTGAACTTACCCGAAGGCATAGCCCGTGGTACTTACCAGGTAGAGATCACTGCTCCGGATAAATCAAGAACTACACAGACTTTGTTTGTGAATGCGAAATGATAAAAAAGATCATTTAAAATAAAACTAAAAAGGCATCTCAAATGAGATGCCTTTTTTAGTTTCTTAATGAAGAGAAAATATTTACAACAAACCTTTTTAATTACTTCACCCTGTTATACTATTATACCAGTTCTGCCATGTTTGGAATATCTGCTGCTTTATACAGCCCGGCGTCCAGTTTTTTCTTTGTTGCTTCAAATGCTTTTAGTGTAAGATCAATGTCTTCATCGCTGTGTGCAGCAGTGGGAATAATGCGGTAGATAATATCGCCTTTAGGAATTACGGGGTACACTACTATTGAACAAAAAATATGATAGTTCTCCCTCAGATCCATCACCATCTGGGTGGCTTCCGGCACATCGCCTTTCATGTAAATGGGTGTCACAGGGCTGTTGGTATCACCAATATCAAAACCTCTTTCTTTTAATCCAGCTTGTAAACGTTTTACATTGTGCCATAATTTTTCTCTCAGCTCCGGCATGGTAATCACCATTTCCATCCGCTTCAACATCCCTTCCACAATCATCAGCGGCAGGCTTTTGGCAAAAATCTGGCTCCGGGTATTGTAGCGCAAATATTTCAGCACCGCTTTTGGCCCACTGATAAAGGCGCCGATACTGCCCATGCTTTTTACAAATGTGCTGAAGTATAAATCAATGCCATCCTGGCAACCCTGAGCTTCATCTGCACCGGCACCGGTAGGCCCCATATAACCAAAGCCATGAGCATCGTCAATGAGTATACGAAACTGATATTTTGCTTTCAATGCTACAATTTCCTTTAATAAACCCTGCTCGCCATCCATGCCAAATACCCCTTCTGTAATCACTAAAATTCCTCCGCCGGTTTTCTCCACCATCTTTTCAGCACGTTGCAGTTGCTTTTCAAAATCCTCCAGGTTGTTGTGCTTAAATGCGTAGGTATAGCCCATGTGTAAACGGATGCCATCCACGATACAGGCATGTGCTTCCGCATCATACACAATTACATCCCGGCGGTTTACCAATGCATCAATACAGCTCATAATACCCTGGTAGCCGAAGTTCAGCAGCATCGTATCTTCCCGGCTCACAAACTGGCTGATCACTTTTTCCAATTCTTCATGTTTGGCCGTGTTGCCACTCATCATCCTTGCACCCATCGGGTTGCCCATGCCGTATTTAGCAGCAGCTGCTGCATCTACATTTCTTACTTCGGGATGATTGACCAAACCCAAATAATTGTTCAGGCTCCACACAATCATTTCCTTTCCCCGAAACTGCATCCTTGGCCCCAGCTCGCCTTCTAATTTTGGAAAGGCAAAATAGCCATGTGCCCTGTCCATGTGCTGGCCAATCGGGCCACCATCTTTTACTAATTTTTCAAAAACATCCATAAGAGATTTAAGATTTCTGATTTAAGATTTATGTGGAGGATAGAACGGTGATTACGCTGACTTAACTGATAAGAACAGATTTAATAAATCCGTTCTTATCGGCAACATCCGTTTTATCCGTGTTCTATCCTTCGCCACAATTGCCGCAAAAATAAGTCATTGAATTTAAAAAGAACTAACATTGAAGTAACACAAAATTGAACCTGAAAAATTATTGCTGCTGGCTATCTTTGTGAAAATATTTTCTATGCTCCGTAAGCTTGTTGTCATTTTAATTTTAGTAATACAGTTGCCGGCTGTTGCACAACTTCCGGCTACCAGTCCTAAGATGATTGCCCCACAGAAACCTAAATTAATCATCGGCCTGGTAATAGACCAGATGCGTTGGGACTACCTGTACCGCTACAATGAATTGTATACTGCCAATGGATTTAAAAGATTGCTGAATGAAGGCTTCAGTTGCGAAAATACGATGATACCTTATCTGCCTACTTATACAGCTCCCGGCCACACTTGTATTTATACTGGCAGTGTACCGGCCATTCATGGAATAGTGGGTAACAACTGGTTTAACAGGAAAGATAATGAAACGGTGTATTGTACCGATGATGATACGGCAAAAACAGTAGGCAGTAATACGAAAGCAGGTAAAATGAGCCCGGCTAATTTGTGGGTTACCACTATCACAGATGAATTAAAATTGAGCAATAACTTTAAAAGCAAAGTGATTGGTATTGCATTAAAAGACAGGGGAGCCATACTGCCGGCTGGCCACAGTGCCAATGCAGCTTACTGGTATGATGAAGGAGTAGGGAAGTGGATCACCAGCAATCATTACATGAATGAATTGCCACAATGGGTTAGCAGTTTTAATGCCAAAGGACTTCCTGATGCTTATATGAGCAAGGACTGGAATACGCTGTTGCCGCTGAATAAATACAGTCAGAGTACTGGGGATGATGAGCCGTATGAAAATCATATTAAAGGAGAAACAGGCGTTACTTTTCCTCACCGGCTTTCATCGATCAGTACGGATAAATACGAAGCTTTTAAAACAACTCCTTTTGCCAATACATTTACTTTTGATTTTGCCAAAGCGGCTATTGAAAATGAATCACTCGGAAAAAATACTGTAACAGATTTTTTAACGGTAAGTATTTCTTCTACTGATTATGTTGGTCACGCTTTTGGCCCCAATTCTATCGAAGCAGAAGATACATACCTGCGCCTTGATAAAGACATTGCAGATTTCCTTTCTTATTTGGACAGCAAAGTTGGTAAAGGAAATTATCTGCTTTTTTTAACAGCCGATCATGGAGCCGCCCATGTGCCTGCATTTTTAAAAGAACATAAAATACCCGGTGGTGCATTGGATGATAACGATATTGAAGAAGGTCTTAATAAAGTGGTGGCAGAAAAAATGAGTATCAGCAATGCAGTTAGAAAAGTAATCAACTACCAGGTGTACCTAAGTGAAGCTGGTAAGTTCAAAGAAGCAGAAGTAAAGAAATTGATCATTGCGGAATTGAGAAAAAGGGATACGGTGATTGCAGACGCATTTGATCTAAGCGAAATAACAACCGCCACCATGCCTGAGCCGCAAAAAAGCAGGGCCATTAATGGTTACACGCCTTCCCGTAGCGGCGATATACAATTTATTTTTAAGCCTGGTTATTTTGATGGAGGTAACAAAGGAACCACTCATGGTTTGTGGAATCCTTATGATTCACATATTCCGCTAGTGTTTTTTGGCTGGAATATAAAGCAGGGAAAACTCAACAGGGAAACTTACATGACAGATATTGCAGCCACGATTGCTGCAATGCTGCAGATACAAATGCCCAGCGGCTGTGTAGGCAAAGTAATTACCGAAGTGATGAAATAATTTTTATCTGCCGGTTAAAATTAGGTTGATGCCGTTGCTTAATGTAGCCAAAGTTCCTTTTGATAATTTCACACTTCTGCAGGAAGTAGAGGCATTGACAACAAGATAAAACTTTACTCCGCTGTTTACAATTACATCTGTATTGGCATCCGGCAATACGCCACAGTTCCAGTTGGCAGTGTTTTCCCATGCTGTGCTTGTACTGCCATTCCAGTAAGCAGTAAATTTTAATGTGCTGGTATCACTTATGTTACTGCCATCAACAAGGCAGCGGTATTGATACCCATACCAGGTTGTTGGGGCATTAATCAACGTTAAGTTAATAGAATTGGTGCCAGTATAAAAACCATTATCGGTTATATTGCTGAAACCACTGCCGGTATTGAGTTGCCACTGATAGCTGTTTCCTCTTGCATTGGAAATAATAGTGCTGTTGCCGCCTGGGCAGGGTGGTGCTACACATGGAGTGCCCCCCAGGTCGGTGTAATCTTTACAAAGCGATTGATAATACTGATTTGCTGTTGCCGCATCATGAATGACCACAGCATTTTCATCATTGCTGTTTTGTGCCGCCCCCGACCAGTTGAAAGAACCTGTAAAAACCTGTGGGTCTGATGCTGGATTGGGTGCATCTATCAGCATTATTTTATTGTGGTAAACACCAGTGCCGCTGTAAACAATCATGTTGCTGCCAAGTACCGGGTTTAGAATTGTGTAGGCATTAAAAGACAAACTAAAATTATCCATGATGCCCCTTACAAAGAGCCCGTTGTTATATTTTGTTTTAATAAGATTGGCAATGGCATTATCTGTAAAAGTATAGATGCCAAAAAATAAATCGTAGTTGGCTGTATTGATACTGTTTTGTAAATGTATGCCCACATTGTCTTTCGGGCTAAAGTAAACTTCTATTGCTGTGCCATTTACAGCAAACTGTGTTTGTGTACTGGCTGTTTTAAAAGTGCTGAATGCAGCAGTGGCTGTATTTGGAGCAGCTCCTGTTCCACCCCACATTTTATTAAACTCATTGTAATAAGCAAGTGCCACCTGTTTGCTTTGGATAAAAACAATATTGTTATAATCGCCGGTAGTTTGCTGATCGCTCCAGTTGTAAGAACCTGTTTGTGCAATTGCATCAGTTGAGTCAGCAGAATTGACATCTATCAGCATAAATTTATTGTGCATGATGTAATTAGTATAATTCGCACTGGGAAATGTTTTAATCAACGGATTGAGTAATGAAAGTCCGGAGTTGCTTGTGGCAGAAGTGCCGTTGTAGATCCATCTTATCGTCACACCTCTTGCTGCTGCTGTATTTGCCGCTACAGCTATTTTGTAAACGTTACTAAAAGTAGAAGATGTAAAGTTATACATGGCTATATCAATACTGTATTTGGCCCTGTTGATATAAGCAGCAATCGTGTCAGGAAAAGTACCGTTGAGATATACAGCATTAAAACCTGTAGAGATTGAATTATTGACAGGGTGATTGAAGTAACATTTTATTTTACCATTTTGTGCGGAGCAAAAAAAGGCCTGAAAAAAAAATAACGTGAAGAGAAAAAATTTTCGCATGTAGCTGAATGGATATTGGTGTAGAGGTAATTGTAAAGCATTTAATAAAACGTAAAAATAGCTTATTCTTTTACAAAGAAATGGTTAATGAAATAAGTGAGTTCATTGTAAAATATTTCATCGACAAAACCACCATACTTATTGTCCGGCAAAAAATGATAATTTCATTAATTTGTATTTGAATAACCGCTTTCAAATTTTTACTTAAATTGTGAAAATTGAGATGGATATTTGCAGTAATAAACCATTTATCAAACCACTGGCATGTACAATATAATCGCTCCCTCTTTTTTTCAAAAAAAGAATTGTGTGTTACCGGGTATCGGCAGCCTGTCGCTGGTTACCCATCCGGCAGAAAGTGATTTTACCAATACACATATAAAAGCTCCCCGCCAGGAAATTGTTTTTACAGCCAGCAGCAGCGGCTACGGCGTATTCAATGAATTTTCTGCTATCAGTGAAATGATGAAAAGAAATTTGGATGAAGAAGGCAGGGTAGAGCTGTTGGGCATTGGTACTTTTACAAAAGACAGCAAAGGCAATATTATTTTTTCTGCCATACAGCTGGATGATAATTTTAACCAGCCCGTTACAGCCGAAAGGGTCATCCACAAAGATGCCGCACACGCCATACTGGTAGGGGATAAAGAAACTACGAATGTAGTGATGACAGAATTTTACAATGAAGAACCTGCCATAACAGACCGCTGGTGGGTATGGGCATTGGTACTGGCGGCCATCGGCATCGCTACGGTGGTTTATTATTTATCTCAAAATGGGGTAAATAATTTTGGGAGCCATTTTTAAATAATGTTTCCTGTTTAGAAAAAAATTACTTTATTACTTTATAAACGAAGGGTGATTTCACGGTATTTTGATACAGTGAAATAACCCTTTTTTTGTTTTTCATAAAAATACCCACCAGCAGGTAGAGAATGAATTGTAAAATGTACTATTTTTAAAATATATCTCTATTAAACTAATAGGGTTTTAAAAAGACTAACTATAGCTGATGAGAACAACTCTTCTATCATTTTTTTTATTATTGTTTTTCCTTGATACGTTTAGCCAAACTCTGTCGCCTGCTGGCAGTGCTACCTATTGTGTTGGTGGGGCTGTTACGCTTACTGTAAACGGAGCTGCGGCAAATTCTACTTTTCAATGGAGAAAAGATGGTAGCAATGTAGGAATAGATGCAAATACTTACAGTGCCAACGCAAATGGAAACTATACTGTTATAATCACTCCGGGCAGTAATAATACGCCGGATACATTGGGGCCTGTTGTTGTAAGTTCCACTCCAAAGCCGGTTGTTGATTTTACCTTTACACCAAACAATGCCTGCTCCGGAACCAATGTAGTTTTTACATCCAATATATCCAGCGGTACACCGGGTTATACTTATGCCTGGGATTTTGATGATGCAGGTTCTTCTGCAAATGCCAATCCGGTGCATGCTTTTACTTCTTTGGGTTGTGGAATCTGGACATTTAATGTAAAGCTTACCGTTACTGATTCGAAAGGTTGTACAAACACTGTTGCAAAACAAGTGAGTGTAAAACAAAAACCAGATGTACAGGTAAAGGATCAAAATATTTTCAGTCCTTTCAATAATTGCAGCAACTCACCTTCATTAGCCAATCCAACCTACACTCTTACAGTCGATAATATTTCTCCTGATGCAGGTTGTATTACATCCTACAATATTAATTGGGGAGATGGCCCTGTAGTAACTGGTGTAAGTTTTCCTTTAACTCATACTTACACAACATTAGGAGCATTTAATTTAACTGTCACTGCAATTGCTGCCAATGGATGTAATAATTCTAAAACTTATGTTGTTGCAAACCAGAGCAACCCCGCCGGAAGTCTGGGAACATTAGGCTCTACAACAAACTTGTGTGCATCTGCAAATGTTCCTTTTACGGTTAGCAACTGGACATTAAATTCACCAGGAACTTCTTATATACTCAACTTTGGAGATGGAGCTTCTGTAACTTTAAGTCATCCGCTAAACCCCGGTCTTACAGATGATACCATTAATCATTTATATACAGTCTCATCCTGCCCTGCCGGAAGTTATACAGCAACGTTACTGGTAGTAAATGCCTGTGACCAGACTCCATATACTGCTGGTAATATTCAAATAAGAATAAAGCCTACAGCGGATTTCACTATCACCACCAGCCCGGTTTGCGTTGGAACACAAGTTTGTTTTAATAACAACACAACAGCGGGAAGTTATGGCCCAACATGCAGTACCATCGCTACCTACCTTTGGGATTTTGGTGATAATACCACCAGCACTTTAGAAAATCCATGCCATACTTATGCCATGGCGGGAGTGTACAATGTTACATTGTCTTCTACCAATCCATGCGGTACTACTGTTAGAACAAAACCTGTTTGTGTTACTGTGCCACCGGCTCCCGGTTTTACCTTGGATACCATTGCAGGTTGTACTCCTTTTGTAGTCAATGTAACGGATACGACTAACATATTTGGAAGTTGCCAAAATCCAACCTATCGCTGGGTGGTTACTTATACTTCAGCATTCTGCGGTACTTCATCAGCATTTACTTACATCAATGGCACCAGTGATACCTCAGCAAGTCCATCATTTAGTTTTACAAATCCCGGCACTTATACACTAACGCAAAATGTCACCAATGCCTGCGGCACCTTTACTGCCAGCAAAACAGTAGATGTAAAAAAGCCACCAACTGTCACCATTAACCTGCCAACTTATTCTTGTGGTGTGGTTACTATTTCACCTGCAGCAACAGTATTGGTATGCGGCACCAATACACCCACATATGCCTGGACATTTACCGGCGGCACACCGGCAACAGCCCCTACAGCCAATCCCGGCAGCATAACTTTTACAACTGTTGGTACACATCCCATTTCTTTATCCGTTACCAATGAATGCGGCACTACCACTGCAACAGATTCTGTAGTGGTAACAACTGCTCCTGATGTAGTCGTTCCTGCTGATCAATCTTTATGCGGCGGTTTAACGGCAGGGCCATTTAATTTTACCAGCAATATTGGTACACCAAATTATGACTGGACAAACAACGATCCTTCTATTGGGTTGCCAGCAACTGGTACAGGAAATATTGCCGCTTTCACTGCTGTCAATGGTAGTGCTTCTCCTGTAGTGGCAACCATTATTGTAACACCATCAGTAAGTAATTGTGTAGGCATACCTGATACATTTTTTATTACTGTAAATCCAAGGCCCACGGCACCGTTAGTAACCACACCTGTTACTTATTGCCAGAATGAACCGGCTGTAACCCTTACTGCTTCCGGCACAGGAGCCAACGCACTTACCTGGTATAACAATGCATCATTAACCGGAGGTACTGCTGCAGCACCCACACCAGTTACTTCCACACCGGGAGGTTTTTTATTTTATGTTACCCAAACAAATTCATTTAACTGCCTGAGTGATCCATCCGTTATTACCATTAATGTAAATCCGGTAATCAGTGGAAATACCATTGCAGCCAATCAAAATATTTGTGCTAACACATCTCCTAATCCACTTAATTCAGGTGCAGTGAGTGGAGGTAACGGCAGCTACATTTATCAATGGCAAAGCTCTGTAAATGGAGGAACTGTATGGAGCAATATCAGCGGAGCAAACAGTGATACTTATGCACCGGGTGTATTAAATGATACCATTCAGTACAGAAGAATTGTCACCAGTACACCTTGTGCCGATACTTCTAATATTGTTACGATCAATGTGTCCGGCGCATTGAGCAATTTTAATATCACTGCCAGTCAAATTATTTGTGAAGGATTTTTGCCTGCTATTTTAAATGGTGATCTTCCAACTGGCGGTGGTGGTGGTTACAATTATGTTTGGGAACAATCTACTGATGGCAGCACCTGGTCAACTGTGGGTGGTAATACACAAAACTATCAGCCGCCAGTATTAATCATCACAACTTTTTACAGAAGAATTGTAAATGCAGCACAATGCAGTGCCACTTCTAATGTGGTTACTGTTACGGTTAACCCAACTCCCGTTGCTTCCATCGTGGCAGCGGATGATTCTGTTTGTGTGTACGGTAATGGTATTGTAACGTTTACTGCCACGGTTGGTACAATACCTTTCAATATTGAATTGGTAGTAACAAGACCCAACAATACAACCGATACAATCAGGCAGACAATTAATAATAATGGCCCGGTAAATATAATTGTGATACCAACCATCAGCTTACCAGGCAACTACAATATCAGGTTTACAAAATTGACAGACAATAAAGGTTGTGAAAGAACAAATATTTTACCTGCGGTAATCATTACAGTGAAACCATTACCAGCACTGGTTCTCACCAACAGTTCTCCAATTTGTAACGGCGTAAGTGCTACGCTTACAGCCAATGGCGCCGATACTTATATTTGGTCGCCCAATACATTTATAAATACTACTTCCGGAAATACAGTAAGTGTTACGCCTCCATCTACCACTACTTATTTTGTAAGAGGAATATTGAATGGATGCTTAAAAGATACCAGTATTTTAGTAACGGTAATACCTGAGGCTGTAGCTGCCAATGCAGGGCCAGACCAGGTTTTATGTAATGCAAATACTGCAACACTTGCAGGTAATGCAGCTTCTGTAAATGCCAGCGGTGCATGGAGCCAGGGGAGTGGACCTGCGGCAATCATTACGGCTATTGCTCAAAACAATACAACCATAACTGGGTTATCAGCAAGTGGCACTTATATTTTTCAATGGAAAATTACAGGACAGGCACCTTGCCCGCCAACTGTAGATAGTGTAACAATTGATGTGTTGTCGCCCATTACGAATGTTATTAAAAATGATACCATCATTTGTAATGGCCAATCCCTTACCATCCGCAATGAGAGTTTGCTTGGCGGCAGTTCTGCAGCGATCGATTCTTTGTACACTTATCAATGGGAGCTGACCCCATCAGGACAAAACAACTGGCAGATAATTGCTGGTGCCGATAGTGCAACATTGTTTGTAAGCCCGGCAGCAAGCACCTGTTACCGGAGAAAAGTAAAAACAAATAATCTTTGCGAAACAATCAGTAATCCTGTTTGTGTAACGGTTAATCCAACCATTGCAAATAATATTATTTCTGCCAATCAGCAGCTTTGTGTAAACACGCCGGTAAATAATTTACAGGGCAGCACAGCAACAGGCGGCGATAATATTTATGTGTATCAATGGCAAACAAGTACCGACTCAATTGTATGGAATAATATTACCAATACCATCAGTTATCAGCCACCAACCTACACTGCCGCAGGAATTCATTATTTCAGAAGAAATGTATTCAGTGGTAATTGTACGGCTTTAAGTAATATAGTAACTGTAATGGTTAGGCCAGATTCAAAAGCCATCTTCTCCAGCAACCCCACCACAGCCTGTGCTGCATTTGATTTATCAACGGCCATTAATGTAACTGCATTGCCCGACAGCAACGGTACTTACAAGTGGTATGCTGATGGCGTTTTATTTGGCAGCAACAGCACTGGTATTTTTCCAGGTTATACCATTCAAAATCCAGGTGATACGGTCATTGTGAAATTAGTAACCGGCAGCCAGTTTGGTTGTAAACCAGATTCAAATGCACAGCAATTTATTACTGTAAGAACAGCTGTAGCAAAGTTTACAAAAGATACCACCGGAGGTTGTGGCCCTTTGAATGTAAACTTCACCAACACTTCCAACATTATCAATAACAGCATTGAATTTTTCTGGGATTTTGGTAATGGCATCAGCAGCCAACTGGCACAACCGGGAGCAATAACATTTGTACAAAGTCCTTTCTTTAGTGATACTACTTACCAGGTTTCATTAAAAGCATACAATGGTTGCGATACTACTGTATGGAGAGACAGTATAAAAATCAGGTCGAACCCCAAAGCAAGATTTGGTGTGGTTACCACCTTTGGCTGCTCGCCATTTACGGTGCAAATTAACAACACATCTTTAGGTGCTCCAAACACTTATTACTGGGATTTTGGTAACGGGCATAAAGACACTACGTTCACCACTGGCCTTTTAAATTATACTTATAATATTGGCAATGCGGCAGATACCTTTCCACTAAGGCTGATTGCTGTAAATGAGTGTAGCAGCGATACACAGGTGATTGACCTGCGTATCGCACCCAATATCATCCGGCCACAGATCAATATCAACGGCAGTGAACTTTTTGGTTGTGCACCACATATTGTTTCGTTCAATAATGGTACTTCAGGCGCCACCAGTTATACCTGGAATTTTGATGATGGCACGCCGCCTATCATTACAAACAACAGCGAACCAACGGTGGTACATAGTTTTGACAATCCAGGTGTTTTCAATGTGTCGATTTTCATTACTAACGGTTGCAGTGACACCAGTGTTACCAGGCAGGTAACTGTATTTGCAAAACCTATTGCAGCCTTCACCAGCAATGCCCCGGTTTATTGTTTGGGTGATACTATCCGGGTAAATAACAATTCACAAAATGCAAGCAACTACCGCTGGTTTTGGGGTGATGGACAAAGCAGTTCAGGACTTAATCCAACACATGTATATACCGTAGCGGGCAACTATACCATTTTATTACGAGCTGAAAAAACAAATAACAATGGTATCATTTGCTTTGATACTTTGGTGCAAAGTATTACTGTATTAGTAAGACCGGATACAAGGATACAATCCAATATCAACAATATCAATTGTGCTCCGTTTATTGTAAATGCCACAGCGCCGGGCATCATCAATCAAGCTGTTACCTGGTACATTACAGATACTACTGTTTCACCATCAGTGATTGTAACAACTGGTGTAAGTACACAATATACTTTCAACAAGCCTGGCACATTCTCGATAAAGATGCTGGCAGAAAATGCACTGAGTTGTAAGGATAGTACGATCCTTACATTTACTGTAAGAGGAACGCCGACAGCGGCATTCACGCCATCGAACATTACTGTTTGTAAAATTGATACTACCGTAGCTTACTTAAACACAACTACATTCAATGACAACGGCCCACTGGGCTACAGGTGGCTGGTAGATGGAGTACAACAATCAACCAACGGTAATTTTACCTTCCGGTATGCAACGCCTGTGAATACAATTTTACCAAGAACATTTACCACACAATTGATTGCCAGCAATACCGTGGGTTGCAGTGACACCGCAACAGGAACTTTACAAATGGTTCCTGTAGCCAAAGCACAGTTCAGCATTAATAATCCAACGGCCTGTGTTCCGTTTGTGCTGTGGGTTGCAAATGCATCTCAATACACAACCAAATATAAATGGCTGCTGAATGGCGTACTCGCCGATACAGCTGCAATACCTGTCATTACTATTACACAGGCATCAACGCCTTATACCATTACTTTAATTGCGGATAATGTTTATGGTTGTAAGCCGGATACTTTTTCAGTGAATTTTATTTCAAGAATAAAACCAACAGCTATATTTAAACTGAATAATGTATTGGGTTGCAGTGGTGTGCTGAATGTGGTGACGACCAATCAAAGCAGTCATGCCAATTCGTATCAATGGGACTGGGGAGATAATTCTGCAGGCAGTGTTTTCAACAGCCCCACACATTTGTATTCCACTCCCGGCCAGTATTTAATTTCGTTGGTGGCCAGTGATGGTGTTTGTAATGATACCACTAATAAATTGGTAACGGTTGCTACCAAACCAATAGTTGATTTTAATGTAAGCGACTCCGTTACCTGCGATACAGCAAGAATTCAATTTGTAAATCTTACTACAGGAGCAGACAGCTATCGCTGGAGTTTTAGTGATGGCACTACCAGTACCGAAGCAGAGCCGTTGAAAAATTTTGCTCCGGGTGCTGCTGCTTACTCTGTGAATTTAGTTGCCTACAACCAGTCAGGCTGCAGCGATTCAACTATCAAAGCAAATATTATTACCTCCATACCACCACCCATTGCCGACTTCTTTATTTCACCTTCACCTCAGATAACGGTGCCTGATTATACATTTAGTTTCAACAACCTTGCGCTTAATAATATTAAATACACTTACCAGTGGAATCTTGCTGATGGCAGCTTTGCTACTACAAGAGATATCATTGATCACAAGTATGCTGATACCGGCCACTATCCTGTAAGGTTGGTTGTGCTGGATAACAATACCGGTTGCCCCGACACGATTATTAAAATGGCGGTGATCAATGGTTATCCAGGTTACCTGTATGTGCCCAATGCTTTTTATCCAAATAGTTTACGCAACGAATTCAGGATTTTTAAACCGGTAGGCAAGGGATTGCAAGATTATCGCCTGCAGGTATTTGATGGCTGGGGCAAGCTGTTGTTTGAAACAACGGAACTGGATGCAGGCGGAAGCCCGGTAACAGGATGGGATGGTACTTTTAAAAGACAGCCAATGC
>JANMJU010000236.1:0-10733 GCA_031371545.1 Chitinophagaceae bacterium
TTATATTAACGGCGCTTACTTTTATTATATCAAGATGTATTAATAACAGCACAGAAAAAGCAACAGGTGCTGCAAACAGCAGCTTTTCAGATTATGCAGGCGATGAAAAATGTGCCGGCTGCCACAAGGAAATTTATGAAAGCCATTTGCAGACAGCCCACCATCTTACTGCACAACCGGCAAAAGAAAAATATATAAAGGGCAGTTTTGATAAAACAAAAAACAGTTACCGGTATTCACCTTCCATTTTATTGGCAATGGAAAAAAGAGACAGTGGATTTTACCAGGTAGCCTATTATAAAGAAGAAGAAAAAAAGGCAATGCGTTTTGATATAGTGATTGGCTCCGGCGTTATGGGGCAGTCATATTTAACCTGGCGCAAGAACAGGCTTTACCAATTACCCATTACTTATTTTACGGAAGCAGATCAATGGTCGAACAGCCCTGGGTTTCCATCTAATAAAGTAATGATCGACCGGCCGGTAACATCCCGTTGCCTGGAGTGTCATGCTACTTATGCAGAAGGTATGTCTGGCACGGCATTGGAGCCAGAAGCATTTAATAAAAATGCCCTCATCTATGGAGTGGGTTGCGAAAAATGTCATGGTCCGGCAGCCCGGCATGTTGAATATCAAACACAATATCCTGGTGAAAAAAAAGGAAAGTACATTGTTAATCCCAAAGCACTTCCCCGACAGCTGCAATTGGATATTTGTGCGTTGTGCCATGGAGGCAATATTCAAAAAACAAAACCATCCTTTGAATTTACCGCAGGAAAAAACCTGTCTGATTATTTTAATATTGATTCACTTGACGGGGCTGTTGCTGCAAAAGGAAATGTGGATGTGCATGGCAACCAATATGGATTATTGAAAGCAAGCAAATGTTTTAAAATGAGTTCAGGCATTACTTGCAACACTTGTCATGATACACACAAAAATCAAAGAGGCAACAAAGAATTGTTTTCGGCAAAGTGCATCAATTGTCATAATACCAGGGAGGATAAATTTAATACTGTCACCCATCAGCAAATAAAGGGCATCGAAAAAAACTGTATTGATTGTCACATGCCGGCACAGTTGTCAAAGTCAATTGCCGTTTTTTTGCAGGGAGAGGAAACACCCAGGGCATCATTGGTAAGAACACATTTTATTGGCATTTATCCGGAAGAAATAAAAAAATTTATTGCCAATTTAAAATAATAATAATGATACCCACAGACCTGTATGTTTAAAAAAAATTATTGTTTGTAGGCTAATAAATAGACTGAAATAAACACATTGCATATTTAATTCAAACCGTAACAATTTTAACGATGAAATATTTAATTACCTGCAGCCTGTTTTTTTATGTATTGCTTGTGCAAACAGGATGTAAAAAAAGCACTCCTAATAATCCTGTGGAACCAACACCAGTTCCTTTACATCTCGTTTCAACCAAACTTGATAATACGGTTGGATTATTGTCATCAGGAGCAAATATTGCATTGAATAATAATAAAAGCACTACGGTAGTTACCCGTTTGTCTTTCAATAATGCCATTAACAGGTCCACGGTTTCGGGTGCTGTATCTTTTTGGTCGATAGCAGAAAATGCAACCGTTGCTATAAATTATGCTTATGAAAACAATGATAGCACACTTGTAATTACTCCGGCATCCCCGCTGAAATACTTTACGCAACATAGTATTAGTATTGGAGTTTCATTGCAATCGGTAAAAAGTAAACCCCTTGATGCCGGTATACAAATACTCCTGAATACCAAAATTGATTCTACTGATAAATTTCCCATCATCAGTGATAATGCATTGCTGGATACCATTCAAAAAAGAACATTCAAATATTTCTGGGATTTTGGTCACCCGGTTAGCGGCCTTGCAAGAGAAAGAAGCAATGGCGACAATGAAGTAGTTACATCCGGGGGTTCTGGTTTTGGTATTATGTCAATCCCAGTTGCTGTTAATCGAAATTTTATTACAAGGGCAGAAGGACTTGCAAAAATGCAGACCATTGTATCATTTTTAAAAAATACTGCACAAACTTTTCATGGTGCTTTTCCGCATTGGTTAAATGGTACCACTGGTGTTGTGATTCCATTTAGCACAAAAGATAACGGAGCCGATTTGGTGGAGACTGCTTATTTAATGGCAGGATTATTAACGGCCCGTCAATATTTTGATAATGCAGGTGCTGCTGAAACAGCATTAAGAAACGACATTAATATTTTATACAATAATGTGGAATGGGATTGGTTCCGCAATGGCGGACAAAATGTTTTGTACTGGCACTGGAGCCCCAATTACAATTGGGATATGAATGTGCAAATTAAAGGCTGGAATGAATGCCTGATTACTTATGTACTGGCAGCATCTTCACCCACACATGCTATTCCTGCAAGCGTGTACACTGCAGGCTGGGCAGGCAACGGCACCAATGCAGGATTTATAAATAATAATACATTTTATAACTACACATTACCTTTGGGCCCTACTCTTGGCGGGCCACTTTTCTTTTCGCATTATTCATTCCTGGGTATCAATCCAAATGGATTGAGCGATGCGTATGCCAATTATGAAACCCAAACCAAAAATCATACATTGATCAATTATGCTTATTGTGTAAACAATCCTAAAAACTGGTTTGGATACAGCGATAAAAACTGGGGGCTTACTGCAAGCGATGTTACCAATGGCTACGAGGCAAGTTCCCCATCCAACGACCGAAGTTTCATTGCACCAACAGCAGCGCTATCTTCATTTCCATACACGCCAAACGAATCAATGAAGGCATTAAAATTTTTCTACTATACCATTGGCGATAAAATTTTTAAACAGTATGGGTTTGTAGATGCGTTCTCTGTCAATTCAGTTTGGTTTGCCAATTCATTTTTAGCAATTGACGAGGGACCAATTATTGTGATGATTGAAAATTACCGTTCGCAACTGCTGTGGAATTTATTTACCAGCTGCCCGGAAGTAAAAGACGGAATGAGGGGGTTGGGTTTTGCGGCACCTTATTTATAAATTAAAAATAAAAAGTAAAAAGGACTGCTGCAGGATTAAATACAAAGTTGTTTATGAAATAAAATTTGTTTGCCATGTTTAAAAAGATGCTTTGCTTTTTATTGCTGCCTGCACTGCTTCATACTATTGCCTACGCACAGGGAGAAATAAAAGTAATGAGTTACAACATCCGCCTTGATGTTGCATCCGATGGAGAAAACCGTTGGGATGCAAGAAAAGATAAAGTGGCAGCCTTGATGAATTATTACGAAGCGGATTTTATTGGCAGCCAGGAAGTGCAGCATCATCAATTGCAATATTTAACTTCTCAACTTACAAAGTATAATTACATCGGCATAGGCCGTGATGATGGAAAAGAAGCCGGTGAATATTCCTGCATTTTTTTCAACAAAGAAAAATTTGAAGTTATTCAGCAATCCACCTTCTGGTTATCTCAAACACCCGATTTAGTTTCTTTCGGATGGAATGCAGCCTGCCGCAGGGTTTGTACTTATGGCTTGTTTCAAAATAAAAAAACAAAACAAAAGCTGTGGGTATTCAATACTCACTTCGATCATTTGGGTGATACTGCAAGAATAGAATCTGCAAAACTCATTACTCAAAAAATTAATCTTCTTGCAAAACACAAAAAATATCCAGTGGTATTAACGGGGGATTTTAATTCTAAACCCGATGAAGCGCCAGCGATGTACATCAGTGAGCATTTTCTAAATGCAAGAAACATCAGCAAAGAAAAACCTTATGGCCCTGCAGATACATGGGAAGGATTTGAATTTAATAAAAAGCCGGACGGATGTATTGATTACATTTTTGTTTCACAAGATAAAAGATGGACGGCGAAAAAATTCGCTACCATCACCGATTCTTATAACATGAAATATCCATCCGATCATTTCCCCGTGATGGCAACATTGGAATTAATAAATAAAAAAGATCAATGAAATCAAACAATACATACAGCCTGAGGTCATTTATTTTTAGTATTGGGTTTACTGCATTTAGTTTTTTTTCTTTTAGCGGTTGTTATACTCAAAGCAAGCAAGCCAGGGTTATTCCATCCCCTGCAGTTATTACTGATTCTGCTTTGCTTGATTTGGTACAGCAGCAAACAATAAAATATTTCACTGATGGTGCAGAGCCGGTGAGTGGCATGGGGAGAGAACGTTTTCATGTTGATAATGATTATCCCGAAAATGACAAGAACATAGTAACAAGCGGCGGTAGTGGTTTCGGTGTGATGTGTTTGATTGTGGCAATGGAAAGAAAATTTATTACAAGAGAAGATGGTATGCAACGTCTTGAAAAGATTGTTCATTTTTTGGAGACAGCAGACAGGTTTCACGGTGCATGGCCGCATTGGTTGAACGGCGAAACAGGAAAAGTAAAGCCATTTGGACAAAAAGATAATGGCGGCGATTTGGTGGAAACATCTTTTATGATACAGGGCTTGCTTTGTGTAAGACAGTATTTTAAAGATGGAAATAAAAAAAAAAAAGCGCTGGCACAGCGTATTGATAAACTCTGGAAGGAAGTTGAGTTTGACTGGTATCGAAATGGACAAAATGTTTTGTACTGGCACTGGAGTCCAACGTATGATTGGCAAATGAATTTCCCCGTACATGGTTACAATGAATGTTTGATTATGTATGTACTGGCTGCATCATCACCCACGCATGCTGTGCCTGCCGAAGTGTATCATGAAGGCTGGGCAGAGAATGGAAAATTAAAATCGCCGCACACTGCTTTGGGCTATCCATTACAGTTGCGTTACCAGGGCAATCCTCCAAATGCAGCACCGTTGTTCTGGTCGCATTATTCTTATCTCGGTTTAAATCCGAAAGGGCTCAAAGACGGGTACACAGATTACTGGACAGAAAATACCAGCCAGTCGCTTATCAATTATACATGGTGTGTAAACAATCTAAAAAATTATAAAGGATATGGAAAAAATAATTGGGGATTAACTGCCAGTTATTCAGTAAAATTTTATGCAGCACATTCGCCTAATCCGAATGATGATGCAGGAGTAATATCACCAACGGCTGCGTTGTCTTCCTTTCCATACACGCCGGAACAATCAATGGCTGCAATGAAACATTGGTATTATGATTTAAATGAAAAAACTTGGGGGCCGTTTGGCTTTTATGATGCATTTAGTGAAACAGAAAATTGGTATCCTGTAAAATATTTAGCGATTGACCAGGGACCAATACCGGTGATGATTGAAAATTACCGAAGCGGTTTGTTGTGGAAATTATTTATGAGTTGCCCTGAAGTGAAAGGAGGATTAAATAAATTAGGATTTGATTATCCTGAGAAATAAAAGATTTTGCCAAACCCCGTCAGCGGTTGAAAATCCTGACGGCGGCTATAGAGGAGTGTTTAAAAAAAACTTCTATGCAACACCACTAACCTGTGTTTTTTCCATAAACTCTTTTTTGTACTTAACGGGATTGGTGTTGTAATAATTTAAAAACTGCCTGTTGAAATTTGAAATATTATTATAGCCACATTCAAAACAAATATGCGTTACAGGCATATCACTTTCAATTAATAGTTTGGCTGCCTTTTGAAGACGAAGTTCTTTTACAAATTCTGAAAATGGTTTACGGGTACGTAGGGAAAAAAAACGGGAGAAAGCATTGGGGTTCATCATTGCCACTGCAGCAGCATCGTCAAGCGTAATATTATTTTCAATATTGCCCACCACCCAGTTAAGCACATTACACATACGGGTTGATTCTTTTTCATTAAAACCGGTGTATGGCGATTGCGTAATTTTTTTACAATCTTTTTTTGCCACCGCCATATCATGCAGCATTTCCACAAGGCATATCCATTTTTTCAAACCATCAGCAGAAATAATATCATATAACTTGTTGCTGACTTTTTGATTTGTTTTGCCATTTATTTCAATGCCATAAGCCGACTGTTCAAATAATTTGCCAAGTGCCGATGCTTCCGGAAGTGCTAAAAAGTCATTGCCCAGTGAACCTGCCGTAAAATGAATAACAATAGATTTAGCTTTCAGCTTTGAGCCTGCTTCATAATACTTATCATCATTGCGGTAAGTGTGCGGAATATTTGAACCAAGCAAAGCAAGGTTGCCGGGTTTAAAATCAGAAATGTTGTCACCGATAAAACGCTTGCCGGTACTTTCTGTTACCAATACTATTTCCAGTTCAGGATGATAATGCCAGGGAGTGGGATAATATTTATAGTCAAAGTCTTTTACAACAAAGGACTGATTTTTTTCACGGGGGAGATGTTCAAGTGCCGGTTTCATAGCAGGAAGATATTTTTATATTATAAAGTTATTAAAAATAAACCCTTTTTTGCTAAGATAGTATAAGTTTACTGCTTAATAATAGTGGTTTAACTTTTTTACTAAAGTTATTTTTGGGAAACGATTGCTCAATCAATTATATAAAGTTGTATGAAAAAACAATTGCCTTTATATATTCCTCTTTTTGTGTTTTTCCTGTTTTCATATTGTGAACTTGCTGCACAAAAAATGCACAAGGCTGTGTTTGTAATTGCCGATGGTATTCCTGCAGATTTAATTGAAAGCCTGAATATGCCAGCATTAAAAGCTATTATAAAAGAAGGTGGTTATGCAAGGGCGCATGTGGGAGGAGAAAGAGGCGGTTATTCTGAAACACCGACTATTTCTGCAGTTGGTTATAACAGTTTGCTCACAGGCACATGGGTTAATAAACACAATGTGTGGGGCAATGAAATTGAAGCGCCGAATTATAACTACTGGAATATTTTCCGTTTGTTTAAGGCACAATTCCCTGAAAAGAAAACAGCTATTTATTCTACATGGATTGACAACAGGACAAAACTGATTGGCAGCGATGCAAAAGCCGCAGGCAATATTCAGCCTGATATAATTTTTGATGGAATGGAAAACGACACTGCAAATTATCCGCATGATGATTTTGGATATTTCTATAATGTAATTGATGATTCTGTTATCAACAGGGCTGCTGCTTCTATTAAGGAAGATGCGCCGGATTTATCGTGGGTGTATTTGGAATATACAGATGAAATGGGGCACCGTCATGGCAACGGCGATACATTGACCAATGCTGTAAAGCTATTGGATGATAAATTAAAAAGATTGTGGGAAGCAATTGAATACCGGCAGAAAAATTTTGATGAAGAGTGGCAACTCTATATCACCACAGACCATGGAAGGGAAAACAATGGTTATCATCACGGCGGGCAAGGTGAAAGGGAAAGAACAACATGGATTGCCACCAATGCAAAAGACCTGAACCATTATTTTTTCAAAAATAAACCGGGCATTGTTGACATCATGCCTTCTATTGCAAATTTTCTTTACGTAAAAATTCCAAGAGAAAAGTTGATGGAAGTAGATGGTATTTCACTGACAGGAAAATTATCTGCTACCGATGCTGATGTAAAACGAATTGGAAATACATTATCTGTAACCTGGAAGCCGCTTGATAAAACAGGTGTTGCAAAAATCTGGATTTCCACTACTAATAAATTTAAACAAGGCGGAGTTGATGATTACAAACTAATAAAAGAAGTTCCTGTTGCTGATGGCAAAACAATAATTGATGTAAAGAGCATGCCTTCTGAATTTTATAAAGTGGTGATTGAACTGCCGTATAATTTTTTGAACAGGTGGGTGATACCTGTGGCTAAAGAATGATAATGTAGATAGTCCGCCGGTTGGCTGACGGGATATCTTAGCGATGGGCATAGCCCGTCGCCATAATGCAAAAGGTGAGAAAAGATGAATAACGATATGTTGTACAAGAGTGCGACGCCAATGAAGCATAATAGCAGTACTAATGTCTGGCTCAAAATAAAAACAGAAAATAAATTCAAACAATGATAAAAAAAATTTTCACCTCATTCATTCTTCTATGTGCAGCAAATTTTATTCATGCACAAAACAAATCCCTCCTCAAAGGCAAATACAACGATGGCCCCGACAGCATCGCTCCAGTTGGCATTATTAAAAATTTAACTGATGACCAATTGTTGGAAACAGTACAACGACAAACCTTCCGGTTTTTTTGGCATGGTGCACATCCATACAGCGGCTTGGCATTGGAAAGAAGCAACTCTGTGCTGGCAGAACATTACTGGGATTATATCAACGAAGCATGGGATGAACCCAACTTCAGCAAAACAGAATTTGGTAAAGATGCAGGGGCGATTGGCGGAACTGGCTTTGGCATAATGTCAACAGTTGTTGCTGTTGAAAGAGGATGGATTGGAAGAGATACAGCCGTGAGAAGATTAATAAAGATTGCAGATTTTTTAATCAATGCGGATTGCTATCATGGTATCTATCCTCACTTTATGAATGGAAGAACGGGAAAGACAATAAAGTTTGACAGGCTGGATGATGGAGCAGACATTGTGGAGACATCTTATTTGCTCATGGGCTTTTTATGTGCAAGGGAATATTTTAATAAGGAAACGCCGAGAGAAATTTATTTAAGAAAACGTATCAGCCAAATGTGGGGTGCTGCTAACTGGAACTGGCATACTAACGGGCAAAATAAATTGTTCTGGCACTGGAGTCCCAATAATGGTTTTGATATGAACTTTCCGGTGTGGGGTTATAATGAATGTCTGATCACTTATATCATGTCGGCATCATCGCAATTTCATTCTATTTCAAAAGAAGTTTATAACGGCACATGGGCTGGCAGTCCCGGATTTAAAAATGGCAAAGAGTATTACGGCTACAAGCTGCCGTTAGGTAATTATGACAAAGACAAGGGCGGCCCGTTGTTTTTTGAGCAATACACTTTCCAGGGAATAAATCCAAATGGATTAACTGATTCACTCGGCAACGATTATTTTTTACAGGGAAAAAATCATACGCTTATCAACAGGGCATATTGTATGGAAAACCCAAACAAGTTTAAAGGGTACAGTGATGTGTGCTGGGGATTAACAGCTGGTGACAGTTACAAAGGTTATGTTGCTCATAGCCCGGAGAATGACAGAGGAGTAATTCAACCAACTGCTGCTATTTCATCAATGCCATACACACCAAAAGAAAGCATGGCGGCATTAAGATATTTTTATTACAACATGGGTGATAAAATTTGGAGCAAGTATGGCTTTGTAGATGGCTTCAGCATTCATCACAACTGGTATGCAAAATCTCATTTGGCAATTGACCAGGGACCGATTGTAACGATGATTGAAAACTACAGAACGGGTTTGCTGTGGAATTTATTTATGAAAATACCGGATGTACAAAATGGATTGAAGAAACTTGGGTTTAAAAGCCCGGCATTTAAATAATGTATAGCCGCAGATTCGCAGATTGTTTTTGTTTATTATCTGCGAATCTGCGGCAAGAATAAATCAATGCACTTGAAATCATTTAATAAATACTGGCGCTGGGTTGAAAATGCAGTTTTCATTTATGCATTTTATCTTATTCTTTCCCGTGACTGGATTAGGCCATTAATTGATTCTTTATGGGATACAATTCAGGGTAAAGGATTAATTACGGGTTTTCAGGAGCAATTTGCAAAGGGCTTGTACAGCGAAGCTTTTCTTATCATCTTATGGGAAATCATTATTGTTTTTACCCTGTGGGAAATTGGCGTGGTTATATTTGAAGCGTTTAAAAGCGAAAAAACCACAGCATGGAATTTTGAAAAGTGTACACGTATTTTCAAATACATTGCTAAAACAATCAAGCCTACTTTTTTAGCAACTTTTTTTCCGGTTTTTATTCCTAAACTCATTCAGCTGGATGTGTTTGAAATGGTAAAACCATTCTTTAACATGTTTAGTTTTCATGTTATTCATTTTCATTGGTATAGCTGGATTTATGGTTATTTAATTTGGGAATTGAGTACATGGGTTTGGCATTATTGTTTTCACCGTGTGCGGATGTTTTGGTGTTTTCATTCGCCACACCATGCACCAAGCGATTTAACATTGACAACAGCATGGGTACATTTTTTTGCAGAAGGATACATCACCACTTTTATGCAATGGTTTATTTTGTCGCTTGCAGGTGTGCCATTCGAAATGATATTCCCTGTTATCTGGGGCATTGAAGTTGGCTGGGGCACATTTATTCATGCAGGCGAAAGAAGTTTAAAAAAAGGAAGGCTCGGTTTCTTAAAATATTTTCTCATTACACCATCACATCACCGGGTACATCATGCAAAAAATCCATTGTATATGGATACCAATTTTTGTACTTTTCTTCCTTTTTGGGATTGGGCATTTGGAACATTGCAACCATTAAGGGATGAAGTGAAAATAGAATATGGCATTACCCGGAAAATGGATGTAACCAATTTTATTGATTTTTATTTTGGTGAATTTATTTTGTTGTTTAAAGATGTTGCAAATGCAAAAGGGATAAAAAACAAATTATTGTATTTAATAAAACCACCCGGTTGGAATCCGGAAAACATTGAACAAACAGCGGCAATAGTAAGGGAAGGTTTTTTAAAAGAGAATCCGGGACTGGATACAACAAGCAGGAATTGGTTGTTGGGTAAAGTTGCAAAACAAGAAACCACTTTGGCAAAAATAAATAGATGAAATTTCGCTTCTCAAAAATATCACTGGTTGTGCTGCTGCTGATTGCAGTGGCGGCAGCTTTATATTTTTTGTTACCCAGTAAAAATAAAATAGATTTTAACGCACAGGTAAAACCCATCTTTAATAAAAAATGTATCAC
>JANMJU010000230.1:0-29372 GCA_031371545.1 Chitinophagaceae bacterium
ATTGGCCACATTACAAAAGACGGTACCATTGCCGGGCCAAAAATTTTGGAACACATGGTGGATACAGTATTGCAATTTGAGGGCGACCGGCATTACGCTTACCGTATTTTAAGAACATTGAAGAACCGCTTTGGCTCTACATCTGAATTGGGCATTTACGAAATGACCGGTGAAGGAATGAGAGCTGTAAGTAACCCTTCAGAAATTTTAATTACCCAAAAAGAAGAACAACTGAGCGGCATTGCCATTTCAGCCACCATGGAAGGCGCAAGGCCTTTGCTGATTGAAGGGCAGGCATTGGTAACACAAAGTGTGTATGGCACACCGCAACGTACCGTAACAGGTTTTGATTTGAGGCGGTTGCAATTATTATTAGCCGTATTGGAAAAACGTGGCGGATTTCATTTTGGTGTTAAGGATGTATTTGTAAATATTGCCGGGGGATTAAAAGTGGAAGACCCATCCATCGACCTTGCAATTGTTAGTGCCTTACTCAGCAGTTACGAAGATGTGCCCATCAACCAGCATTACTGCTTTGCAGGAGAGGTAGGATTGAGTGGTGAAATAAGAGCAGTGAACAGGATTGAACAACGCATTGCAGAAGCGGAAAAATTAGGCTTTGAAAAAATTATTGTGAGTAAGTACAATGCCAAATCAATGAGCAAACTAAAACACAATATTGAAGTGGTGGCTTTGGCAAAAGTGGAAGAATTGTATCAGTATTTGTTTTAGCAACTAATAAAAACTTGTTTGAAATAGTTACAGAAAATGCAGTTTTTAAAAACCATATTATCCGATACAGCTCATCTTTTCTATCCCCACATCTGCACTGGTTGTGGAAGCGATGGATTGGCTGAGGATAATTTACTCTGTGCAAAATGTTTTGTCGATTTACCGGTAACCAACTATGCTCCTCATAAAAATAACCCGATTGAAAAAATATTTTGGGGCAGGATACCTTTAGTAGCAGCAAACGGCGAATTTTATTTTGCTAAAGGATCTTTAATTCAGCACCTCGTTCATCAATTAAAATATAAAGGCAACAGGGAAATAGGTTTTTACCTGGGTGAACTAATGGCAAAATCTTTAATTGACAGCAAACGTTTTTATAATATTGATGGCTTAATACCACTTCCACTTTTTCCAGATAAAGAAAGAAAAAGGGGCTACAACCAGGCAGCAATTATTTGTAACGGCATGTCTGAAGTAATGAAAGTGCCGGTATTTAATAATATTTTGATCCGGCAGCGGTTTACCGAAACACAAACCAAGAAACACCGGACAGAACGCTGGGAAAATGTGGATGGAAGTTTTGCTTTAAAAAATGAGCAAGTAATAAAAGGAAAACATTTGTTGCTGGTGGATGATGTGGTAACAACCGGAGCCACTTTTGAAGCAAGTGGAAATACCTTGTTGAAAATTGAAGGAGTACAATTAAGCATCGCAGCTTTAGCGGTAGCAACAAAGTAACATTTCAAAACAAGTACCCTTGATAAATAACATTATTTTTGAACCATGAAGCATTGGCAAACAAAATCTCCGCAATTTATTTTTTTATCCTGCCTGCTCCTGGCAGTTTTTAGTTTGTCATCAACTTCCTGCAAAAAAGATTCTTTCATTACAAGCGGAGATGCAAAGCTTACCACAATAGATGAGCCTTTAAAATTCGACACTGTATTTACCAGCGTCGGTTCGGTAACACAATCATTTAAAATAAACAACGACAATAATCAAAAACTGTTACTAAACAGTGTGAAGCTGATGGGTGGTGCTGCATCTGCTTTTAAAATAAATATTAATGGAGTAGCTGCATCCGAAGTAACTAATATAGAGCTGGCAGCTAATGACAGTATGTATGTTTTTGTTTCCGTAAACATCAATCCTAATCTCGACAATCTGCCATTCATTGTCAAAGACAGTATTCTAATTTCATACAATGGAAACAGCCGTTTTGTGCAGCTGGAAGCCTTCGGACAAAATGCCAACTTCTTACGCAACAGGGTCATCACAGGCAATATTACCTGGAACAATAACCTCCCTTATGTGATACTGGACCGGTTACAGGTTGATACCAATTCGACACTCACTATTGAGCCTGGCTGCAAAATATACTGTCATGCGAATGCTCCATTTTTAGTAGATGGAACTTTGGTAACTAACGGTACCAAAGAACAACCGGTAACATTTGCCGGCGACCGGCTGGATACTATTTACAAAAACCTGCCTGCAAGCTGGCCGGGCATTTACTTTAGGGAAACAAGTAAAAGCAATGTGCTGAATTTTACCTCTGTAAAAAATGCCTACCAGGCAGTAGTAGCCGAAAACCCTGCTAGCAACGGTTTACCAAAAATTATCCTTCATCAATGTATCATTGACAATGCGTATGATGCCGGCCTGCTTTGTGTAAACAGCAGCCTCAATGCTGATAATAGTTTGATCAGTAATTGTGGCAGTAATATTAATTTCTTTTTAGGCGGCGATTACAATCTGACCAATTGCACAGTAGCCGCTTATGCTGCATTTATCACTCACAAAAAACCTGTTTTATCTTTGACTAATTTTGCAGTGATTAATGGTGCCACTGCTATTAATGACTTAAACGCTATTTTTAAAAACTGTATTTTTTGGGGAGAAGAAGGAATAGTAGATGATGAAATTATTGTAAACCAGCAGGGCACAAATATAGTTCCGGTTAAATTTATCAATTGCCTGTACAGGGCAATAAATGATCCGACAAGCAGTACTGTCACTGCATCTTTAAAAAATCAACCTCCATTATTCGACAGTATTAACGTCTCAAAAAATATATTTGATTTTCATATCAGCAACAATATTGCACCGGGATTTGATAATGGTACAACCACAAATTTTTTATACGACCTTGACAACAACCCAAGAAGTGTTGGACTGCGGCCTGATATTGGGTGCTATGAAAAGCAATAAGCATTTCTATAAACAAAATCATTTCTCATTCGTTACAATAAAAAACAAACCATGTTAAAAACATTCATCATCTCAACTGCACTCATTTCCTGTGCCGCACAAACAAATAATATCGCCATGAACAATGAAGCTCCGGCTGCAGAATCTGTTATAAAAAAGTCTATTTACGATTTTAAAGTACCGGCGTTAGATGGCAGTACCATTGACTTTGCTGCATTCAAAGGAAAAAAAATCTTAATTGTAAATACTGCCTCAGAATGTGGCTACACAAAGCAATACGAAGGCCTGGAAGCTTTGTATAAAAAATATCAGGACAAACTGGTGATTGTTGGTTTTCCAGCCAACAACTTTGGCGGGCAGGAGCCGGGCAGCAACGACCAGATAAAAGAATTTTGTAAAAAAAATTATGGCGTTAGTTTTCCCATGGCAGCAAAAATTTCTGTAAAGGGAGATGATATGGCGGCAATTTATAAATGGCTTTGTAACAAAAGTGAGAATGGAGTTTTGGATGCAGAGATAAAATGGAACTTCAATAAATTTTTACTGGACGAGAAAGGCAACCTGTTAAATTATTTTGAAAGCAAGGTTACACCAATGAGTGAAGAGATTACCGGTAAGCTTTAAAATAAATAATACCGCTAATTTTTTTTATGCTGGTATTTCAAATACCAGTAATTATTTCAGTTAAATAAAGAGGCAGGTACCATATGTACCTGCCTTTTGTATTAAATAATATACTTGCATCCTTACTGAAACAATAATGAGGTATGCCTTACAGTTTCATCAATTGTTGTTTCCAAAATATAATTTCCTGCCACGATATTGTTACGCTGGATAATCATTTTTTGATTGCCTGCCATCATGCTTTGTGATGTTGATTTATAAATAACTCTGCCAACAGCATCATAAATTATAAACAAAACCTCTGATGCTTTTGCAGTACCATATTCGACAATTATTTCTTTTGCAACCGGGTTGGGATATACTGTAAATATTTTAACAATTACTGTTGATGGATTGATTGGCCTTGCTGCTGGCTGCTTTACAAATCCATTATCGTACCATACTTCTCCGCACACATTTAGTAAGTCGGCTGTTTGAGGTGAACTGCTGTTGTTAAAAATAACACTGGCACAGCTTGCCCTGGTAATGGTATATTTCCACCAGCCAGTACCTTCATCAGTCATATCAAAGCCAGGCCATGTTATAGAAGCAAGCGAAGGCGTTGTATTCCAGTAATAAACTTTCGGAACATTGGTCCATGCAGCAGGCCGTTTAAAATGTAAAACTACCGGGCATCTTGCAGCAGGTTCTACAGCCAGCCAGCCATTATCATAAAACCTGCTGGTGTTTACATTGTACAGATCGGCAGTTTGTTTGCCTGCGGCATCATTAATAATAATATTTACCGAACTAACATTGGTGGGGAAACTATATTTATACCATCCATTGCAATCCGCTGTCATGGCTGCTCCCGGCCAGGTGGAGCCTGCAAGAGAGCCAGATGGCAAAGCATTCCAATAATGTATTTTAACAGTGCTTGCCCAGTCGGCTGGTTTTTTAAAATAGATGGTAAGCCCGGAGGAAGGCGAAACGGTAACCTGCTGTGTAGTACTGTCTTTTCTGTTTTGCAAATCGGTAACAACAAGCTTTATAATATAAGTACCTGGAACAGAATAAGTAGCTAAAGCATTGCTGCCAGTAGCTGTAGTACCATTTCCAAAATACCATGCATAGTTTGATATGCCAGCACAGGAAATGGAGGCCGCCGCATTGACAGCTACAGCTAATGGAGCAGTTCCGGTAGAAGGCGTTGTTGTAAATATTGCTTTGGGATTTATTACCGGTACAGTTGTAAGCCATCCATTATCATAATAAGCAGTACCATTTGCAAAGAGGTCAATTGTTTTATTGGTACCTCCATCATTAAATACTAAATTAATAGCAGCGGTATTAGTAAAATCCCACCTGTACCAACCGCCACAATCCACTACCATACTATTTCCTGGCCAGGTGGTAGTTGCTGTTGCCCCTGCAGGTATTGAATTCCATAAATGAATTTTTGCTGCTGCCCAGGCTGTTGGTTTTTTAAAGTACACAGAAAAATTCTTTACTGCATCAATATTGGCTGCTGTAATATTTTTATCAAGCAACACCCTGAATTCTCCGGGCTGAAGAGTGATACTTTGTGAAGTGGTGGTATAATTATAAGCATTGCCTGTTATATAATTCGTCCAAGTACCTGTATGCTGAAAGGTGATGGTTTTTGTTTTTGATGTTACATCAAAATTGCCAATCACTGTTACATTCAAATTGCTGTTATTAATTTGAAAATTTTTAAAACTGTTACAGCCCAAATCATATCCTGTGGCAAGGTCTGTGGCAAACACATCACTGTACCTGCTTTTTAATTTCATTAATGCAGCTACTGCATTGTATAATTTTTTCCTATCTGTATTCTGAAGATAATCCCAACGGATAGGTTTTTTATCTGTACGGCAATTGGTGCTGAGAGTACCATTGCTGCAGTAATTAATAGAGTAATCATAACCCAATTCATAAAACTGCCAAATCATCTTTGGCCCTGTTATCAATAAGTCAAAAGCAGATGCAGCCTGCATCCTACTTACTGCTGTTGAAAATGTTTTTACATTGTATGTGCCCGAAGCATTACCGTAAGTAAGATTTTTATACATCAGCCTTTCTTCATCATGGCTTTCTATATTACCCATCCGCAGTGGCCTGCTGAAATTATTATTGTGTTTATAATATACCTGGCTTATATCCTGTCCGCAACCGCTATAGCCCATTGTGGCTTCGTTAAAAGGCACATCCAGCCTGTGCCATGGCATCATGCCCTGTTTGTAATTCATAAATTCATTCTCTTCTCCCCAGTCACCCAAATGTTCCAGTATTACATAACTGTTAGGAGTTTTATTCCAAACAATATCAGCAAGCCATTTTATGTTGGCAACACGTTCTGCATCATAAGCACTCCATGCTGCTACATCACTTCCGGTATTTTTATTGGTAAACCCTTTTGATAAATCAAACCGGAATCCATCGATTTGATATTCACCTAACCAATACTCCAGTATGCGTTGAAAATAATAACGGGTGGCAGTGCTGCTGAAATTAAAATCACAACCAAAACTAAAAGGATGCGGTGCCACAGTATTAAACCAGGGATTGTTTGCAGCAGGCCTGTTGTTTGTTCCATCCCAATATAAAGATGCCAATGGGCTGCTTCCCCAGGCATGATTGAAAACAATATCCTGTATTACTGCAATGCCTCTTTTATGACATTCATCAATAAATGCTTTCAAGTCTCCATCCGTTCCATAATATTTATCTGGTGCATTGTAAAAGTTTGGATTGTAGCCCCAGCTGTTGTTACCATCAAATTCATTAAAGGGCATCAGTTCAATAGCATTAATACCCAGACTCTGTAAATAGTTCAGGCTGTCTTTTATTGTTTTCCAGCTATGCGTTGCTACAAAATCCCTTGCCAATAATTCGTAAACCAGTAATTTGTTTTGTACAGGCCTTGTATAATTATTGCTTGTCCAGTTAAAAGCTGGTTTTGCTGTTTGCATTACCGATACATAGCCGGTAGTTTTTCCCGTGGGGTATGCCTTAAGGTTGGGATAAACACTAAACCCGGACACATCATTAATGTATGGATCATTCCCGGGGTCAAGTATTTTTTCGGAGTAAGGATCTGCAATCCTGATTGCATCATCTACTATGTATTGAAATGCATATTCAGTTCTGGGTAAAAGGCCTGTGATGGTTAACCAGAATTTTTGTCCATCGGGGGTTTTATTCATTTCATAATTTGCAGACTGCACCCAATCATTAAAATCACCAATCAGTACCACCTTGGTTTTGCCGGGTGCATGCAATACCAATGTGACAGAAGTATTGTCGCTGCCGTAATTTATTCCATCCACAACACCGACAGGAAGCGGCAATACAGCCAAAGGGGATTCTGAAGAAGCAGGATGAAGTTTTTCTTTATTACCTGCCTTTACAAAACAGCAGCAAAATACAAGTACAATAAATGCCAGAATGGATTTTTTCATAAGCAATGCTTTAATAAAAGAAGTTTGGCAATCGTTATTTAAAAACTAAAAAGCAGCAGGGCTATATTATTAATTATACAGCAGTAAATAATCCTGTAATAGTTCGCTGCAATCGTCTTTGATGTGTAATATACACACATTAAAAATAGAAAACCAAACGCTGGTTAAAAAATATATACCAGTGCCGTCACTTTTTTAAGCTATCCATTTGCCAATGGATGGCTTTTTTATTTTACTTTGTGCCGATGCATTTTGAAAATATCATAGGCCAAAAAGAAGTAAAGGAACACTTGGCGCAAATGGTGCAGCACAACCGGCTGAGCCACGCCCTGCTTTTTTTAGGCAAAGAAGGCAGTGGTGCTTTATCACTGGCAATGGCTTTTGCCCAGTACATTGTTTGCGAAAAAGTAAATGGCAAAAACACCGCAACAATACCTGGCCGATCACTATTTGGAGACCCTGAGCCGGCACCGAACGAGAAACGAGAAACGGACTCCTGCGGCACTTGCCCAGCCTGTACCAAAGCTGCCCAACTCATTCATCCCGATATACATTTCTCTTACCCGGTTATTCCAAAAAAATCCGGCGATAAGCCAGTAAGCACAGATTATATTAAGGACTGGCGGGAGTTTGTTTCCATTCACCCTTATGGCAATGTGTTCGACTGGCTGCAGTTTATTGGTGCCGAAAATAAACAGGGAAATATCACTGCTGAAGAATGTAATGACATCAACCGGAAAATAAGCCTGAAAAGTTTTGAGAGCGAATACAAGATCCTTATCATCTGGATGCCGGAATACCTTACCAAAAACGGTAACAAACTGCTGAAGCTGATTGAGGAACCACCACCCAATACACTTTTCGTGTTGGTAGCCGAAAATGAAGAACAGGTATTACCCACTATTTTATCAAGAACTCAGTTAGTGAAAGTGCCACTGCTTTCAAATACTGAAATTGAAGTAGCATTGGAATTAAGAGCCGGAGTAAAAATTGAAAAGGCACGGCAGGTTGCCATTATGAGTGAAGGCAATTACCGGGAGGCACTACATTTATTGCAACATGAAGAAGATGACTGGCAGGTTACTTTAAGAGAGTGGCTCAACATGATTGCAAAAAAAAATCTGCCGGGGCAGGTAAAGTGGATAGAAGATATGAGCAAGCAGGGCAGGGAGAAGCAAAAACAATTTCTAAAATACTTTACCCACTTGTTGGAAATAGCCATCAGGGTACGCATTATTGACAACAGCAATGAGGCCGAACCCAGCAATGAACTCGATTTTGCCATGCGGCTCAATAAACTTTGTGGCATCGGCCAGCAGGAAGCCATCATACAGGAACTGGACAAGGCCAGCTACTACATTGAGCGGAATGCCAACGGAAAAATGCTCTTTCACGCCCTATCCATTAAGTTGCACCACATTATTAGTAACAATTCACTAATTTTGATTAATTGAGGAAATTGGGTTTGAAGTCGAGCTTTGGAGTTGTGTGTTTATTTATGTAACCGGCTTTCTCCGCTATATTCAACATTGTTGTAGTCGAAGACTTGTTAAAATATTATCTTCCGGTGGAAGAAAATATTTTAATCTCACTTGTACCGCACTGCCTTAATCAGCAATGCGTTTCTATAAAAATTGTATCGTTCAGTAATGAACAATAGTACAAGAGTGCGACGCCAATGAAGTATCATAGCAGCAACCCGGCCGGGCCCATAAAAATTCCTCACCAAACAATGATTGTCTTGCTTGCTGCAGGTGAAACTCACCCTGTTTTTGCATTACAGGTACTATCAATTAACTAATTATCAACTATCAATTAATTCAACAATATGGGATGTGGAAGTTGTGGATCAGGCAGCGCCCCCGGTGGATGTAAAAGCCACGGAAGTTGCTCAAGCGGAAGTTGCAACCGCATGAATGTGCATGACTGGCTGGCCAACCTGCCTTTCAGCGACCCGGAAAGCAGTTGCAAAATGGTGGAAGTAAGTTTTAATAATGGCAGCCGCAAAGACTATTTTAAAAATACTACCAGTTATTTTTTTGAAAAAGGGGACATGATTGCTGTAGAAGGCGTAAGTGGTTTTGATGTGGGCAGTGTAAACATGACCGGTGAACTGGTGCGTCTGCAATTGAAGAAAAATAATATTAAAGAAGATAGCGCCGACATTAAAAAAATACTCCGCAGGGCAAATGAAAATGACTTGAGCAAACTGAAAGAAACCAAGGCCAGGGAAAAAGATGTGATGATACGAAGCCGTGCCATTGCCAAACAACTGAACCTGGAAATGAAAGTAGCTGAAGTGGAAATACAGGCTGATGGCCGCAAAGCCACTTTCTTTTATATTGCAGACGACCGGGTTGATTTCAGGGAATTAATAAAAATCTACGCCGGAGAATTTAAAGTAAAAGTTGAGATGAAACAGATTGGTGCCCGGCAGGAAGCTGGTAAGGTAGGCGGCATAGGCAGTTGCGGAAGGGAACTTTGCTGCAGTACCTGGCTCACCGATTTTAAAAGTGTAAACACCAATGCAGCCCGGTATCAAAATCTCAGCATCAACCAAACCAAACTGAGCGGTCAATGCGGAAGATTGAAATGCTGTTTGAATTATGAGCTGGATACTTACTTAGATGCGCTGCAAAATTTTCCTGATGATTGCGATATGATTGAAATGGCCAGGAGCCGTGCCTTTTTAGTAAAAAAAGATATTTTCCGAAACCTGATGTGGTACACCATGCCAGACAGCAATAAACAATACCCACTCACCATTGAAAGGGTACAAAAAATAAAAGCGCTTAACAAACAGGGCATAAGGCCGGAAGAACTGGAAGCAGTAGAAGTGGTAAGCAAAAAACCAATTGAAGTGGAACCAACTTATGCAGATGTAGTAGGCCAGATAAGTCTGAAAAGCCTGGAAAAAACCAGCCGCAAAAGAAGAGACAATGAAAGAGGCGACCAGGGCAGGCAGCAGGGAAACAGACGTGAAGGAAATGACCAAAGAAACCAGCAACAAGGTGGACAGGGTAACAGGTCACAGCAAAGGCCGCCACAAAACAGGGGTGACAATCCCAACCAGCAGCAAGGCAACAGGCAGGAAGGAAACGACCAAAGAAACCAGCAAAACAGGCCACCACAAAACCGTGGCGAAAACAGGAATCAGCAACAAGGCGGGCAAGGTGGAAGGCCACAGCAAAACAGGCCTCCGCAGAATAGGGGCGGTAATCCAAACCAACAGCAAAGGCCACCCCAAAACAGGGATAACCAGCAAAAGCCTGATGATCGTACAAACAATAACGACGAAAAAAATTAATTTAAAAATATCATTTCAACGTCAGGCACAAATAAATGCCTGACGTTTTTTATATTTACTGTATAAAACCTACCATGTCCATCACAGTTTCCAATCTCACCAAATTATACGGCACACAAAAGGCGGTCAACAATATTTCATTCAGCATCAATAAAGGTGAGATCGTTGGTTTTCTTGGCCCCAATGGTGCAGGTAAAAGCACCACCATGAAAATCATTACCGGCTATCTTGAAGCCAATAGCGGTAAAGCTGAAGTGTGTGGCGAAACAGTTGATACTAATTCTTTGAATACAAAAAAGAAGATTGGTTATTTACCCGAAGCCAATCCTTTGTACTTTGATATGTATGTGAGGGAATACCTTGAATTTGTTGCCGGAGTACATGCCATTCAAAATGTAAAATCAAAAATTGAAACAGTGATTAATACCGTTGGTTTAAAATTAGAAGCCAACAAAAAGATTGGGCAATTAAGTAAAGGCTACAAACAAAGAGTAGGCATTGCCGCTGCTCTGATACACGACCCGGAAGTATTGATTTTAGACGAACCTACCAGCGGACTTGATCCCAACCAGATAATAGAAATAAGAGAGGTAATAAAGAGATTGGGTAAGGATAAAACCGTATTATTTTCCTCTCATATTTTGCAGGAAGTTGAAGCCATTTGTGACAGGGTCATCATCATCAACCGTGGCAATATTGTAGCAGATGATTTATTAAGCAACCTGCAGAAAGCCAATGCAGTACAACAACATGTACTCGTAGAATTTAAAGAAACTATTACTAAAGAAGATTTGAATTCAATCGAAAATGTAATGGATATAAAACAATTGTCTACTAATAGCTTTCAACTTTCAACTAACAATTCTGAAAATGTGAGAAAACAGTTATTAGAATTGAGTTTGAAAAATAACCTGAACATTGTTTCTTTGCAAAGTGAAACAAACAGCCTGGAAGATATTTTCAGGAATTTAACCGCAGCTAACAATTAAAACATAATCTTAAACACTTTTTATCATGAGCTACATCGCATCCATCTTTGCCCGTCAAATATTAGACAGCCGTGGAAACCCTACTGTAGAAGTAGATGTATTAACCGAAAACGAAAAATTAGGCAGGGCCGCAGTACCAAGTGGTGCCAGTACAGGCATTCATGAAGCAGTAGAATTAAGGGATAATAAGAAAAATTATTATGGTGGCAAAAGTGTATTGAAGGCAGTGAATAATGTAAACACTGTAATAGCAGAAAATTTACTGGGCTGGGATATTGCAGACCAGACTGGGGTTGATGCTGCGATGATTAAATTAGATGGCACTGCTAACAAAGGTAAATTGGGTGCCAATGCAATGCTGGCGGTAAGTTTGGCCGTAGCAAAAGCTGCAGCTGTAGAAGCTAACCTTCCATTGTACCGCTACGTTGGTGGTACCAATGCCAAAACATTGCCCATCCCAATGATGAATATTTTAAATGGAGGTTCGCATGCCGACAATAAAATAGACTTTCAGGAATTTATGGTAATGCCGGTTGGTGCTTCTTCTTTTAGTGAAGGACTTGCCTGGGGCGTTGATATTTTTCATGCACTAAAAACTGTGCTGAAGAAAAAAGGTTACAGTACCAATGTGGGTGATGAGGGTGGTTTTGCACCAAACATTCAAAGTAATGAAGAAGCGATAGAAACCGTTATGCTTGCCATCAGTGCTGCCGGTTATAAACCTGGTTCACAAATAGCGATAGCAATGGATCCCGCCGTTAGTGAAATGTATGACAAAGCAAAAAAAGTATATCATTTCCATAAAAGCGATGGTAAAAAACTGAGCAGCGAAAAAATGGTGGATTTCTGGGCCAACTGGGTAAAACAATATCCCATTGTTTCCATTGAAGATGGTATGGCCGAAGATGACTGGAAGGGCTGGAAATTAATGACCGACACGATGGGAAAGAAAATCCAGCTGGTGGGTGATGATCTTTTTGTAACAAATGTTAACCGTCTGCAGCAGGGAATTGATACCGGCGTAGCCAATGGCCTGCTGGTAAAAGTAAACCAGATTGGTACACTTACAGAAACCATCAATGCGGTAAGCATGGCTCAGAACAATGGTTACAATACCATCATGAGCCACCGCAGTGGTGAAACAGAAGATACCACCATTGCCGATTTAGCAGTAGCCTTAAATTGTGGCCAGATTAAAACGGGTTCTGCCAGCAGAACAGACCGTATTGCCAAATACAATCAATTAATAAGAATAGAAGAAATGTTGGGTGACAGTGCTATTTATCCAAAAGGAAAAATTAAATTTGGTAAATAAAGCTAGATAAACACAACACATGGAAAATATTCCTGAAAATACAGGCACTCCTCAGTCCTCTTTCCGCAAAGGGCTGGGGAGGCTTTCCTGGCTCACAAATAAATACCTCATTGCAGGTACCTTTTTTGTAGTTTGGATGCTTTTCTTTGACCCAAAAGATATTACTTCAGAATTTGGCCGCTGGGGCAAATTTTGGGAATTGCAGAGCAGTGAGCAGCATCTTAGCAAAAAGATAGATGACACAAAGAAAGAATTGGGCGAATTAAAGAATAATGCCCAAACGATTGAGAAATACGCAAGAGAGAAATATTTGATGAAAAAGGATAACGAAGACCTGTTTATCGTGTCGGCTTCAAAAAGCGCTAAACAGTAAGCGTTGATACAATATTCATAATCAATGTGCGTTTATAGATTTGGATATTGATAATTAATTCTCTTAACAAGCACTTTTAACTTATGCACAGCATTACGCAGGAGGATCTGCTACAGTACCTGTACAGTGAAACCTCCATCGACAAAACAGCGGCCATAAAAGCTGCTTTAGAAACGGATTGGAACCTTCGGGAACAGTACGAAGTGTTAACCTCGGCCCATAAAAGCCTGGAAAAAGTAGCACTTTCCCCCCGCAAGAAAGCCATTGATTTCATCCTGAATTATGCCGGTAAGCAAACAAAAGAACTTACCGCACAGGAAGGATAAAATCATCAAGAGTATTTAACCTAATTTCGTCCCCTGGCAAACACCGGGGGATTTTTTATGACCAAACAGCAGCGGTACCAATTCGTTATTGACTATTTTTCTGCCAATAGCCCCGACGCAGAAACTGAACTGCTTTATAATAATCCTTTTCAGTTACTGGTAGCGGTAATACTTTCTGCCCAGTGTACAGATAAACGGGTAAACCTTACCACGCCTGCAATTTTTGCAAAATTCCCTGATGCTGAAAGTATGAGTAAGGCTGAATTTGATGAATTGTTTCCAATAATAAAAAGTATTTCGTACCCCAATAATAAAACAAAGCATTTGATTGGAATGGCTGGTATGCTGATAGAAAAATTTGCTGGTATAGTACCGATGACGGTAGACGAACTGCTATTACTGCCCGGCGTTGGAAGAAAAACAGCCAATGTAATTACTTCTGTAATTGATGAGCAGCCAAACATGGCAGTTGATACCCACGTTTTTCGGGTAAGCGCTAGAATAGGCCTTACTACAAATGCCAAAACGCCTTTAGCAACTGAAAAGCAGCTGATTAAATATTTTCCAGAAAAGTATATCTACAAAGCTCATCACTGGCTTATTTTACATGGCAGGTACACCTGCACAGCCAGAAGTCCAAAATGCAACGTTTGCGGTATTAAAACTGTCTGTAAATTTTACAATAACATACGGAAAGATGGAATATAATTCAGGAATAATCGTTTAATTTGTAAAATATTCCCGTAAATTCGGTTGAAATGATTTTATTAAAAGGAACTTACTAATTGCATGAAAAAATTTATTTTAGTAATAGCATCAACTTTACTTTTGATTGCATCTGGGTATAAGGCTTCTGCTCAATACTATTTTTACGATAATAATTCATACGATACACCCCTAATGTTTGAATTGGGTGGATCTTTCGGCATCATGAATTGTCTTACTGATGTTGGGGGTAAAAAGGGGCTTGGTAAACCTTTTGTAAAAGATTTAAACTTGGGTAACAACCAGATGAATGGGAGTATTTATTTATCTGCTACATACAAAGAAAAAATAGCCCTGCGTATAGAAGGTACTTTTGGACATGTAAAAGCTTACGACAGTATTTTAGCAACTGAAAAAAGTACCAGCCAGGGCAGGTACGAAAGAAACCTTAGTTTTAAAAGTAAGATTTCAGAGATTTCATTAATTGCAGAATTTCATCCATTATTTATTTTTATTGACTGGCCAGGAAGAGACGAAGAACCTCCTTTATTTTCACCATACCTTATGGCAGGTATTGGCTATTTTTCATTTAGTCCTCAGGCAAAATCAAGAAGTGGTGAATATGTTGATCTTGAACCTTTGCGTTTAGAAGGGCAGGGCCTTCCCCAATACCCAGAAAGAAAACCTTACAAACTTTCACAAATGAACATCCCAATAGGGTTTGGTGTACGTTACGAACTATCTCCAACATTTAATCTCCGTGCAGAGTTTCTTCATCGTACTTTATTCACAGATTATTTAGATGATGTAAGCACAAGATATATTGACCCAAGCCTGTTTGGAACTAATGGATTTGGTTTTACCGGGAAACAGTTACAAAATGCACAAGACCTGGAAAGCAACCAAAGAACTAATACAGCAGCCAACAGTTATATTTTTAGAAAAAGTGATGGTGGTATAAGAGGCAATCCAAAAAATAAAGATTCATACTTTACTTTTAATATCAAACTCGGACTCACTTTTGGAAGGGAAAGGATAAGCAGGTAATTGTGTCAGTAAAATCATTTTTGAAAGCCCCGTTTTACGGGGCTTTTTTATTTCCTAATCGGGGTTAGTAATTCCTGTTCCAAATAATCCATTATTTCGCTGGTTACTTTATATGCTGATAAAAAAACAAGCGCCTATTTCATTTCTGAAACAGGCGCATGCAATAAATCTGGTTATAATTATTATTTATACTTATTTATACTGTGGCATCAACCCTTTTGCCATTTCAGTCATTTTCTTCAATGCATCTTCAGGGAGGTTGCCCTTTTTAAACTCAGCCAAAATTTCAGGATGCTTGGTTTCCATTTGAAGTAAAAAGTGTTCTTCAAATGCTTTTACATTTTTAACTCCCACATCTCTCAACAACCCTTGTGTACCCAAATAGATAATGGCCACCTGTTTTTCAACGCTAAAAGGTGAGTACTGCGCCTGCTTTAATATTTCCACGTTTCTTGCACCTTTATCAATTACATTTTTTGTAGCGGCATCAAGGTCACCACCAAATTTGGAGAATGCTTCCAGCTCTCTGTAAAGTGCCTGGTCAAGTTTTAAAGTACCGGCCACTTTTTTCATTGATTTGATCTGTGCATTACCACCCACACGGCTAACCGAAATACCAACGTTGATTGCAGGACGGATACCGGCATTAAATAAATTACCTTCTAAGAATATCTGTCCGTCAGTAATAGAAATTACGTTAGTAGGAATGTATGCAGATACGTCACCCGCCTGTGTTTCAATTACTGGTAATGCAGTCAGTGAACCTCCTCCTTTTACCAAATGCTTGATAGAAGCAGGCAGGTCATTCATTTGTGCAGCGATTTCATCTTTAGCAATAACTTTTGCAGCCCTTTCCAATAAACGGCTATGCAGGTAAAATACGTCACCCGGATAAGCCTCACGGCCTGGCGGACGGCGTAATAATAAAGACACCTCACGGTAAGCCACAGCCTGTTTTGACAAATCATCATAAATGATCAAAGCAGGACGGCCTGTATCACGGAAAAATTCACCAATAGCAGCACCGGCAAAGGGAGCATAGAACTGCAAAGGGGCCGGATCGGATGCAGAAGCTGCTACAATAGTTGTGTAAGCCATGGCACCATTTTCTTCCAGTGTCTTCATAATACCAGCAATGGTAGAAGCTTTTTGCCCGATGGCAACATATATACAGTAAACAGGTTTTCCTGCTGCGTAAAATTCTTTTTGATTAATGATGGTATCAACACAGATGGCAGTTTTACCAGTCTGGCGGTCACCTATCACCAATTCCCTTTGTCCACGGCCAATTGGTATCATCGCATCAATTGCTTTGATACCTGTTTGCAATGGTTCTTTTACCGGCTCACGGAAAATTACACCCGGTGCTTTACGCTCCAGCGGCATTTCATATAATTCGCCTGTAATAGGACCTTTACCATCGATCGCTTCTCCCAATGTATTGATAACACGGCCACACATACCATCACCCACTTTTATAGAGGCAATTTTATTAGTCCGCTTTACTTTAGCACCTTCTTTGATACCACTGCTGTCACCCATTAATACCACACCTACATTATCTTCTTCCAGGTTCAGTGCAATAGCTTTTACACCATTTTCAAATTCCACCAATTCGCCACTGCTTACATTGTTTAAACCATACACACGGGCAATACCATCACCCACCTGCAATACGGTTCCTACTTCTTCCAGGCTTGCTCCTGCATCAAAGGTGCTTAATTGCTGACGGAGGATTGCTGAAATTTCATCCGGTTTAATTTCTACCATAACTGTTTATTTTAAAAAGTTGTTTTATCTTAATTTTTGGACATACTGGTTATCCATAAATTGTTTTTGAATATCCCTTAAATCACGCTGAATACTTGCATCTACCAATGTTCCCTGCATCTCCAATACAAAACCTCCAATCAGTTCATCCTTTACTGCTGTTTCCAGTTCTATGTTCTGCAGTGCTGTGGATGATTTTATTTTGGCAATGATAGCTGATTTAATATCCTCACTAACTGCTGTAGCAGTAATTAATTTAACTCTATAAATATTTTTCAATTTATTGAACTGTTCTACAAAAGCATCTGCTATTTCCGGCAGATTGCTCTCTCTTCCTTTACGAACCAACAGCCGGATAAATGATGCGGTAGTATTGTTAACCCTGCTGGTTATAATTGAATCAATTATTTTTTCTTTTATACCGGGCTTAATAACCGGGCTGCGTAATACGGCTGTAAAATCAGGGTTGGTTTTACCAAGCCCCTGCAGCCATTTCATATCAGCATACACAACCTCTAACTGGTTCAATTCTATTGCCAGATCGACCAAACTTTTTGCGTACCTGCCTGCTAAACGTGGATTTTGCATACCCAATCCCTTAAAGGGGAAATTTTTTTAAAACTCCGGAGAGTCAGATGATTAAAAATGCTGCCTTTCTCCCCTTTAGGGGATGGGGGCTTAATTTAATTTGGCTTCCTGTGCCAGTTGTTTAATATAATTTTCCTGGTCGGTCTTATTACCCAGTTCCCTGCGTAAAACTTTTTCACTTACTTCAATAACCAAATTACCTACCTGGTTTTTTATTTCTGTTAACGCAGCCATTTTTTGATTGTTGATAGAAGCCTGGGCATCGGTAATAATTTTTGCTGCCTGCACTTTTGCTTCTTCTTTTGCATCGTTGATTATTTTGTCTTTTGTTTCTTTTGCTTCCTTCAACATGATAGCTCTTTCTTCACGGGCCTGGGCCAGCAAAGCTTCGTTATCATTTTTTAACTGGGCCATTTCAAGCTTTACTTTTTCGGCAGTAGCAATTGAGTTGGCAATATTGTTTTCCCTTTCTCCCAAAGATTTCAGGATTGGTTTCCAGGCATATTTTTTTAAAATAAAAAATACAATCAGAAAAGCCAGTAAGGTCCAAACGATTAAGCCGAGATGTGGTAATAAAAGATCCATTTTATATTAATTTGAAAATTCTACAATTTAAAAATTACTGTATCCTCCGCCCTGTGCTTTGGATACAGTAAAGATTTGGTGCTGATTACGATTTCAATACTGCCAGTAAACCTGCAATTACAGCGAAAAGGGCAACACCCTCTACGAACGCAGCAGTAAGAATCATGTTAGCACGAATGTCGTTAGACGCTTCCGGTTGACGGGCAATAGCTTCTACAGCGCCTTTACCAATTTGACCAATACCGATACCGGCACCAATCGCAGCAAGGCCTGCACCTATTGCTCCACCCATGTGTGAAAATCCAACTTCAGTTAACAAAGTCATCAAAGTCATGATACTTGGTTTTATAAATGAATAAAAAAAATGCAATTAAATAATTACCGGATCAGCATGTCCGTCCACATCATCATGCCCGCCTTCAAATGCCTGCCCGATAAATACAGCCGTTAAATTAGTAAAAATAAACGCCTGTATAAATGCTACTAAAATCTCAATAAAATAAATGAATACGGTAAACAAAATAGATACCGGTGAGAAAGACCATCCGGCAACTTTGCTCATTTCACCAAAAATAAATATCAGGCTGATGAAACTTAAAATGATAATATGCCCCGCCACCATATTGGCAAAAAGACGTATGATCAAAGCGGCTGGTTTAATCAATATTGCACCGGCTAATTCCACTGGTATTAAAATAAATTTTACAGCCAGCGGCACTCCGGGAGGCCAGAAAATATGACCCCAGAAATGACTGTTGGTACTGCATAATATTACTACCAATGAGATAATACCGAGTACAGCCGTGAAAGCAGTGTTGCCCGTAACGTTTGCCAAACCCGGCACCAATCCAAAAATATTATTGATAAGAATAAAGAAAAATACTGTCAATAAATAGGGTAAATATTTAGCCCATTTTTTACCCAAGTTAGGTTTAGCCACATCATCCCTTACAAAAGTGATAACGGGTTCTATTGCATTTTGCCAGCCGTTAGGTGCTGTTGTAACGCCATGCCCTTGTTTATATTTCTTTGCGATGCCAATCATTAAGAAACAAAGAACAGCCAGTGCAATAAACATCTGCACCACATTCTTCGTCAACGAAAAATCATAGACTGTGCTGCCATCAACGGCTACTATATCTTTATTTTCATTGAACTTATAACCATTGTATTCCTCCTCACCTGAATGACCAAACCGGGAAGATGAAAAAACAGACAGACCTTGTGTTGGAGAATATAAAATAACTGGTAAAGGAATGGAAGCATGAAAAGATTCATGTGGGTTTTCCTTATTTTCTATAGTAAAGAAATGGAATTCGTGGGCATCTTTAATATGGTCTAAAATTATTTTAGCAGGATCAAGCTTTTCTTCCTTTGCCTCATGCTTTTCACCTGCGCCTTCTTGCGTAGGTTCACCAGCTTTCACTGTAGTAGAAAGAAGCATTGTAAACAGGCTAAAAACCGCTACCAGTAATGATTTGAAACTCTTTGATGCCATATAATCCCCGAATTTTGCCGCAAAGATAGGGGTTCAAAGGGTAATTTAGTAACAGAAAATTGAGAATTTGTTGAGGGAAATTTAGTCGAGCCCCATTTCTTTACTTACTCTGATAATATTTTCCAGTTCCATTACATCCACCTGGTCTTTTGAACGGTTAACTGCCTTTTTATTGGCTATTAATTGATTGATATGAAGAAAGGGGACTAGCGTATTTTCTATATCGGCTATTGAGGCAATCTTGAGACATTCATCAAATGTATAATCTTCAAGGCCCTTCATGTCTATCAGGATATCTAACTCAATACCGCTGCTAATGTAAAAGCTTGTCCATCCTGGCACAAATTGAAAGTCTTCCAATTCAATTTCATCATATCCCAGCTTTTCAAATGCAAACCCCAATTTTTTTCTGTTTTCTTTGTTGTCCTTTATCCAAATATCAATATCGTTAGTGGTTCTTGAATAGCCATGAAGATTTACAGCCACACCGCCTACCATTATATATTTCACACCAAATTGATTGAGTATTTGCCAAAATTCAAGCAGGCTTTCATCCATGGTATCCATAGGCCTTATTCCATTTTTTTGTGAGTAACCTTAGCACGGGATAGCATTTTATTGATACGCATCAAACGCATCATAATTTTAAAGCGGTCTGTATAACTGGTATTGATTGCATCAACCACTTTTTTTTCTTCAGCAGCTTTCCAAAGCATATCGTCTCCATCTTCCCGGAGGATATTTAATTTTGCATCGTTCGGTAAATACTCTTTGGAATCCATACTGCAATTTACTAAAATTATTGGGCAAAAAAAAGAGAAAATATCAAACAGGAGTTACTTGTTTTTCAAACTGCATTTTATGCAACTGGTAATAAAAACCCTGCCTTGCCATCAGCTCATCGTGTGAGCCGGATTCTTTTATTTCCCCTTTTTCCAAAACGATAATTTTATTCGCCTTGCGGATGGTTGACAAACGGTGTGCAATTACGATGGAGGTCCTGCCGGCAATTAATTTATCGATTGCCTGCTGTATCAGTTGTTCGCTTTCTGTATCAACAGATGAAGTGGCTTCATCTAAAATAAGAATTGAAGGATCATACAAAATAGCCCTTACAAAAGAAAGCAACTGGCGTTGCCCCAATGATAAGGTAGCGCCCCTTTCCATTACATTGTAATGATACCCTCCGGGCAGCCGCATAATAAAATCATGGATACCTATCAATTTTGCTGCTTCTATTACCTGCTCCTCTTTTATTTCAGGGTTCCGGAGTGTTACGTTTTCAAATACCGAACCGCTGAATAAAAATACATCCTGCAATACCACTGCTATTTTGCTACGCAAATAAAAAAGATCAAAAGATTCAATATCCCTTCCATCAATGTTGATATTACCTTGCTGGATATGATACAGCCTGTTTAGTAAACTGATAATAGAAGTTTTACCACTGCCTGTAGAGCCAACAATGGCAATGGTTTCACCGGCATTGATATTAAAAGAAACATCTTTCAAAACATAATTATCATTATTGTAGGCAAACCAAACATTATTAAAAGAAATGGCTCCCTTTAATTTTGCAGGCATATATTTTCCGTCATTATGAGCACTGTCTTTTATATCCAGCACTTTAAAAACCCGTTCGCTGGCTATCATTCCCATTTGCAATACATTGAATTTATCTGCAATCACCCTCAATGGACGAAACAATAAATTGAGGCAAAGTATGAATGAAGTAATGACTGCAGCTATTTTTGGTTTTTCTTCCTCGATTAAAAATGCGGCATCTTTTGCAGCCCACCATACCAATAAGCCCACAGAAATTGCCAATACTAATTCTACTACCGGAAAAAAAACGGAGTAGGCAAAAATTGATTTGATATTTGCATTCCGGTGTTCCTCATTGATGGAATTAAATTTATTAAACTCCTTTTCTTCTGCTGCAAAAGTTTGTACAATACTCATACCTGTAATGTGCTCCTGCACAAAAGCATTTAAGTGAGCCACCGCATTGCGTACTTTGATAAAAGATTTATTTACACTTTCTTTAAAATAAAAAGTTGCTATGATTAAAAAAGGAAATGGTGCAAGACAAATAAATGTAAGCTGCCCGTTTACGCAAAACATATAAGTCAACACTGCAATGATGGAGAGCAGGTCCGCAATGATTGGTATCAACCCGTCACTAAAAATGTCATTGATGGATTCTATATCGTTGATCGTTCTGGTGGTGAGTGTGCCAATAGGTGTTTTATCGTACTGTGATAAATTAAGGTTGATGACTTATTTATAAGTGGTTACCCTTAGGTCTTTTACAACACTCTGGCCCAATGAAGAAGTAAAAAAAGTAAACACAAACCTGCATGCTGTTTCTATTAATAACAATCCCAATTGTATAATAGTAACGCCAAGGATGACTGCACCGGCGCCATTTAAAAACCAAACATCCGGATTTGGTTGCAAGCCTTTTGTAATGGTAAGCTGTATAAGCCAGGGCCTTACCGGAGAAATAACTGCTAAAAAAACGGCGAGAAATAGAGAATAATAAAATTTGTTTTTGTACGGCGAAGCAAATTGGAATACCCTGCGTAGTAATGAAAGGTTGAATACTTTTTTTGTCTTTACCTGTTCACTCATAAAAATTCCTATTTCTCGTTTTGTATTCCAGTTATAATTCTTTGTTTAGATTCTGGCCATTCACAGATTAGCAAATTAACCTATTCGCTTTCCATTTTTTTATTGTAAGCCTTTATAAAAATAGCTCCCAGGTTTTTGTAAGGTGGCACATAATCATCCCAGCTTTCCCTCATGCTTTTGTTGGCATCTGCATAAAATAATTTGGTAAGGGATGCCCACATCTCTTTCCATACAATCGGCTTGCCTGCGGCCACTGTTTGATTGATGTAATTAATAATAGGTTTATTAATATCTCCCTTCCCTATTTCTTTGGTAGAAACAATGTGTGCATCGGGACATATATCTAAAATCTCCGTCAGGTTTTTATAGCCACCGCAGGAACCAAGCAAAATTATTTTTGCGCTACCCGGCATATTTCTTATTGTACCCGGCAGCCAATAGCTGTGCCCACGGTGGATTACAATGGAGGGGTTGAGATCAAATTTTCTTAAATAAATACCCAAATGTTTTTGTGCCGTATCATCTAAATTTTTATCACTGTTTAATGGAAGGTTGGCGTAAATCCACACCGGCTTGCCTTTGATGGATTTTATTTCCACCCATTCTTTTTGCTTTGTCACTTTCCATTCTTTTGAATTGAAGGAACTGATGAACTGCGGAAAATGTTTTTTCCCATCATCATCTCCATAAAAAAATACCTGCTGCACCACCCTGCCCTTTTCATCAGCCATGTATTTATAATCTAATGAATAGATAGAAGGAATACCCAACTGGCTGGTAAGATCAATATTATTATCATTGAATGAAAGAAATACCTGTTTCAACAAACCATAGATAGTTTTTCCTTTTGCATTATTTTCTTCAATACTGCGTTGCTCATTTTCTGTGATATTAGCAAGCATTTTTTTCAGCAGGTCTTTATTGGTAATACTGCTGTAACTGACTGCCACATCCACTGCATCTTCAAGGTTGCTTTTTTCATCCAGGTTTGATACAAATGCTTTCATGAGTGTAGTGGCATTTTCTTCGGGCATCATTTTTAATACAGTATCCAGCTGGTTAAAATTAGCAGCCATTTTAATGAACTTTTTAAAGTAGTCCATCTTCACACTCATCAGTAATTTATCTGTCCGTGGCGAAGGACCAAGCAATTGCAAAAGCCTGCTGAAACTATGTTTGTAACTCGATGTATAAATATCATTTTCTCCCATCGCCATCATGAAATAGAGTTCCTCCACACTCAATGGCTGAATGGCTTTCATTCTGATTACCAAATTATTTTGCTCATGCAGTTCATTAATAGGAGTAATGAAATGCTGAAGCGATTTGCGCTGAAGCATATCCCTCAAACCATTGGTGCCAAACATTGCGATGGGAGTATCTTTCTTCACCAGTCTTTCATAATAACCAATCTCTGTTTTTACCAACTGTTTAAAATAGCCAACACTGTCATAGCCGCCCGGCCCATCATCCACATATTTTTTCAAACTGTCTATTGACTGTTTTTGATGAATGATATCATCTAAAAAAGGATAATAACGCAGTGCATTAGGTGTTTGGCTAAGTTTGACAATAGCCTTCACCATTGGGTTATTATTACGTCGTATCAATTTGCCTTCCGGCGAGCTGGAGGAAGAAGCATAATCATACAATTGCTTAGGGTCATTTTTACAGGCCAGCACCACTAAACTGTCTGCAAAAGATTCGTTGATATATGGCCGTATGCTGGTCAATATCCTGGCGGGATTAGCTGCACTGTATTTTAGGTAAAGTATTTTTCTGCTATCTTGGTAACCAGAATTTTTATTAAAAATTTCTGCGTTGATAAGTCCCACTTCGTAAGGAGCTTCTTCAATAAAAGGAGCCATGCTCTGACTGTCAATATTAGCCTTCAGTATTTTTTCAAAATTATCTATCAGCGCAGGAGCCAGTGCCGGGTTTAATCTTTTTGATTTCCAGTTTATCCTGAAGGCACTTACAATTTCTTCTACAAAATTTATCTGGCGAATTTTATCATTGTTGGTAGGCACTTTACTGCTGCCTTCAATAAAACAAAGTATGTCCTGTATCTTTCTGGTAAGGGCATCGGTAACCTGCAGGTTTATTTCTTCATTGCTGCTTACTTTTATAATACTGTCTGCTTTTCCATCGGCCTTATCACATTTCAGTTGTTCTTCTTTTATCCTGTCGTGAAAACGGATGCGTTGAAAAGGAATGGTAAGATTGCTGCATTGAGCAGATATTTCTATACAACTAAACAACATCAGCAAATGCAGGAGAATTTTTTTCATGTATATTTTTAGGATTACAATATCTACAAAATTAAGTGTTGCTTTTTAATTGCAGCAATTCTATAAGGCATTGCGGCAATACGGTTGACATTCGGGTTAACAATTTGATAATGTATCAAGCCCTCTGCAACTGACAGTTTAATAAATATGATAGACTACTTTTGCTCAGCAAATAATGTATGAGTATTGTTAAAAAAATTCTAATCGCCGACGACGAGCCTGACATCCTGGAAATTTTACAGTTTAACCTGCAGGGTGAAGGCTACCAGGTAATCACTGCAAAAAATGGTGATGAAGCCATTGAAGCAGCAAAAAAAAATCAGCCCGACCTCATTATTCTTGATGTGATGATGCCGGGTAAAAATGGTATTGACACCTGCAATATCCTGCGAATGCAGCCGGCATTTAAAGATACCCTGATTGTATTTTTATCTGCCCTCAGTGATGAAGGAACAGAAGTACGTGGCCTAGAAACCGGTGCAGATGATTATTTAACCAAACCCATCAGCCCTAAAGTTTTAATTAGTAAAGTGAATGCTTTATTCAGAAGAGTGAACAAGGAAGATCTTGGACTTATCACAATAGGAGACCTTGCCATTGACAGGGAAAAATACATCATCCGTTACCAGGACAAAGAAATTATATTGGCAAGAAAAGAATTTGAACTGCTGGCACTGCTGGCTTCCAAACCAAGCAAAGTTTTTCTTCGCAACGAAATACTAAACCAGGTGTGGGGCACCGAAGTGATTGTAGGCGACCGCACTATTGATGTACACATCAGGAAGATTCGGCAGAAATTAAATCTAGACTGCATTATCACCGTGAAAGGAGTTGGCTATAAATTTGAAATGCAATAACCCCATCCCTTAAAGAGGAGTATTACATTTATAATTAAATACATTTGCTTATAAAAATACAGGGGTATACAAGCTTATGTTCTCAGCAAAAAATCTTTCGCCGCAACAACTTTCTTCCGCCACTGCTTTTATAATAGCGTTGCCGATCAGTACAGGCATTTATTATTTTAAACCGGTGTGGTGGATAGCAGGTCTTTCTTTTATTATCATCTTTATTGGTTCATTCGGATTGATATTATTCATGGTGCAGCAGTTTGTATATCGAAAAATAAAACTCATTTATAAACTCATTTATCAAACCAAGGCAAGTAAAAGAGAAGAATTTTATTACAAAAATATTTTGCCACAAAAAAGTATTGATGAAGTAAGGGAAGATGTAGAAAAATGGGGCATGCAAAAAAAAGATGAAATAGAAATACTCCAGGAAAATGAAGCTTACCGGAAAGAGTTTTTACAAAATTTATCACACGAACTAAAGACACCCATTTTTGCTATACAGGGTTATGTTCACACATTGATTGGTGGCGCATTAGACAATCCTGATGTAAACAAAAAATTTCTCAACAGTACTTCCAGAAATATAGACAGGCTGGTAAACTTAGTAGACGACCTGGATGAAATTTCAAAACTGGAAAGCGGTGAACAACTGTTGTACAAAGAAAACTTTGTGATACAGGAGCTGGTAAAAGATGTGTTTGACTCTCTTGCAATAAAAGCTGATGAAAAACAATTGAAGCTGCTGATAAAAAAAGGCTGTGAAGTACCGCTAACCGTTCATGCAGATAAAGAAAAAATGAGGCAGGTAATCATTAACCTGATTGACAATGCCATTAAATATGGCAAACAAAACGGACAGATAGAAGCCAGTGCTTATAAAATAGAAGGCAAAAAAATATTAGTAGAAATAAGTGATGATGGACAGGGCATTTCAGAAGATCATATTGGAAGGATCTTTGAACGCTTTTACCGAACCGACACTGCCCGTAGCCGAAAGGTAGGTGGAAGCGGTCTTGGACTTTCTATTTGCAAACATATCATTGAAGCACATGACCAAACCATTCATGTCCGCAGCACCATTGATGTGGGCACTACCTTTGGTTTTACACTTGACGGAAGGAAAGATTAATATTCGGATAAATTAAAATTGTATTTGTCTCTCTTAAAATAATATACATAAAACCTTCTTGCTTCTTCTTTACTCCTGTACTGAACAATTGTATCCACCTGTGTTGGAGTAAGATTTTTTAAAGCAGAAAAATTTTCTTTTGTTATTAAATAATTAGATGGAGAGATGATGTAAATATCTACACTGTCAGTTACCATTCCACGCTGTTTATTAAGCCAGTGATATTGATGAATCTCTTCAACAGGACCAAGTGCTATTGTTTGCAGCTGCAATGGCTGAGCCACATAAAAATCAATGTGTGCAGCAGGGAACCATTTATCTGCCAGTATGATTGTTTTGTTTGAATCATTACTGCTGTGGGTGCTGTGATAGATACTGTCAAAAGTTGTTGCAAATTTTCGCCAACCATACATGTCCAGGGTAAAATCACCATCACCCCTTTTTTCAATTTTCTTTTCCCCAAGTGTGCCGGGGAAAAATTGTATCACTGCAATGCCTGCAATAATTACAAACAGCAACAAACCATTGGCAATAGAAAAAGATAAAGGTACCGGCCGCTTCGATGATGAAGCCCATTGCTGTCTGGAATAATAACTGGCAGTGAGTAATATCAAAGCAGAATATGCTGGGCCTGTCCAGTGCGGCAATAAATTTTTGAATAGTGAAACGGCAGTTGCTAAAAATATCAATGGCAATCCTGCCAACAGCAATATTCTTCTGTGAGCAGGTTTCACAAACAAATCTCTATGCCATATTGCCCTTACGATAATGAAGAAAACAATTGGGTTGCAATAAAAAATTTGCCCGCCGGTAAACGATAAAAAGCTTTCTATATCCAAACCACCAGTTGCCACATCCACCCTTTTACCGTGATATAAAAAAGTGATAAAATCATTTTGAATGTTCCAAAAAATAACCGGGATAAAAAAGATAATCGTAATGAATGCAGCAGCATAGATTGCCCAATGCTTTAACCAATCCCTACTGTACAATAAAATATACAGGCCAAAGCCAAACCATAAAAATACTGTATGAATTTTGCAAAGCATTCCAAGACCGGTTATCAGGCCAAACCACAAAATATCTTTTGTACTTTTTTTGGTAATAATTTTTGATGCTGTTATTTTGATCAACAACAATAATGCAGCCACCCAGCAAACCATTTGCGGTGAATCGGGAAGAATGAAAGTACCTGCAATAACACTGCCGTAAATAGTAGCCGTGTACAACAATGCCGCTAAAAATCCTGCATAAGAGTTTGATAACCGTTTACCAGCTTTGTACAACAGCCAGGTAGTGACAGCACCACATAGTATAGCTCCCAGCCGGATAGTAAACCCTGTATCAACCAACAAATTAAATGTGGTAAGCCGGATGAGCCAGCCCACCATGGGCGGATGATCAAAATAATTCCATTGCAGGTGATCGGCATAGAGACGATAGTAAACTTCATCATTACCTAATTCCGTAGCGATCGCAACAATCATCCTTACAATGGTTGCAATAAAAATCAGTATTAAAGTTTTGCGACGGTAATTCAAGCTATAACTATTGGGATGTTTACAAAGATGTTAGCAAATTATAGTAAAGAAGAGCTGCTGCTGCAACAGTTTTTTACTTTGTAAAAATAGATTTAGTTAACTGTACAAAAAAAGAAGATTGAAACAGCCTTTTATAATTTCTCATGAACTGCATCTGCATTTTCATTACCGGCAGACTGTTTCTTTTTAAAAACTAATTTATTTTCATCCAGGTTGCGGCACAGATACACCGTTAGTAAACCTCCCAACACGCCGATAAAAGAACCCATCAAAACATCCAGCAAAAAATGCTGTGATAAAAAAATTCTTGAAAAGCCTACCAGCACAGCAGCACACAGCAAGAGAAAATGGTACCAGTTTTTGTTTGTATATAATGCCAGCACAGCAGCTATTGCAAAAGCGGTAGCAGTATGCCCCGATGGAAAGCTGTTATCACCTGCAAGTATTATATCATCTATAAAAAAAGAAAGCCGTTGCGGATAAAAATAATTTTCGGGCCTGGGTGAATGTACCAGTGGTTTTATAATTTGAGCAAGGATACCGGTGGATGCATATGCAATCAATAAAATAATCGCCAGCTTGCTTTTTTTAAAAACAAAAAATAAAATCAACACCAGCAGTATTATAACAAGCCCATTCCCCATATAAGTATACCCAATAAAAAAATAATCCAGCCAGGGACCATGGTATTGGTTAAGAAAAAGAAAGCAATTGTCTTTACCATTTATGGATAACCATACACTTGCAGCTATCAATAAAAAAAGATAGCCGTAAAAAAAGAGGGCATGTTGCTTTAACCGTTGGAGTACACTGTTCATTATGCTGCTTAATTTTTCAAAAGTAACAAAACTGCGGTTAGCACAATCATCAAAGCAGACATATTGTATGCCTGCCTTGTTGAAGTTTTCTTAACAGTGACTTTACAATTTAGCAACACAACTATTTGAATTTTGTATAAACAATTATCCATTGGAAAAAAGAAAATTGGATGTAGCTGTTATTTCGGATGTACACCTTGGTACTTATGGTTGCCGGGCCAATGAGTTGTCACGCTACCTCTCTACAATAGATCCCACGATTTTAATTTTAAATGGTGATATTATAGACATCTGGCAATTCAGTAAAAAATACTGGCCATCAGGACACATGCAGGTGATTAAACAAATAACCAGTATGCTTAGCCGTGGAATTAAAGTGTATTATATAACCGGCAACCATGATGAAATGTTGCGAAGGTTTGAAAATTTTTCTGTTGGTGATTTTCATATTGTAAATAAACTCGTTATTCATCACGGCAATAATAAACGGAGCTGGATATTTCATGGGGATGTATTTGACGTGACGATGAAGCACAGCAAGTGGCTGGCAAAACTGGGAGCCGTGGGATACGAC
>JANMJU010000025.1:0-2883 GCA_031371545.1 Chitinophagaceae bacterium
CTTGGCAGGTTCACCGTTTTGCCAAATGCAGCTTTTACCTGTTTGGTAATACCGAAACTGTCAAATATGGGTGAGCCATTATTGTAATAAGTAACAATGTCAACTTTCTCCGGAGCAATGCGCTGTATATACGCTTTGGTATCTGAAAAAATGGTTTTGTCATTTACCACAATGCGGTTAAAATCTTCATTGAGTAAATCACGGAGCATGCTGTTTGTTTTGCCCTGCTCACTTAAAATTTTTGCAGGCGGCACTGCATCTTTAAGGTTGTTTTGAATCGTCTTCCAGGTTTGCACCAGCGATAACAGGTCGTCGTGAAGTTCAGTCGTCTGCTTGCCTTCTGCAGCAGTACGAACAATTACACCAAAGTTTTTAGGTTTGATGGCTTCTATAATTTTGTGTAATCTTTTTCTCTCCTCGCTGGAATGTATTTTACGGGACACCGCAATGATATCATTAAACGGTGTTATTACCACAAATCTTCCGGGAAGGGATAGTTCACAACTCAGGCGAGGGCCTTTTGCAGCAATTGGTTCTTTCAAAATTTGCACTAGTACATTCGGCTTGCCGCTTAATACTTCTGCAATCTTTCCGGTTTTTACAATCTCCGGTTCTACAGTAAACTTACCAAAATCAAGGCCACCTTCGGTTTTATCTGCGCCTGCTACATTTGTAAATTTGAGGATAGATTTTACATAAGGACTCAGGTCGGTATAATGCAGAAAAGCATCTTTTTCGAAACCAACGTCTATAAAAGCAGCGTTTAGCCCGGGGATTAATTTCTTAACTTTTCCCAGGTAAAGGTCGCCTACAGCAAAGTTTGCATCAGCCTTTTCGTTGTGCAGCTCTACTAATTTTTTATCTTCCATCAGGGCTATCTCTACTCCCTGTGGTGCGGCATTTATAATTAATTCCTTTGTCAAGCAATTCACATTTTAAGAAAACCATTACGTCACACAAGGATTATACAGTAATACGGCACAGCCTTAATAAAAGCTGCAGCATACTGCAAAAAATTAAGTACCAGCCTGAATCCAGGCAGGTACCATCCAATAAGAATTATTTCTTCTTATGACGGTTTTTTCTTAAACGCTTTTTACGCTTATGTGTTGCAATTTTATGACGTTTTCTTTTTTTACCACAAGGCATACCAAGTAATTTTATTTGTTATAAATATTTTTTAATAGTGCTCAAATCCTCTTGTAAATATTATTTATGCAGGTTTGAATATTTTATTTCAATTCTTTTATCCGGTCATCCACCTCTTTGCTGTAGGCCGGATTATTCATCATTTGCTTGCTGACAAGTAACCATTTTACAGCATTTTCCTTATCTCCTTTTCCAACATAAGCATCGGCCAGCCATGAGATTGCTTCTATATTACGTGGCTGTTTACCTATTACTTTTAATAATCTTTCAATGGCCTTGTCATATTGGGTAGATACTACACATCCAATCCCCAACACCATCTGCGCCTGCATATTAGATGAGTCTTTCCTCACCACTTGCAGCAATTGCTGTATACCCTTCATTGTCTCCTGTGCATCTCCCGCTATTCCCTTTCCAAACACATAACAGGCACCTAAATCCACCTTCAAAGAATCGTTGGCCGGGTTCAGTTCAATTGCCTTTTGAAATAATGCAATTGCCTGTTCTGCCTTCCATCCCCGTTTCGCAACATCCGGTTCATTTCTAAAGTCTCCTAAAATTTGCCGGGCGGCAAAGGTGAGGTTTTTTTCAGAATTTACCAACATTGCTGCTTTTGAAATATAAAAAACATATAGTTCATGGTTATCCAGGCTGTCATGCCAGTAATTGGCCAGTTGGTCAAATGCCTTTTCCTGCTGGCTTTTTACATCACCCCGGGATACGCTGTTTTCAAGCTGGTTGATATAATTGGCCTGCGATACAGTAAGCTTTTGTTTGGAACTTTGTAAATAACTGTCAATATTAAAGGCAGCGGGGGCATGGTTTTCTGTTTCAGCTTTTGAAGGAACTTCTTTTTTGGCAACTGTTTTGCCAAAAAAACAAAGCAATGATAACAATAAAACGCCGCCTGCGGAAAGGATAATTTGTTGCTTTTTCACAAAAAAATGTTGAGGCGCAAAAGTACACTATTCAAATTTTACGCTTTCATCAAAATTTTTATTTTTTACTTCCTGCACAAATTCTTTGGCGGGCTTGAATGCAGGAATGTAATGTTCGGGGATTTCCACAGCTATATTTTTTTTGATATTACGGCCTATTTTAGCAGCCCTCTTTTTGGTAATAAAGCTGCCAAAGCCCCTGATATAAATATTTTCACCTGCTATCAGGTTTTTTTTTATTTCTTTAAACATCGTTTCCAGTGTTACCATTACATCTACTTTTGGTATGCCGGTTTTATCTGCTATTTCTGAAATTAAGTCTGCTTTTCTCATGTTGATACAATTTTGTATGAAGTGTCGAATTAAAGTTAATACATAAAATCGGAAAATGCAATATTATACCCTGATTATCAGCTAAGTAATATTTTAAAGGTTAATAATACCCAAAGCTGGTAAACTGGATAATACTGTAAACAATTATTACCTGATATTTGCCCTGAATGGAAACATCAGTAAATCACCAATATTTTACAAAGCAACTTTTAAAATGGAACAGAGACCAGAATAAAAGATGGATGCCCTGGAAGGGTGAAAAAGATCCTTACAAAATATGGTTGAGTGAAATTATCCTGCAACAAACCAGGGTGCAGCAGGGACTGGATTATTACAACCGTTTTATTGCAGTATTCCCCAATATTCACCTGTTGGCAAAAGCTCCAGAAACCACTGTTTTCAAGCTTTGGGAAGGATTAGGCTATTACACAAGATGTAAAAATTTAATTGCCACAGCAAAATA
>JANMJU010000067.1:0-4202 GCA_031371545.1 Chitinophagaceae bacterium
CTCTTATCCTGCTTAATAATTTATGTGCAACTTTTATGATTGCTTTGTTGGGTTCCTTTTGTACATGTTTACGATAATATTGTTGCAGGGCCATATCGCAATGCCGACTACACTTTGGCAACTTTAATGTTAGAAAAAGTAACCCAAAAAAGTTGGGAACAACTAGTAGAAAAAGTATTTAATCAAGATTTAAAATTAAACGTAAAATTTTCTTGGCCTGAAAATCAAAAAGCAAAAGATACTTGGGGACATTCTTTTGAAAAAGAAAAACTGATACCTATTCCTTCAAATACAGATTATCATTTGGATTATACAGAACCAGCAGGCGACCTAAATATTAAATTGAAAGATTATGTAAAATTTATTCAATTAAACCTACAAGGTTTAAAAGGACAAAATAATTATCTAACAGCAAAAACGTATCACTTTATTCATATAGGCATTGATAATTATTCTTTAGGTTGGTATAATATTTATGAAAACGGCAATGAACTTTCTACACATTCAGGTACAGCAGGAACTTATTATTCACTTGTTCATATAGACCGAATAAAAGGAAAGGCTTACATCATTTTTACAAATTCCTTTAATCAAGATACACAACAAGGTGTAAGGCTTTTGATGAGAAAGTTAAAAGAAAATTATGGTAATTAATAAAATGAAAAAATGAAACAGACGATTTTAATAGTTAGCATATTTTTAGTATGGCAATTGGCTGCAATGAAGACTTTTAAAGTAATTTTGCTGCATAAACTTTAAAAGGGGATAAAACTTTGTTATTAATTAAACCTGGAAAAATATGAAAAAAATCATTTATACGCTGATCTTACCGCTGGTTGTGGTAAGTGGACTGGTATTTGCAAATCGTGATATTAATAATGAAACTTCTAAAAAATCAACCCCAAAGCCACTCTCTGCTGCTGAAATGAAAGTCGAATTGAAAAAATGGGAGGCTACCCCTGATGGCATAAAGTTCAAAAAATGGGAAGCGTCTCCCGAAGGTAAAAAAGTGCTTGCTGGTGCTGCTAAAATAAGTAAGCAGATAAGTGCTTCTACCAATATGGAGGCTGTTGTAACCTCTCTTTCTCTTCCGCCAGGCTCAAGATTAGGTTTCGGAGTGATGGTCAGTATTAATGGTGACGATTATATTCTTAGTTTTGGGCCGGAAAAGTCTAATGAATTTCAGCAATTGTATAGCCTGAAAGTTAACGACAAAATAGTTATAAGAAGCCATTTTGTATCATACGCACCAAAGTATTCATATCCAATAGTATCGGGCGACTATGTAGAACGAGATAGTAAAATAATTTATAAACGTGCCCCTAGCAAAGGCGGTTGCTGAGTAAATAAATTATGAAATACATTCACATACATGCTTTGTTGTCTCGTCCTGAAATAGATTGACTACAAAATCAACCAAAATGGACTTAAAAGACCAGGTTATCCAGGAGTATTTAAACACGGGGTGTCCTAAAAGTCTTTTTACATGAAAGTAGCAGTTAGCATTATCACTAACTGTGCAAAATAAAAAGAGATGTGACTCACACCACATCTCTCTTACAAAAAAATTTAAACCAGGTCTTATTTTATCCCGGCCAAAATATGCTTCTTTAAATACTTGATACTCTTCCGGATATTTTCATCACCCGGCACCAGCAGGTTTTCCTGCTCTACATAAAAATATTCCATTCCCGAAAGTTTGGCTTTTGCAAAAATAGGTTTGAAGTTGATAGAGCCGGAACCCACTTCTGTCTGCTGTTTGGGTCTGCTTTTGTCCATGTCTTTTACATGCCACATTTTAAAGCGGCCTGGGTGTTGTTTGAATAGCTCTATTGGGTCATGCCCTGCCATTACCACCCAAAACAAATCCATCTCAAAATTAACCAGCGTCTTATCACATTCTTTCAGCAAAATATCATAGCCGCATACACCGCCTTCATATTTTGTAAATTCAAAATCATGGTTGTGGTAGGCCAGTTTGATATTATTTTTTTTGCAAAGCAGGGCTGCTTTGTTTACCCTTTCTGCAATCACTTTATAATCATCCAACGACTTTCTGATCGGCTCTGGCAGATAAGGGATCACAATATACTTGTGACCTAACTCTTTCGCTGCGTCAATGGTTTGCTGTCCGTCATTGTCAAATAAGTCAAGCTGGTAATGCCCGCTGGGAGAAATCAGTTTACTCGATTTCAGCAAAGCTGCCACTTCTTTTGCGCTGTTTTTAAAAAAAGCATCCTTTACATTGAAACCATACATTTCCACACTATTGTATCCGGCAGCAGCTATTTTATTAAATACTCCTTTCAAACCGCTGATGGGTATTTCATCTCTTAATGAATACAGCTGAAGCCCAATCCTGTTTTTATTAAAGCCTTTTGCAAACACATCTGCCCCCAGCATAGTGCCGGCAACAGTGATGCCCGAACTGATCAAAAATTGTTTCCTGCTTATCATGATAAAAAATTTTATTCGGTTAAATTAATTTTCTGCCCAGGCCTTGTCTCCTTTTTTATAAGGAAAAGCACCATCATATTTTCCCGGCACCTGTATGTGGCGGAGTGTTTCGGTAGCGCCGGTTTTAGAAGTAAAGAAACCCATCAGCGTCAGTTGCTTTATCATGGTATAATAATGCAGCGGTGCTTTATTATCTTTTTTGCCCTCATTGTCTTTTTTCACTTTTTCATTGAATGCCTTGGCATCTTTCTCCAGGCTTATCAGTAAATCTTTTCTTTGCTGTGGTGTGCAGTCCATAAAAGATTTGTTGTGCATTTTTTCGCAAGCTTCATCTAACTGCACTATGCCTTTGGTAAAGACAGCCTGCTCCTCCGCCGTGTAGCAGTCGGTAACAAATGTTTTCATAAACTCACCCACCTGTGCTGCTTTGGCACCGGGTGTTTTGGTAGCAGGAATAATGGTTTCTGCCACTTCATCCAGCACGGCAATGCTCGCCGGAGAAAAACCTGCTTCTAATTTTGCACCAGATTTACATCCGCTTAAAAAGAATTCACTGCCAATTACAATACCGCCGGTAAGGATGGCTATTTGTTTTAAAAGTTCTCTGCGTTCCATGATAAAAGTTATAAGTTATGAATTATAAGTTTAGAGTTGTGAATGACAGATTGAGAATATACGGTTGCTTTTTAGCATTCATAATTCACAATTGAATTTTTAAAGGTTTCCTTTTTTCAATTCTTTCACAGCAAAATCTACTGCCCTTGCGGTTAATGCCATGTAGGTTAAAGAAGGGTTAACACAAGAGGCACTCGTCATGCAGGCACCATCGGTTACAAAAACATTCAGTGCATCCCACACCTGGTTGTTGCCATTTAGCACACTCGATTTTGGATCCCTGCCCATACGGGCTGTACCCATTTCATGAATGCCCATTCCTACATTATAACCGTAGTCAAACCCTTTCACATTTTTCACGCCGGTGTTAGTGAGCATTTCAACTGCATCATCCACCATGTCTTTACGCATCTTCATTTCATTGTCCTTCATCTCTACATCAAAAGAAATTACCGGCAGCCCCCATTTATCTTTTTTAGTTTTATCCAGCGTCATTTTATTTTCATGGTAAGGCAGTATTTCACCAAAGCCCATGATATTCATTTTCCATTGGCCGGGTTCACTCAGTGCATCTTTCAATTCGGCACCCAGCGTAAATTCAGCAATGTCAATACCTCGTCCACGGCTGGCACCACCCTGGTAACCAAAGCCCCGGAGATAATCTCTTTTATCATCATAAATATTCCTGAATTTTGGGATATAGATGCCCGTTGGCCTCCTGCCGTAAAGGTATTTATCTTCAAATCCTTCCACTGTTCCTTCTGCTCCATTTTTAAGATGATGATCCATGATGTTGTGCCCAAGTTCCCCACTGCTGCTGCCAAGTCCGTCAGGCCAGATATCGGTGGCGCTGTTCATCAGTATCCAGGCAGAATTAAAAGCAGAGGCACATACAAAAATTATTTTTGCATTGTAAGTGTAGGTCTTGTTAGTTTCTGCATCAATCACTTCCACCCCGGTGGCTTTTTTGCTGTCTTTATTGTAAATGTGTTTAGTTACAATTTTATTTACTTCCAGTGTAAGATTATTGGTGGCCCTTGCAGCAGGTAGTGTTGCCGACTGTGTGCTGAAATAAGCGCCAAACGGGCATCCACGCCAGCAACGGTTGCGGTACTGGCAGTTGGTACGAT
>JANMJU010000103.1:0-1801 GCA_031371545.1 Chitinophagaceae bacterium
CTGTGGCTTACATCAAAGCCTTTCGGTATGTAGCTACTTTTCAAAAACCAAGAGCCGGCAACATACGCATTGTATGGGGGCCTGCCGGCGACAGGGGCAGTGTAGAATACTGGCCAGGAGAAGATGTGGTGGATTATGTAAGTATTGCTATTTATGGCCTGCCCGATAAAAACATCAACGATCATACAAAGCAACTGAGCTTTACCACTATCTTTAGAAATAAATTTCACCGCATGAGATTTGCTCACCGGCCAATTTTTATTACAGAGTTTGGTGTAAAAGGGCCCGAGGACTACAAGAAAAAATGGCTGGAAGATGCTGCTTATACCATCAATAAATATCCTGAAATAAAAGGGGTGAACTATTTTAATTTTGCTGATGTACCCAAAGCATGGGGAGATGCCGAAACCCCCGACTGGAGCATTACACCGGCCACCTTTAAAAGCTTTACCTCCTTACTGAAAGATCTGCCAAAAAAATAATTTACTAAACCAGCATGTAAAATATATGAGCAGGCCACTACTTATCAATGCAAAAAGTTATCCTAATAATTTTGATTTTGTACGCTTTGTTTTAGCGGCATCGGTTATACTTTGCCACAGCTATGCCATTCTTTACGGGTACGATAAATTTCTGCACACAGAACCTTTTATGGTGATGAGTCGGCAGCAAATCAGCATTGGCAGTGTGGCCGTTAATTTTTTCTTTATCATCAGCGGTTTTTTAATTGTAAAAAGTTTTGAAAGCTCCAAGGATACATTTGATTATCTAAAAAAAAGGGTGCTAAGAATTTACCCAGGCTTTATTGCTGCATTACTTATCTGTTACCTGGTAGTTGGGTTTTTAGGCAGTGGCTGGCCTATCAATTTTGATGGGTACAAAGAATATTTTTCATACCTGCATGTCAAGAAAGAACTGGTTCATTTAGTCACTTTACAGCAGCCTTTTCAAAGAGCCTTTTTTAAGGACTTGCCATTGCCGGGGCTGAATGATTCGGTATGGACGATCCAGTTTGAATTTGGATGTTACCTGCTCGTGCCATTAGTTGCACTGATTGGATTTTTTAGAAAGAAATGGCTTTTTATTGTAGCATTTTTTGCTATGTATGTGTTGGTTTTTATGCAGTGGTACGGATACTTTTGGCCATTTAAAACTTACTCTTTTTTACTATTGGAAAATCCCTGGTATTATCCAAGGTTCATTACTTATTTTTTAGCCGGATCCTGTGTTTATTTTTACCGGGATAAAATTATAAGGAGCAATACTTTGGCGATAGTATCTTTTATTTTGATAGCACTTTCATTTGCCTGGATCAAATGTGTGGAGCAGGTATTACCCATTGCAGGTTCGTACTTACTGTTCTTCATTATTTTTCATCCGGCAATAAAATTGGGAAACTTTGCAAAATATGGCGATTTTTCTTACGGAGTTTATCTCTACGGCTGGCCGGTGCAGGGCCTGATAATGTACTATTTTAAAGACCATCTTACGCCGGGGTTATTTTTTATTACAGCACTTCCTGTTGCAATAATGTGTGCTTATTGCAGCTGGCACTTGATAGAAAATACATTTTTAAAACTAAAGAAAAAGAAAACAAACGCATTTCAAAAAGAGCTGGTGAAAAGTACCTGAAAGTTGCTGACTGTTATTTTATTTTCTCCAAAAATTCCTTCCGGTAAGCAGTAGGGGTAATCTGTTTTACCTGTTTAAATTGTTTACTGAAATGTGCCCAGCTGTTGTAGCCACTTTCGTAGCAAATCTCCAGTACTGAATCAGAAGTATCTGTCAACAGTTTGCAGGC
>JANMJU010000122.1:0-25615 GCA_031371545.1 Chitinophagaceae bacterium
ACGTTGCTGATATTGCTGATATGCTGCACCATGTCATCATTCAGTTTATTATCAGCCACCTCTATCATTACATAGCCAGGGTAAAAATTTCTTTCCCTCATCACTTTTTTACCAGCCTGCACTTTATATACTTTTTCTACCGGTAAAAAGATCTGCTTGATAATTCCAGACCATCCGTTACGGATAATGTCTTTATCAAGGTACTCCTTAATTTTACGCTCCTTACCACTTACTACACGGAGTACGTACCATTTATTTTCCTTTTCCTGTACGATTGTTTCTTCCATTATTATTAAAATAAAGAGTAAATAAATTTCATTGAGCCATTAGCGATAAAATCCATAATTCCCACCAATGCTGTAATGAATAAAGTTGCTCCCAACACAATCATAGTTGACTGTTGCAGTTGCTCCCAGGTAGGCCAGGTTACTTTTTCTACTAACTCTTTGTAAGAGTCTTTCAGGTATGCCGAAAATTTGTTCATAATAACAATTTGAAAATTTTAAAATTTGAAAATTTGCTGATGAAAATGATTTATTAAATCACTAAATCTTCAAATTGTCAAATCGATTCATTAAACTCAGCACGGGCACTAGGATTCGAACCCAGATCAAAGGTTTTGGAGACCCGTATGCTACCGTTGCACCATGCCCGTATAAAAGCCAAAAGCTATTCCGATATGATCGAAACAGCTTTTAGAATATGTTGCAAATATATAAATTATTTGCTTAAAGCTAAAAGCTTTTTGCTTCTGCTTATTTTACAATTTCAGTTACCTGACCAGCACCTACGGTACGGCCACCTTCACGAATCGCAAATTTCAATCCTTTTTCCATTGCGATTGGTTGAATCAATGTAACGCTGATGTTGGTGTTATCACCAGGCATCACCATTTCAGTGCCTGCGTTTAAAGTAACTTCTCCAGTTACATCCGTAGTACGGAAATAAAACTGAGGACGGTATTTGTTAAAGAATGGAGTATGACGGCCACCTTCTTCTTTATTCAATACATACACCTCACCTTTAAAATCTGTGTGCGGAGTGATAGAACCTGGTTTGCAAAGCACCATACCACGACGGATTTGAGTTTTCTCAATACCACGTAATAAAAGACCTGCGTTATCACCAGCTTCTCCTTCGTCCAATAATTTTTTGAACATTTCCACACCGGTACAAGTTGAAGTCAATGGTTTTTCCATTAAACCTACAATCTCAATACCTTCACCTACTTTAATACGGCCTCTTTCAATACGGCCGGTAGCAACTGTACCACGGCCAGTGATAGAGAACACATCCTCAACACTCATCAGGAATGGTAAGTCAACCAAACGTGGAGGCAAAGGAATGTAGCTATCAACAGCATCCATCAACTCGTTGATTTTTGCAATCCATTTTTCATCACCGGCTAAAGCGCCAGTTGCAGAACCCTGAATGATTGGTGTATTATCACCATCAAAACCGTTCTTAGTTAATAATTCACGGATTTCCATTTCAACCAATTCCAATAATTCAGGATCATCAACAAGATCAACCTTGTTCATGAAAACCACCATGCTAGGTACACCAACCTGGCGGGCAAGAAGGATATGCTCCCTTGTTTGAGGCATAGGTCCATCAGTTGCAGCAACTACAAGTATAGCACCATCCATCTGAGCAGCACCAGTAATCATGTTCTTCACATAATCGGCGTGACCCGGACAATCTACGTGTGCATAGTGACGTTTATCAGTTGAATACTCAACGTGTGCAGTATTGATAGTGATACCCCTTTCTTTTTCTTCAGGAGCACCATCAATTTCATCGTAATTTTTTTTCTCCGCTAAACCTCTTTTTGACAAAACATCGGTTATAGCGGCTGTAAGTGTTGTTTTACCATGATCCACGTGACCGATGGTACCAACGTTAAGATGGGGTTTATCCCTCTTGAATGATTCTTTTGCCATTGTTTAAATTTTAATATTTGTTTTGAAAATTGGTTTTCATTTAAAGTCTGTAACCATCGACTTTTTATTTTTTTGTACTAAGCCCCGATACTGCTATTCAGCATCGTTGCGTCGCACTCTTGTACATTTTTATTCTTTACTCATCTTTAATTGCGTTTTGCAAAAAAAAGAGCCATCAGTGAGAATCGAACTCACGACCCCTTCCCTACCAAGGAAGTGCTCTACCCCTGAGCTACGACGGCTTAACTCAGTTAAGAGTGGTGAATTAAGAATTATGAGCTATAAATTCAAAAAACTCATAATCCTTAACTCATAATTCTCAATGAGCGGAAGACCGGGCTCGAACCGGCCACCTGAAGCTTGGAAGGCTACCGCTCTACCAAATGAGCTACTTCCGCTAATAAATTTGAAGATTTGAGAATTTGGTAATTAGCCAATTCAGTAAACCTCCGATTGCAAAGAACATTTTATATTTAAATCACCAAATTGATTCATCATCAAATTGATTTTGTGGGCAGAGTAGGGTTCGAACCTACGTACTCGTACGAGAACAGATTTACAGTCTGCCGCCTTTAACCACTCGGCCATCTGCCCATTTTTTCGTTGACAAGTTAAAAGGTTAGCAAGTTGAAAAGAAAAACATGTTAATCTTCCAACTTTTAAACTTATCAACTTTGCCCCAGAGCCGAAGACTGGAGTCGAACCAGCGACCTACTGATTACAAATCAGTTGCTCTACCAACTGAGCTACTTCGGCATATTTATTAAAAGAACTTTTAAAATTCAGGGTATCAAACAACACCCTTATTTTTTCGGAAGGCAAAGGTAAGTGAAAATGATTAATACAAAAATTTTGAAAAAAAATTTTTTACACAAAAAAATAAAAATGTGGAGAACGTTTGTAAAGCAAAAAAAATCCCCCGAAAAATCGGGGGATAATATTTTAGGCAGCGAGTCTTTCTTTCTTTCGTTTTATCTGCATAATTACTGAATCTAATGCCACATCAAAACTCTCTTCAAATGATTTGGAAGAATGTTTTACAAAAAAGTCATACTTGGGTATGTGTACTTTAATTTCAGCAACCTTGTCTTTAATGTTGTGAACTACATTGTCAAGCTTCAGGTACACGTCCACCTTCGTTATTCGGTCGTGAATTTGGAAGAGTTTGGAGAGCTTTTTTTCTACATAGGATACTAACTTAGAATCTGCGTCAAAATGCACAGTCTGGATGTTTACGTTCATAGCAATCTAATTTTAAAATAGTGAACAATTGTGAGAAAATTGGGGTAAACATATTAACTCATAGGCTGATAGTTATTTTAGAGGTTTTTTGAAGAAATCATAGTTCAAGTTAACAACATCGGGTTGTAATTCCAAAAAAATATTTTGAGTAAAACAGTTAAAACAAAAAAATATTGTCCACATCCTTAAATTAAGCTTTGGGGTGTGCCTTTTTGTAAATATCCTTTAGCTTCTCAATTGTGTTGTGGGTGTATATCTGCGTAGCAGCAAGACTGCTGTGGCCAAGCAATTCCTTTACCGCATTGATGTCTGCGCCATTGTTCATTAAATGGGTGGCAAATGTATGGCGCATTACATGTGGGCTTCTTTTCTCAATGGTTGTTACCTGCGATAAGTACTGCCTCACAATATTATATACATATTTAGGATACAATTTTTCTCCTTTTTTATTCACTAAAACATACTCAACATCAAACACTTCAAAATTTGTTCTCTTGCCTGATGTGTACTCCTTAACCAGATTCATGAGTTCATTATTCACTGGTATTACCCTTTCTTTATTTCCTTTTCCCAACACTTTAATCTGGCTGTTACCCTTGTCAATTTGCGATTCTTTTAAGCCAACCAGTTCAGCCTGCCTGATGCCCGTATGATAAAACAATTCTAAAATCAATCTTTCCGTTTTGCCTTGCCAGGTATCAGGAAATTCAATGTGCTGAAATAGAGTATTGATACCTTTTTCATCCACATATTGCGGCAGCCGTTTTTTATTTTTTGGAGAAATGATTGCAGCCATCGGGCTTACCTCCAACTCTCCTGCTTTTAACTGAAATTTAAAAAAAGATTTAAGAGTGGATATTTTACGGTTAATGGATTTAGATTCCATGCCCTCCCCTTTTAAAAAGGCTAACCAGCTGCGAACAAATGATGGGCTGATCTCTCTCAAAGACAATTCGCCAAATTGGCCATTAATAAACTCAAAAAAATTGCTGAGATCATTTTTATAAGAAACAACGGTGTGTTGGGAATACCTTTTCTGAAAGGTAAGATAATCAAGAAAGGATTGAACCGGTGGAGGATGATTGAATGGCATAAAATAACTGATAACCGAATATACGATATACAGCTATCAGTTCACAATAATATAAAAAAAGGCCAATTAAATATCTATTTTTCCGCTGGCGATATTCTGCTTGTACACGGCTTTCAATACCTGGGTACGACGTCTGATAGATGGCTTAATAAAAGCTTGTCTTTCCCTTAATTGTAACAAAACTTTGCTTTTTTCAAACTTCTTTTTGTACTTTTTAAGCGCTTTGTCGATGTTTTCGCAGTCTTTTGAATCAATAATTAACATTTGTATATACCTCCTTTGGTAGTTTTTAGAGGCGCAAAGATAGGGGGATTTATAAATAACATGCAATTTTATTTTGATTTTTTTTCTGATTAATCCCTTTCAATTTGGAATTTGACATTGTGTAATTGATATTTGATAAATGTTTACAGGCATAATAGAAACAACTGGGATAGTAAAAGAAGTAATTGCCAATGGCAGCAATAAAACATTTTGGATCCAATCGGGGATTTCTCAGGAACTCAATATTGACCAGAGTGTATCTCACAATGGTGTTTGTCTTACGGTGGAGGAAATTAAAGACAATATGCACCGGCTGACAGCAATAGATGAGACCCTGGCTAAGACAAATTTAAACTGTTGGCAAATGGGTGATGTAATAAATTTAGAACGCTGCCTGCAAATGAATGGCCGGCTGGACGGGCATATTGTGCAGGGCCATACGGATGCAACAGCTGCCTGTAAAACTATGGCGGAAAAAGATGGCAGTTGGGAATACAGTTTTGAAATTGATAAAAAATTTGCCGGCCTGATAATAGAAAAAGGATCCGTTGCATTAAACGGCATCAGTCTTACAATCTTCAATGTGGGAGAAAATAGTTTTTCCGTAGCCGTTATACCTTACACTTATCAGCATACCAATATGAAGCAACTGAAAATTTCAGACAGTGTCAACATTGAATTTGATATGATTGGCAAATATGTAAACAGGATGATACAATTAAATAATAAAGCTATTTAACTGCCCTAATAAAATATTTACCGCCGAGTGGCAGCCATTGTAAATATTTTTCAAGAAAAATAAGTTTTGATAAAATGCCTTTTCTTGGGAAAAAGATAATGAAGATCTTTTCGCTGATACGAAACCCATTTTCCACCAACAACCGGGTTAGATAACTTGACCTTACCAACCTTGCATCTTTATCAAACACACAGGTATTGACCAAATATTTAGTCAATGGATTTAATGGATTGTGTTCATACATCAGGAGCCTACCGCCGGGCTTTAATACCCTTATCATTTCTTTCAGGATGGCATGGTGCAAACCAAACTCTACATGATGCAATACGCCTGCTACAAATACAATATCAAAACAGCTGTTGTTAAATGGAATATTGGTGCCGTCGTATATTGCAAAACTTGAATTGGATAACTTTTTTTCATTGGCCACTTCAATACTTTTAGCAGAAACATCTATGCCTTCTATCTGCCAGTTGGAAAAATATTGCTGCATAAATATTTCAGAAACCCCATCACCACAACCAAGATCCAATACTTTTAATGATTCATTTTTTTCGTAAGCCTGCAGCATCTGCACTCTAGATTCAGCAAAATAATAACTGTCCGCCCCGGATAGTTTTATATTCGCTGTGTGGATGTCACGATAGTTTTCGGCAAACTCATCAAAATCATCAAAAGTTCTTTTATCCATTTTTTAATAATACTGTATTTTTAAATCATGCAATTTTACGCAAATTCAAACAGGCATCCGCTAAAAACCATTTTATTTTTCACTCTTGTTTTAATTGTTGCGTTTTTACCCGTCTCCTCTTTTTTATTTTTTTTAAAAAACGATGCATTCAATGGATACTTTCCGCCAAAATTTTTCATGAGTGAAAGCATTCATGCCGGTCATCTTCCTTTATGGAACCCTTACATCAATTTCGGCATACCACAATACGGAGACATGAGTGGCGGCTACTGGAGCCCCATTACCTGGCTCATTGCCTCCACTGTTGGTTACAATGCTTATTCATTAACGATTGAACTGCTGTTTTATATTTTACTTGGTGGCATTGGATTGTACAAACTAACCGGCTTTTGGAAATTGAGTAAAACGGTACGGATAATTGCAGCACTTGCTTTCATGTGCTGCGGCTACAATGTAGGGCACCTGCAGCATTTTAACTGGCTCAGCGGCACCGGATTTTTACCCTGGTGTTTTTGGAGTTATTTATTATTGCTGGAAAAATTTTCTTTTAAAAAAACAGTGAGGGCTGCCTTGCTATTTTATATGTTAATAAGTTCTGCTCACCCAGGCATTCTCATCAGTGCAGCGTATTTTTTTGCAGGGTATTTATTATTTTATTTTTTTGAAAATAAAGCTGCCTTATCATTTGGTACAAGAATAAAAAATATTGCTGCAAGCCACAGTGTTCTTGTTCTTATTTTTTTATTATTAAGTGCCGGGATGATAACAGGATACATTGACCTGCTGCCACAATTTGTAAGAAGTGAAAAGATAAGCCTTGCAGATTCTTTGCTACATCCAACCAATTTGCAAAGCTGGATTAGCGCTTTGTTTCCTTTTGCCATTGTAAAAAATTATAACTTTTTTAATAATGATCCTTCAGTAAGGAACTGTTATTTCAGCCTTACTTTATTGCTGTTTTTTTTACTAAGCCTGCTGAATAAAAAAACGAATCTGCAAAAGTTTTTACTGGTGGTGGGCTTATTTTTTGCCCTGCTGTCTTCGGGAGGAATATTCAAAACGCTGGCTTACAAATTCATCCCGGTTATTGGCTATGTAAGGCTTAACGGGGAATTCCGGATTTTTTCCCTGCTCTGTTTTATTTTGACAGCTGCATTTGAACTGGATAAATACATCAAAGCGAAAAAGAATTTTACCGGTGGAATAAAATGGATTTATTACATACTGGAGATCATCGCTATTGGTACCATTATTTTTGGGCTATACAAAGCCGTAAGCAATCAAGACAGTTTTATTTATAACATAAAAAATATTGCAGCCCAGCAGGGCATTTCATTAAAATTAAAATCGCTGATTGATGCATTGAGCTTTTATGATACGTTGTGGATACAGGGATTCATTCAACTGTTTTTATTGTGGGGTATTAAATGCTGTCTGAAATTCCGGGACTGGCAGTTGCTGAAAAAAATAGTGGTGGTAGATATGGTGCTAGCCTGTTTGCTGAATATCCCTTTTACCGGTGTGGGCAAGGCTTCTGTGGCACAGGTGCAGTCGGTGCTGAATCAATCACCCAAAGGAATTCCTTCACCCAAATTAGTACCGCTTATTGATAATGATAAAGTAAATGCTGATGAAGAAGCACTGGTGGGCAACTGGAGTCTTTACAATAAACAAATCGGCACCGCCAAATTTGTACCCTACCCTATCATGCTGAAAAACATGATGGCTTATTTTGACAAAGATTCGATTACTAAACAAGAAAATCATTTAAACCAACCTTATATTTTTATCGCTGATACTGCTGTTGCAACAATAACAGTTCAATCTTTCTCTCCGCAAAAAATTGATGTGACGGTTGTTAGCAACGCTGCATCACAACTGGTGCTGCAGCAAAATTTTTATCCTCACTGGTATTATTTTAATGGCATCGAGAAAAAAGCAGTGAATCAATACGGCATCAATTTTATGAGTGTACCAATTGTCAAAGGAGAAAATCACATCAGCTTTTTATTTGAACCTGCAAAACTAAAAATAGCGATGCTGCTGAGTGCCGCAGTATTTATTATTTGTTGTGTGCTGTTATTTTTATTCAGTGTCAAACCGCCTTCCCCTTCATTGCCACAGCAATAGCCTGGTCCATGATACGCTCTGCATAAGGCCGGGAAATTTCATTGAGTGCCTCAATCTTTGCATGTATCAAATCTTTGTCATCCATTGTAAGGGATAATTGCAAAGCCTGAATGGCTGCAGCACTTTCCATCAGCTCTTGCTGAGAAAGCAATGCTGCATTTTTCTGGATAAATTTTTCTGTTGTTTCTAATAACTGCTCTCCTTCTGTTCTTGCTTCCACCAATGCCCTGGTGGCAATATCTTCTTTGGCATGTGTGATAGAATCCAGCAACATTTTTTCCAGCTCTGCATCGCTCAATCCAAACTGCGATTTTACTTCAATGCTCTGCTCTACCCCACTTCTTAATTCTTTTGCTTTTACCACCAAAATACCATCTGCATTGATAAGAAAACTCACTTCCACTTTTGCCAATCCTGCAGGCATGCCCGGTATGCCGGTTAAATTAAATTCTGCCAGCCTGCGGTTATCTTTCACCATATCCCTTTCACCCTGGTACACCCCAATCTTCATTCCGCTTTGACCATCTTTGTGTGTGGTATATTGCCTCGACACTTTGTTAGGAATCTTTGAATTTCTCGGTATCAGCACATCCATCAGGCCACCCATGGTTTCAATACCAAGCGAAAGCGGTGTGATATCCAGCAACAAAAAATCCTTATTGTTGCCTGCTAAAATATCTGCCTGTATGGCTGCACCAAGCGCCACCACTTCATCCGGATTTACAGAATCATTTACCGGTTTGCCGAAAAATTTACTGATCGTTTCTTTTACCAAAGGTACCCTGGTACTCCCGCCTACCATTACCACCACATCAATATCTGTTGTTTTCAAACCGGCATCTTTTAGTGCATTGCCGCAGCAGGTGGTTGTTTTATCTACTAGCGCTTGGATCAGGGATTCGAATATTTGTTTTGTAATTGACAATTCATCCCCATTTAATTCTGCAGTAAAACTATCATTGGATGACAGATGAATTTTTGCTTCCTCTGCTTTTAGCCTGATGGCTTGTGCAAATTCTTTATTAGAACTTAATTCATTAATAGTAATGCCAGACTGTTTCAACCAGTAATCTACAATCGCTTTATCAATATCGTCTCCGCCAAGGTAAGTATCGCCGTTAGTAGACAGCACTTCAAATATACCGTTGGCAATTTTTAAAATTGAAATATCAAAGGTGCCTCCGCCCAAATCATACACAGCAATTGTTTTTTCATCGTCTTTGGCCAGGCCCAAACCATATGCAAGACTTGCAGCCGTGGGCTCATTCACAATTCTTAAAACATCCAGCCCTGCCAGCTTTCCTGCATCCCTGGTGGCCTGCCTTTGTGCATCATTAAAATAAGCCGGCACAGTAATTACTGCTTTATTAACCGGTGTTTTTAAAATATGTTCTGCCCTTTGTTTTAATTCTTTTAATATAAAAGAAGACAGGTCTGTTGGTGTATAAAATTTATTACCAACCTGCACTTTTACCAAACTATCTGTGTTGTCGTCAATTACTTTGTAAGAAAAAAAAGAAGCATTCGTTTTGATATCGTTATAAGATTTACCCATTAACCGCTTGGCAGAAAAGATGGTATTTTGTGGCTGGCTGATCAATTTATTTTTGGCTTCCTCTCCCACAATCACATTTCCGGATTCATCAAAATGGATAACAGATGGCACTAAGGAAGAACTGTTATGCTCTTTTAAAGCCAGCGGTTTTTTTGTATCGGGGTGAATGATGGCTACCAAACTATTGGTAGTGCCCAAATCAATCCCTACAATTATTTCTTCCTGCTGCAAACTTCCGGTTGCTATGTTGATTGCAATTTTCGCCATGAGTCTCTAATGCTTTTATATCCCTGCTTATCATTTTGCAGGATGGCAAAAGTAACAAATTAAAAAGCTGAAGGTTGATTCTACTGTAATGCTGTTTTTCGAGATGAGAAAAAAATACAATACACAGTCATTTATTTGCTTTTAAAAGTTGCAGGTACATTGACATTAAAATCTACCCAATAATTAAAAGCTACCTTCGCAGTTCACCTTTTTATTGTTATGACTTTTGATGATTTGAATTTAAACACTCCTTTGCTTACCGCACTGGATGAACTTGGATACACCAATCCCACCACTATTCAGCACCGGGTATTTCCTGTTGTGATGTCGGGAAGAGATGTGTGTGGGATAGCACAAACCGGCACTGGCAAAACATTTGCTTACCTGCTGCCCTGCCTGAGGCAATGGAAATTTACAAAAGATAAATCACCGCAGATACTCATCATTGTTCCTACAAGAGAGTTGGTGGCGCAGGTGGTGGAATCAGTAAAAGTATTGACGCCTTACATGAGCCTGGTGGTAGAAGGTGTGTATGGCGGTGTAAATATTAATACTCAAAAATTAGCGGTAGAAAAAGGAGTGGATGTGCTGGTGGCCACACCAGGCAGGCTTTACGATCTTGCAATGAATGGCGCATTCAAAACAAAAATGATCAAGAAACTGGTGATTGATGAAGTGGATGAAATGCTCAACCTGGGGTTCAGAACGCAATTAAAAAATATCCTCGACCTGCTGCCGGAAAAAAGACAGAACCTGCTGTTTTCTGCAACAATTACTGAAGATGTAGAAGCGTTGATTGATACTTATTTTAATGACCCGGTAAGAGTAGAAGCTGCCCCCACAGGCACTCCGCTGGAAAATATTATACAGACGGGGTATGAAGTTCCAAATTTTTACACAAAAGTAAACCTGCTGGAATTATTATTGACAGAAGATGAAACCATGACCAAGGTACTGGTGTTTGCAGCTACCAAACAATTAGCCGATCAACTGTATGAGCAACTGGAACCTACCTATCCCGGGAAGGCTGGTGTGATACATTCTAACAAAGAACAAAACCACCGTTTTAATACAGTGAAACAATTCCAGGAAGGTAATTACCGCTTTATCATTGCCACTGATATTGTGGCAAGAGGAATAGATATTGCCGAAGTAACACATGTCATCAATTTTGATGTGCCGCCGGTTCCGGAAAATTATATTCATCGCATAGGCCGTACCGGCAGGTATGATAAAAAAGGTATTGCCATCACCTTTATTACTGAAAAAGAAAAGCCGCTGCTAACGGCTATTGAGGACTTAATGAAATACCAGGTTCCTATTGCCGTATTGCCTGCCAGTGTTGTTATCTCTGATGTATTGATAGAAGATGAGCAGCCAAAAGTATTCATGAAAATCATCCAGGTAAAACTGCCTAATAAAGAAGATGTGGGACCCGCCTTTCATGAAAAATCTGCAAAAAACAGTAAAGTAAATTTTATTGTAAGAAAGAAAGACAGGATGATGAAAAAATATGGCAAACCCATTACAAGAGGGCAAAAGAAATAAAATACGCTGTCATAATCCTTGCATAATTATTATTTGAAACAGCAATTAGGAAATAAATAACAATGGTTTAACCTTAAAGTTTTTCTTTTCGGATGTAGTTGTTTATTTTTAATTTCTAAAAAAAATAACAAAATGAAAAAATTAGTTTTTACAACAATTGCAATTGCCTGCTTTTCGGCAATGACCTTTGCTCAGGCTCCTGCTACCGCACCATCAAAGGCTGAAATGACCAAAGAAGAAAAAAAAGCCATGAAAGCAAAACAGGAAAGTGATTTACAGGAAGCTTTGAAAGGCGCCGAACTTACGGCAGAACAGGCACAATCAGCTACTGAGATAATTGCAGCCGCCGGCAAAAAAAGTAAGGAACTAAAAGATAATGATAAGCTGACTGCCGAAGAAAAAGAAACTGCCAAGAAAACAATTAATGAAGAGAAGAACGCCAAACTAAAAGAATTGATGGGAGCTGATAAATACAAAGCATACACATCAATAAGAAAAAAGCAGAAGGAAGCAATGGAGGCTGCTAAAACACCACAATAGAAATTAAGCATACATTATTAAAAGGGTAATTGAAATAAAATTCAATTACCCTTTTTTTGTTCTTTATAACTTGCTGTTTTGGCACCGCATCAATGTTTCAAATAGTTTTTTTCTCCTGCGCTGATATTCACTTTTAAATCGTTTTCTTTAGGAGGAATGGGACAATTAAATCCGCTGGCATAAGCACAGTACGGATTGTATGCTTTGTTGAAATCAAGTACACACAGAGTATTTTTAATATCGTCCATCTTTAGATCAATATAGCGGCCGCCGCCGTAGGTTTCAAAACCGTTGGTTTTGTCTGTAAATGGTACAAATAAATAATCACTGTAATCTTTTGTTGCCATCAAAGATTTGGATTGATAAACGTTTAGCTGCAACAAAGTATTCTGTATTGTAAATGAAAGAACTCCATATACCCTGTACTGCTGTTTCATAGTTCCGGAAGTATTCATCCAAAACCATTCGCTGTTTTCTTTTTTTGTAAACACCGCTGCTATCCTGCACTGCCTGTTTACGGGATAAAACTGCAACAGTTTTTTATCCTCCCCTTTTACCACTTCATGATCTTTTAGATACTGGTTGATGAAGTTGTTTAAAGAGTCTTCATATTTTAAAGACTGGCTTTTGCAAAACAGCGGACTGATGAACAGCAGAAAAATAAATTTCTTCATTAATAAGTTGATGGGATTTTGATGAGCAATGATACGCATAAAACTATCTTTTTGAATACAAAATCACCAAGTTAATTTTTACCAGCCTTTTAGAATGGAGGAAGGGATAGTATTAAGTTGCAATAATTATTTTTTGCTGTTTGATATCTACGGCTGATTGAAGATACCTGCATATTTATACTCTCCGGTCTCCTGTAAAATAAGATAACTTTTCAAATTACACATACAGGGTCAATTTCACCCCACTTACAGGATAAATTTCACCTAAAATAACTGGTATTATAGGTTATTAATTCTGGCAGGAAATTTTCATATCCCTGTTCTTAGGAACAGTCATACCATTATTATTAAATATTCACCATAAACAACAATCAGATGAAAAAAGGATTTTTGAATTTCAAAAAAACAATTATTAAAAGTGGTCTGGTAATCGCATCAATTGCAATGGTATTATCCTATGCTTCTTGCAGTGAATCAAAAAAAGATGATGATAAAAAAGATGCTAAAGAAGTTGCAGAAGATAAAAATGATGCAAAAATAGACAGCACAAGTAATAGCACAAATACCGACAAAATGAAGTGGGATGCAGACTTTCTTGTAGCTGCTGCGGAAATCAACCAGGAAGAAATTCAACTTGGCCAGCTTGCGCAAACAAATGGCCAGATGAAAGAAGTAAAAGATTTGGGTAAGATGCTGGTAGCAGATCATTTAAAAGCATCCGCTGAACTTAAAGCACTTGCAGCTAAAAAATCAATTGCTTTACCAGCGTCCCTAACTGATGATGCAAAAGATGCTTATAAAAAACTATCAGAAAAAAAGGGAAAAGATTTTGATAAGGCATATACAGACATGATGGTAGATGGTCATAAAAAAGCAATTGAAAAATTTGAAAAAGCTGCTGCAGATGCCACAAACCCTGAAATAAAAGTATGGGCAGCGTCTATGTTACCTGGTTTAAAAACACATCTTGACCATGCAATAACCTGTCAGAAAAATCATGATAAAATGTAAACAGCTTTTGCTATTGCAGCAGAAAATAATATTCTTAAATTATAAAATAAAAATAAAATGGACACATTAAAAGAAGACAACTTCACAGGCGTTAACCAGGATGAACTTTATCCAAACATGCCGCTAAAATATTTAACCGCTTCATCCATCATTGGCGATAAGGTTCGCAATGGAAAGGATGAATCAATGGGTGAAATTAACGACATCATGATTGATATTACCACTGGTAAAATTGATTACGTGATAATTGAATTAGGCGGATTTCTTGGAATGGGAACTAAATATTTTGCGATCCCGTTTGGAATGCTGCAGGTAGACCCTGACAAAAAGATGTTTGTATTCAATCAGGAAAAAGAAATGCTTGAAAATGCGCCTGGCTTTGATCTGGATCATTGGCCGGATACTAATTTTCACAAAGAAGAAACTTACTGGCATTTTGTATAACCATTATTTTAGAGAAAGTATAGTTATTGTAAAAATAAAAAAACGTAAGGGTGAAACCACCTTACGTTTTTTTATTTAAACCACTATTACAAGAAAAACAGCTTACCAAATTTTGGATAATCCAGGTTTCTTCAGGTGGAACTTTATATAACAGCGCAAACAAACGGCTAATTTACTATTATGAAAACATCACTTTATTTTTCTGCAATTGCGGCAGTATTACTGTTGAGCAATTGTAAGCCCCCGGTTAATAATAACCTGCCGGCAAAGAACAAAGCTGCAGTACAAAGAAAAAAGCCTGCAAAAGAAATACAGTACCATATTGAAAATGGAAAAGAATGGGGTAGGCAACACAGGGCAGATAATATTACCCAACAAATTACGAGGACCATTAACAGGGCTGACTTTGACAACCTGCAAAAAATAGACAGCATTGTTGTACCGGATGACAGTACCGCTGATATCCCTTATTTCCTTCCTTTCCCCCTAACTATTCCAGCTATAAAAGAGGTAGACAAAATTATTTTCTTTTCGTACGCCACACAATGTTTTGCAGCGTATGAAAATGGAGAAGTAATATATACCGGTGCAACCAGTATGGGTAGAAAAAGTGACCAAACTCCAACCGGATTATTTTATACCAACTGGAAAGCAGAAAAAACTACCAGTACTTTCAATGACGAATGGGACCTTCGTTGGAACTTTAATATCGAAAATAAACTTGGCGTTGGGTGGCATCAATATGCCATGCCCGGATATCCTGCTTCTCATTCCTGCCTGCGCTTACAGGAAGCGGATGCTAAATATCTTTACACCTGGGCAGAGCAATGGGTGCTTAAAAAAGATACGGTTGAAATAAAAGGTACGCCAGTAGTGGTTTTTGGAGCGTATGATTTTAACCAACCCAAACCGTGGATGAAACTTGTGCAAAATGCTCATGCGCTGGATATTTCTGCTAAAACAGTTGAAGACTTAGTTGGACCATATTTGGAGGAAATTATTTTGGAACAGGGGAAGAGAAAGATAAACTAAGAATAATTTGAAAACATAGTATTAATAGTAATAATAACAATAATGCCTTATCTTATGCAGAATAAAAACTTCTGTTTATGCCTATCCATTTCTTTTTCTCCTTTTGCTGCAGCATCATCTTTGCTTTTATTCTTACTTATTTTTTAAAAAGAAGAGCACCCGGCCCTTTCGGCGGCATCCTGTATTTTTTTATAATCATTTTTCTTTTTACCACTGCATTGGGTCTTTTGCTAACTCCTATAGGACCGATGTACAAAAATGTTCCCTGGCTGAGCATTGCCGCCATTGCACTGATGATCATGCTGCTGATTGCAGAACTTTTACCCCACCATGAAAAGGGAGTGATCGTAAAAAGAAAGCAACAAAAAACCGAAGAGGAACAGGACGAGGATACATTAGAAAAAGAATTCGGCATCATACTCGGAATTATTTTATTGATACTGATTGGTGCAATCATTTATGCCGTTATGAGCCCCCCTGATAAATTCAGGATGAGCTTTTAGGGTAGTTATCTTTTGATTATAATACAACATCTTTCTTATTCCCATCAACAACCCCTTAATAAAAAAGAAAGCTGCCTTAAATAATTTTTGTAGTTTTAGCAAAACTAATATACTATGAGAGGATTAAAATCGGCCTTTGCCATCCTGGTATTTTTACTTTTAGGTATTTCCTGTCAAAAAGAAAGTTCGCTGCTGACAGATCAGAAAGCTAAAATAAAAACTGACATCACTGCCAATAAACTTACGGCAACATTATTAGCAGCAACAGCTATAACCAATGTTGAAACTTTTGAAACCGGCACCAAAACAGCTTATGCAATTGGAAATGTAATCTTACCATCCGGCTCCTGGAGTTTGAATGATGCCCTGCTTGGCAATACAGCTTCGGACAGAAAAAACGGAACACAATCTGCAAGGTTACGCAACAGCGGTATTCTTTCCACCAACTTTGATTATACTAACGGGGCATCTACTGTAACAGTTTTACATGCGCTTTACGGCACAGATGCAAGCAGTACCTGGCAACTCTGGTACAGCACCAATGGAGGAACCAGTTATGTTCAATCAGGTGGTACTGTTACCAGCAGCAGCACCACTTTGCAAACTGCCAGTTTCACTATCAATATTGCCGGCAACATCCGTTTTCAAATACGCAAAACAGACGGCAGTAGCAACCGTGTCAACTTCGATGATTTTTCTGTAACAGATTATACTGCTGCGTCCAGCAATCCAACATTAACTGCTGTGTCACCAACTTCTGTAATTGCAGGCAGTGCGGCATTGACACTAACTGCTGCCGGCACCAATTTTACCAGCACTTCAACAGTTAACTGGAACGGTACCGCATTGACAACAACTTTTGTAAGTGCCACTTCGTTAACAGCAACTTTACCGGCAGCAAATATTACTACAGCAGGCACCGACAGTATCACTGTTGCCACTGCAGGTGTTGGTACTTCATCAGCCCTTGCATTTGTTGTACAGCCTGTTCCCGTTCCTATACTGAGTTCCATTTCACCAAACACAACTGTTGCAGGAAGTGCAGGCTTTACGCTTACTGCTACGGGCAGCAGCTTTATCAGCAGCTCTGTTATCAATTGGAATGGTGCTGCATTAACTACCACTTATGTAAGTGCAACTTCATTGACAGCTTCTGTACCTGCTGCTAACATTGCAACCGCAGGTAGTGCAAGCATTACAGCAGTTACTCCTGGTGCAGCGGCTTCATCACCTGTTACATTTACCATCACTGTACCGTCAACGGTTAAACGATTTTTGTTTGATGCCACCAAAGCTGAAACAGCCGGCAATGCAGATTGGGTGATTGATGAAGATAACAGCACACCGCAAAGGGTACCAACACCTGCTCAATCAACCATTACTTCCACCACTTCAGTTACCTACTGGACCGGGGCATTGTCAAGCTGGGGCATTGCACTTGTAAAAGCTGGAAACTTTGTAGAGACATTGCCATCTGGCACAGCCATTACTTACGGTACTTCCGGTGCACAAGATCTTTCTAAATATGATGTATTTGTAATTGACGAACCCAATATCCGTTTCACTGCAGCGGAAAAAGTGGCCATTTTAAATTTTGTAAAAAATGGTGGTGGCTTATTTATGATCTCTGATCATACCATATCCGACCGCAACAATGATGGATGGGACTCTCCGGATATCTGGAATGACCTGATGACAAATAATACAGTACAAAATAATCCTTTTGGATTTAGTATTGACCTGACCAATATCTCACAAATATCTACCAATGTACTTACCGGCAACAGTACCAATCCAATTTTGCATGGCACACAGGGTAATGTAACAAAAATGGAATTTAACAATGGCGCTACACTTACACTGCAACCTGCTGTAAACAGCACCGTACAGGGATTGATCTGGCAAAACACTTTTACTCAAAGCACAACCAAAGTAATGGCAGCTTCTTCTACATTTGGCACAGGCCGTGTGTTTGCAGTAACAGATAGTTCACCAATGGATGATGGCACCGGTGCTGCAGGAAATACCCTGTTTGTAAGCTGGCCATTGTACAGCCACACACAATTATTTATGAATGCATCGCTTTGGCTGGCCAAACTGCAATAAAGAAAACTAACCAGCATTAATAATATAATCAGAAAAAAGGAGCTTTAATAAAGCTCCTTTTTCTTTTGAAAATCAATGGCATTGAACCTGATTAAAAAATTATTGCATCCTGATAACATAAAATTTCTTCCTGCCTGCACAATGGAATACGCCATTTGGATATAAGTTCCTGCACCTAAAAAACAACTCCGAACCTATTGCAAAAATTGATAACTATGTTTATCTTTCTATAAAATAAAACATACAGCTATGCCTAAATTTGTGATTGAAAGAGAGATTCCCGGAGCCGGCAAAATGACTCCGGATCAATTGAAAGCTATTTCACAAACCTCTTGTGGGGTATTAAGTAAAATGGGTCCACAAATACAATGGAAACACAGTTATGTTACTGATGATAAAATCTATTGTGTTTACATAGCACCTAACGAAGAGATGGTGAGGGAGCATGCTGCACAAGGCGGATTCCCTGCAAATAAAATAAGTGAAGTATCTTCTATTATTGACCCAACTACAGCGGAGTAATTTTTTTGGCGAAGAAAGTGGAACAGATAAAAAATGATTGGAGAAACTGATTTAAACAAGCTCATCAAAAGCATGAGGGCAGAACTGAATGCCGGTGAATATGTTTTTTGTAAAACAGCCACACTGCAAGGCATTGATATCAGCGAAGTGTTGTGTATGTTTAAAGAAACAGAAGCCATCACACTGGTATTGAAAAAAGAAATAGCAGACAAGTGGCAGCTGCCCTATCATTATGCTGCTGCATGGATCAGTTTAAAAATTCATTCTTCTTTAGCTGCTGTAGGATTGACCGCTGCATTTTCAACAGCGCTTGCTGAGCAGGGCATCAGTTGCAATGTGGTGGCCGCTTATTATCATGATCATATTTTTGTGGATGCAAAAGATGCTGAGAAAGCGATGGAAGTGCTGCGGCAATTGTCGGGAGGTAATTGCTAAAAATTGTAATTGTGTATCGAGGTATTTTTTAGCAGGAGAGTCTTATTACTTTTCAAATTTCATTGACGAAAACGAGTGCCGGATATAGTGATTAAAGTTCCACAATGGTATGCCGTACAAGTGAGTGACACAACGATGTTGAGCAAAGAAATTTAGCTGGTAACAAAAAAAGTTATTTCAGCAACTGCTCCAGCTTTTGTTCCAGTGCAGCGCCACGTAAATTTTTGGCGATGATCTTTCCATCAGGGCCTATTAAAAAATTTTGGGGGATGCTTTGAATTTTGAATTGCTGTGCTACGGCATTGCTCCATCCCTGCAGGTCGCTTACATGCGGCCAGGTAAGTCCGTCCATTGCGATGGCATCTATCCAGGCTGGTTTTGCTTTGTCGAGGGATACACCAAGGACAGTAAAATTTTTGTCTTTGAATTTATTGTAGTTGGCTAACACGTTAGGATTTTCCTGGCGGCAGGGCCGGCACCAGCTTGCCCAAAAATCGATGAGTACATACCTGCCACGGAGAGAGGAAAGTTTCATTGGCTTGCCTTCGGTATCGGCCTGTGTAAAATCATCCATTACAGTGCCAATGGCATTTACTTTGGCTTCTGATATTTGCTGTGCTACATAACTGCCAAGGTCGGTAGCTTTAGCTGCAGGCGTAAGGCTGTTGAACAATTGTTCTGTCGTACTCATATCCTCCGGTGCCAACTGAATGTAACGGATAACCGCTAATGGCGAAATCAAAGAGGATGTGTTTTGCTGTATGAAATTTTGAATGGCCTGTTTGGCAGCGGCTACAGCAGCAGCTTCTTTCACCGCATTTTCTGCAAACAATGCCTGGTAGGGCGCCAGTGAATTATTGAGCTTTACAAAATCATTGTGTGAAACAGAACCGGATACTGCAGCCCTGTCCAGCGTTTCTTTATTACCGGAAACCCTTACTGTGCTGTTATCTAAAAATAACGTGAGGTAAGGCGGCTGGTTGTTGACGATGATAATTTTAAATGCCGGTTTGTCCAGTTTGCCTTTAAAAGTAAAAATATTTTTTTCGATGGTCGCCTGCAATTCTGGGGCACCAGTCTGTCCGTTCAGTAAAGAAATTTTTGTTCCATCTGCAAAACCGGTTACTTCTCCATTGATGATAAAACCACCCGTTGGTTGTGCTGCTTCTTTATCTGCCACTGCAGTCTTCGGCTTTGATTTGCCGACTGTTTTTACCTGGGCTGTAAGTAATGCCGGAAACAATATGATTGCAAGTAATATTTTCTTCATGGTGATTTTTTGATGCTGCAATTTAACCGATTTTATGGAGAATGGTTTATGTCAGGATACTATTTAAGAATTCTTTAGTAACCTCAGACACATCATGATTTTTTTCCAGTGCTTTGATATAAGCACTGCCAATGATGGCGCCATTGCTATATTGGCAGGCTGCCTGGAACGTTTGTTTGTCTTTGATGCCGAAGCCAACCAGCACAGGGTTTGCCAGGTTCATTGCCGCCAGTTTTTTAAAATAACCTTCCTGGTCTTCAATGGCTTTGTTATTACCGGTGGTGGAAGAAGAAGAGACGGCATAAATGAAACCGGTGCTGAGGGTATCTATTTTTCTAATGCGTTCTTCACTTGTTTCGGGGGTCACGAGAAAAATAAATTTGAGGTTGTGCTGCTCAAATAATTGTTTGTAAGTGGTTTCAAATTCATACATGGGCAGGTCGGGTAAAATGACTCCATCCACACCAACTGATGCTGCTGCGGCACAAAATTTTTCGATGCCGTATTGCAGTACCGGGTTCATGTAGCCCATTAAGATGATGGGTAATTGAATGCCCCCATCGCTTGAAGGGGGGTATTCATTTCTGATATTTTTTAGTTGTTCAAATAATACCTGGATGCTCATGCCATTGTCTAATGCTGCCATATTGCTTTGCTGTATTACCGGGCCATCGGCTAACGGATCGCTGTAGGGCATCCCAATTTCTATTAAGTCGGCGCCGTTGTTTTGCAAAGCAGTTAATACTTCGGTGGTGCTGGATAATGTGGGATAACCTGCGGTGCAGTAGATATTGAGTATATTTTGTTTTTTATTTTGAAAGAGTGTGGTGATGCGGTTCATTGATTGGTATTTTTGTTTCATATTTTTTTGGGTGTAAGTGATAATTTTTGTTCCTGCCATTCTAAAACCACCATCATTAAAAAAATATTCACTTCACATCCAATAACTGCTCCTGCCCTATCAGCACTTCCCTGCCATCTAAAATGATATGACGGTATGCCGGCTTGGCATCAATATCCAGTGTTAATTTAAAAGATGATTTAGCAGCTGCGGCTTTTGGAAAATTCACCACGATACTGTCGCCTTTTCTTTCTACTGAATAATTTTTACCATCAAAATTATCATCCAGGCAACTGATCAGTTCATACTTTTCGCCATTAATATTAGACAGTATTTTAATTGGCGTTGCTTCATTGCTGCAGGCACCCAGCTTTTCATATTGCAATGTATGATTGATAAAAGAATCGCTGCAGGAACAAAATGAAACAGCAGTAAAAATCAATAAAAGGTATTTCATGTTTATAAATATTGCATGTAAGTTGCTAAATCTTTATCGCCTCTTCCACTTAAACAAATTACCACAGCATCATTTTTTTCAAACTCCATTTTATCCAAAACTGAAAAGGCATGAGCCGTTTCCAACGCCGGAATAATGCCTTCTGTTTTGCTTACATAAAATGCTGCCGCCAGCGCTTCTTTATCTGTTGCACTCATAAAAATACCCCGGCCGCTCTTATATAAATGTGCATGCAAAGGACCTATGCCCGGATAATCGAGCCCGGCGGAAATGCTGTGTGGCTCTACCACCTGGCCATCTTCGGTTTGCATCAGTAAACTTTTACTGCCATGCAAAATACCTGGCTTTCCCAACTGTGTGGTGGCGGCACTCATGCCGCTGTCGATGCCACAACCTGCAGCTTCCACTGCCACTAACTTAACAGACAGGTCATTTAAAAAATGATAAAAGGCACCGGCTGCGTTGCTGCCGCCACCTACACAGGCAATGACATGCGTTGGCAATTCGCTGCCTGTTTTTTGCAGCAGTTGTTTTTTTATTTCTTCACTGATCACACTTTGAAAACGGGCCACCATATCGGGATAAGGATGTGGCCCCACCACGCTGCCGATGATGTAATGCGTATCAACAGGATTATTGATCCAATCCCTGATCGCTTCGTTGGTAGCGTCTTTCAGCGTTTTGCTTCCACTAACGGCGGGGACTACAGTGGCACCCAACATTTTCATTCTTGCTACATTGGGTGCCTGGCGTTCAATATCTTTTTCGCCCATGTACACAATGCACTCCAGCCCTTTCAATGCACACACAGTGGCTGTTGCCACGCCATGCTGACCAGCACCAGTTTCTGCAATGATTCTTTTTTTACCCAGGCGCTGTGCCAGTAAAATTTGTCCAACAGTGTTGTTGATTTTATGAGCACCTGTATGACACAGATCTTCCCGTTTTAAATAAATCGGCACGCCATATTTGTCACTCAGCCGCTCTGCTAAAAACAGCGGTGTTGGCCTGCCTACATAATCTGTCAGCAATTGCTGAAACTCCTGCTGGAACTGCGGATCATACATTATCTGCAGGTATTGCTCCTGCAAATCTTTCACATTTGGGTACAACATTTCAGGAATAAATGCACCGCCAAACTCTCCGTAGTAGCCGTGTTCGTTAACACTAAAAATATTTTCTTTTGTTGTCGTCATTTGTATTTCAATTTAACATCGTTGTGTCACTCACTTGTACGTTAGTTTTTCTATTGGGCTTTGTCCACATTATCTAGGCCCTGCTCCCAGCCTCATCCTCCTACTCCTTCCCCAAAAGGAAAGGAGCGGTACTTCAGTTTCTTTCCAAACATTTTATCTTCCATATCATCATTACATCTTTAATCATCAATAACTCTACCATCCTGCCACTCAGCAAATATTTTAAAGTTTTGAAGGCTTGCCTTTAAGTCCCTCCTTCGGAGGGGTTGGGGAGGCTAACACCAACTCCAAAAATTTCAAATCCATCCATCGTTCAAATTTCCAGCCCACCTGTTTAAAATGTGCCACTTCTTCAAAACCAAATTTTTTGTGCAGCGCTATGCTTGCTTCATTCTCTGCTTCTATACCTGCAACAATTGCATGGAGATTTAGTTCTTTAGCTGCATCAATTAATGGCGGCATCAATACATTGGCAACTCCTTTTCCCCGGCTGCCGGCTGCTACATAGATGGAGTTTTCTACCGTAAAACGATAACCATGCCATGGCCGGAAAGGCCCGATGGTACTGAATCCTAACAATTTTTCGTTTTCAACTGCTACAAAAATTGGAAAGCCCTGTTCCTTTCTTTGATGAAACCATTCTGTTCTCATCTGCAATGTATGCGGTTCGCTGTGCCACACAGCGGTGGTGTTTACAATGATGTCGTTGTAAATTTCCAGCATGGCTGATAAGTCATCTTCGGTGGCATGTCTTACTTGCATGGGTGAATGTTGAATTGTTGAATTGATAAATTGTTGTTGATCGTTGCGTTGCTCAATAATGATAAAATGTAAAAGAGTGCGACGCCAATAAAGCCCAATAGTAATTCAACAGCCTGGCTCAAAAAATTCGGTTCCAGGTGAGCCACCCTTTAGGGCTGACCTACCAACTTTACCAACCCAACTCCTGTTTCAATTTTAATACCAGCGCCATATCTTTTACTCCCGGTTCTTTTTCAAATTTGCTGTTGATATCAATGCCGTAAAAATCAGGGTGTTTGAATTTTTTTATGGCCGCCACATCCTCCAAACTGATGCCTCCGCTGATGAAGAATGGTTTTTCAATTTTTGCTTTGCTTAATATTTTCCAGTCAAATTTTTTGCCTGTGCCACCAGCAACTCCATTCACCGAAGTATCAAATAAATAGTAATCGCACACTTCATCGTAAGGCGCTACCATTTCATCAATATCAACTTTACCATCGCCAATGCTGAATACTTTTATCACTTCCACTTCTTCTGATAAATCGGCACACACTTCCGGGTTTTCATTTCCATGCAACTGTATTACATCAAGGCCATAATCGTCAATGGCATCCAGCATGTCGATCATTTCTGCATCTACAAACACACCTACTTTTTTTGTATCAAAATCCGATTCCTTCAATTCATCTTTAGCAATTTTATCACCCAAATATCTTGGTGAATTTTTATGAAAGATCAATCCTGCAAAATCAATGTTCAATCCATCTAACTGCTGCAGTTGTTTCAATTGGGTAATACCACATACTTTAATGTTCATCGCTGTTTTTTTTATTGTACTTCTTTTATAAATTTTTGTACTCTATCTAAATCTTTTAGGCCTGCTTTTATTTCAAACTTACTGTTGATGTCCACTGCAAACATGGCCTTGGCTTCGGGCAGTATAGAAAAGGTTTTCAGTTTTTCTACATCGCCGGGTTCAATGCCGCCACTTAAAAAATAAGGTTTACCCACGGCAATATTGTGCAATTTATTCCAGTCAAATTTTTTGCCGGTGCCCCCATACCCTACGCCTTCTGTATCAAACATAAACATGTCGCAAACGCTCATGTATTCCTGTATCCTGTACCCGATATTATCTGTTTCACTAATCCTGAACGCTTTTACCACAGAAATATAATCCGCAATTTTTTCACAATACTTTGGGCTTTCATCGCCATGCAGCTGTACCATGTGCAGCCTGCACTCATCCACCATCTGCAGCACTTCTTCAATCGAAGCATTTACAAACACACCCACTTTATTCACGTTGTTCTCTTTCTTAATCTGGCTGGTGGTCATGTGCCGTAGCACATACCTCGGCGACTTTGGATAAAATATCAGCCCGGCAAATGTGGCTCCTATTGCCTGCAACCCGGTCAATTGATCTTCGTGTGCAATACCACAAACTTTTACTCTCATAAGAAAACAGTTTTTTTTGTTTGCAGCACACTACGCCTTATCAGCATTGTGTGTAGCAAGTTTTAATTGTTCCGTAAAATGAGCAAAAGCAATCGTTGGGTCAGGTTGTTTCATAAAGTTTTCGCCAATTAAAAAACCTTTGAAGCCTGCGGTTTTGAAGATACAAATAGTTTCCACATCATGGATACCACTTTCAGCAATTTTTATTTTATTGGCCGGAATTTTTTTACTCAGTTCAATGGATCGGTTAATGTCCACGGTAAAAGTTTTGAGATCCCGGTTGTTGACACCTATTATTTCAGTGTCATCACAAATATGCTGCAGCTCTTCTTCATTGTGTATTTCAAGCAATACTTCGAGTTGCAATTGTTTGGCAAAAGCTGCCAATTCCTTTACCCTTGCAGGTGTGAGGCAGGCGGCTATCAGTAAAATTACATCGGCCCCCATTGCCCTTGCTTCTACAATTTGGTATTCATCAATCATAAAATCTTTTCGCAGGATGGGGATATTATTTACCCTTGCCTTTTTCAGATCATTGATGGTGCCGCCAAAAAAATGTTCGTCTGTCAACACCGACAAACAACTGGCACCATGTTTTGTGTAAGCTGCAGTTACTTCCACCACATTTGCCGCTGCATTGATGATTCCTTTTGATGGTGACTGCCTTTTGAACTCAGCGATAATGCCGGTCTTATTTTCATCCAGTAAAAATTGTTTCAATGAAAATATTGGCCTGTTGAACCACTCTGACTGCATCAGCTGTTGGGCACTAATCAATGCTTTGGCATTTGCCACTTCTGTTTTTTTATATTCAATCATTTTATCTAAAATATTCATGCGTAGTACAACTTTAAACTTTGAACCGTAAATTTTACCCAACCAATTTTTTCAACACTTCCAAAGCCTTTCC
>JANMJU010000131.1:0-2297 GCA_031371545.1 Chitinophagaceae bacterium
TAATGAAAAAAGTAAAGTCGCTTTACAAAAAATAAAAAATACATCAGATACCGAAGTAGAGTATTCAATGGCATTGGTAAATGAAGAATTACTAAAGCTGAATAAAGAACTGCAAAACATTTCTGTACAGGCAGCAGATAAAGAAGAGCCTGCCACTCCCGAACTATTGGTAAAAGTTGAAGAGGAACAATCTGGTGTCAAGAATAAAAATATTTATTTGCTGCAGTTGAAAAACAACAATGGCACAACAGAAATTAAGCCCCTGATTATTTTGAACAAACAAATGAAAAAACTTTCTCAAAAGATAAAAGCCGATGCTAACTCCGGGCTGATTGATTCTTTAAAATCAACAGTAAAGAAAAGAATTACCTCATAAAAAAAACTCCCACGGGAACCTGTAATTGCAAATACCCGAAGATGCTGTAGGGCACTTAGAATTATCGCCGATGATGAGATCTTTCTGGATGCCAAATTCCAAACTGCCATGAGTGGTACCAATGCCCGGCTTGTTCATTTCTGCATCATAGCTGATGCCCATCCTGTTGGCATATTCATTACTGTTGGTAGTCACAGTTTTGCCTTCGCCCCATTTCCAGGTAAATCCTACACTAAAAGTATTGTTGTAGGAAAGGCTGGTATTGTTGCGGTACCAGCAGGATAACTGAATGGGAAATTCATTAAAATCAATTAAGGTACCTGCCACCAGTGCAGTACTCTGCCCCTGTGTCTGCATCATCAAAGTAGGTTTAAATTTTACCGTGCCATTATCATAGAGCCAACTAAGGTGGCCCGTTATTTTCATCGGCAGGCGGCTGTTGACCGACTCTCCGGAAAAACTGATGCTGGGCTTGTTGATGTGATGGGCTGCACCACCAATCATAAAATCATTCCAGGTAAAAACAAAGCCTGATGAAAAATCAAAATAGTTTTTACTGTTGTTGTTGAAGTTTAAATCAATTTGAGAAGCATCGCCGGTGATACCATTCTGATCAAGCTGATCAACAAAAAGTAATTCTTTTGTATTGACTGAACCAAGGTTTACACCACCCTGCACTGCCATGCTTAAAAACCAGTTTCCACAACCTTCATTGCCAGTGCCAAAGCTCCTGCCTACAATGCCCGAAATATTGGTGTTGTTGAAAAATCCTTTATTACTGTGATTGATCACCAGCCCAAGGTTCATTACATTTCTCAGGTAATCATCATACACAGAAAGATCAACAGAGCCCGTGATAAATTTATATGGTTTGTACAAATTGAACCACTGCATTTTGGTAAGTCCCGAAAGGCGCAGGTTGTTTTTTCCGCAACCTGCAAGAGCAGGATTTACATACACTGGTGCATAATAAAATTGTGTAAACAAAGCGTCCTGTGCTTTTGTGCCTACACTTGTGAGCACTACAACAATTAGTATCAATGTTTTTTTGTTCATCATTTTCGCTTTTATCTGAATAGGGTGAATGTTCCAAATGTGATTCCCTTTTGGCCGTCCACTTTATAGCCGTAAGACATGCCATCCCATTCTTTACCACTTCTAAAATGGGCTACAATCCGCCAGGCATAAGCATCCTGCTGCATCGGCTGTCCTTTGAACGTTCCATCCCATCCAGCTACCGGGCTACCAGCTGCATCCAATTCGGTTGTTTCAAACAACAACTTGCCCCAACCATCAAATACCTGCAGGCGGTAATCCTGCAACCCCTTGCCTACCGGTTTAAAAATCCTGAATTCGTTGCGTACACTATTTGGATAAAAAGCATTGGGCACATACAGGTAACCGGGATAACCACCGATTACCGCCATTTTAATTATCGTGTCGGGGCAACCGGTATTGTTATCCAGCACAACCAACCTTACAGGATAGTGGCCAGTATCTGCATACTTGTGATCAATGATATCTCTTGTAGCGGCAAAGCTGCCGTCAGCAAGATCCCACTGGTAAGTGTATTTAATATTATCCAGCGTAATGTTATTGAAACTAAATGTATAATCAGGCACCGTTATCTGCGGTGAAGGTGAAATAAAGAAGTTGGCAATTGGCGGTGGTATGGAAGTAATAATATTTGCTTTGATAGTTGAATCGCTGCAGCCTGATTGGTTGTAAGCAACTAACTTCACCGAGTAAGCAGCGGCACCCGGAGCAAAATTTTTCAACGGCTCTGCTTCGGTACTGGTAGTGCCATCACTAAAACTCCAGAGATAGCTGTCTGCTCCTGTGGTAAGATTTACAAATTGAATACGACTCCCAAGCTCTCCTCGGCAACGTCGAGCTCGGCAAGATCGCTCCCGGAACCGAT
>JANMJU010000135.1:0-8420 GCA_031371545.1 Chitinophagaceae bacterium
GTTGTAATAATATTTCATTCAATAAAGAATGATAACAGCCCGTTACAACAAGCAGTTTGTTTTCATTTACTTTTTTAGTTTCATCAATTACATGCTGGAGTAATGTTTTGCCATTAAATAATAACAGCATTTTTGGCTTGGCCATTCTTGATGAACTGCCAGCCGCCAACAATAAACATACCGTCCTGATACTTGAGGAGTGGAATGAACAACATTGTTATGCTCATGAATGAAGCCTTTTTTATTCCGGAGTGTGGCGCCATCTTTTTTTGCCTGTACCGCTTTTATTTCTGTTATGATGGAGAGTGCTATTTCTTCTGCAGTTTCGGCGCCAATGTCTAAACCAACGGGGCCATAAATTTTTTGCCTTTGTGTTTCCGTAATGTCAATTCCTTCCTGCGTCAATTCATTCAGCATCTTTTCTAATTTCTTTTTCGGGCCAAGTACACCGATGTAATTAAAATCAGTATTTATTAGCAGCCTTAACATACCAAGGTCATAATTATAATTGTGACTCATCAACACAACAACTGTTTGTTCATGAATGCTGATCTGCTGCAATGCTTCTGCAGGCTTTGCAACAATAATTTCTTTCACTGCTAAAAAGCGTTTTGTATTTGCATGTGTTTTTCTTCCATCTACCACCGTTACATGCCAGCCCAATACAGATGCTATTTGCACCAATGGAAAAGCATCATTACCTGCACCTGCTATTATCAATTCTACGGGTGGTTTTACCAGTTCGATAAATGCGGATAATTTTTTATTGCCGCTTACCGGATAATCTTTTATCAGCGAAGTATTGTTTTCAAAAACAGTTGCAATATCATTTTCGATTTTGTTTTTTAATGATTGGTCATTGATGTTTCCATAATTATTATTTACTGCTGCAAGTAAACAGGTACCGATTTGTTGCAAACTATTATCAAGAGAAAACAGCGTTATTAAAACTGAAACATTGGTTTGTGTTGAAAGCTTTTCCAGCAATGCAATGGGATTATTTTCTTTCGCCGGATTAATCGGTTCAAATAAAATATGAACAATACCATTGCAGCCGAGCTGTATGCCGATGTTATTATCTTCTTCGTCCATACTGTCGTAGGTAACCAGTTTGTTTTGCTGTTGGGTAATGGCCAGCAATGCTTTTCGCAATGCATCACCTTCCAAACAACCGCCACTGATGGCCCCTGTTAGTTCGCCGTCTTCTGTTACCAGCATTCTTGCGCCGGGTCTTCGGTAAGACGAGCCCTCCACATGCACTACGGTGGCAAGTGCTGTTTTTTTATTGGCCTGCAGTGCTTTTTTATATGATGAGATGATGTCTTCTATTTCTTTCATGATTTATTCTTTAACAAAGGTCGACCACCTTTAAAAGGTGGTCGACCTTAATTAAAAATTTGAATGCAGCTATTTTTAATCCGGCAAAAACGCCCCATTGTCAATCCACAACTTAAATTGTTTTACAAATTCATTATGGCTCAGTGGTGGCTGCTTTCTTCCTTCACCGGCGTCCCAACCTGCCAGCACCAATCCATCTTCAGAAACATGTTTAATCAAATCTGCTTTTGATTTTTTTCCATTGGCTGTTGGGTCTAATAACAATGCTGCCAATGCTCTCGGCGTCTTTCCCTGGAAAACCATTTTCATATTTGCAGGTGGCAGGTGCCAGTTAGGATTACCCGGCGGCATATTCAAGCCCGGTTGATTTTTATCTGCATGACAGTTAGTGCATTTTAATGCATACAGGCCTTTGCCGTCTTTGCCACGCTTTACGCTTTGTGTATGCAACTTGCTTTCTTCACCAACCAGCGGCACATCGCCAGATGGATGACAGTTCATGCATCGTGGGCTCATCAATACATCATAAACCGACAGGAATGCTTTTTTTGAAAGCAGGCTGTCTGTTACCGGCGAATGTATTTTAGTATCGTTGCTTTTAAATGAAGAAGCAATGATATAAACTGCACCAGCCAGCAACAAAACGCAAATGCTTTTTTTGAATGGCAGTGATTTGGAAAAATAATTTCTATTCATAGCTGATGATCTTTATTATGCTGAATATTTTACATCGATGATTGTTTGGCTGAATAAAGAAAAAATGTACAAGTGTGCGACGCCACTGAAGTATAATCGTTATTCAAAAGTTTGGTTCATAAAAAATTATGCTTTCAAATTGATTTCACCAAAAGGCATTTGCCTCACACGTTTACCCGTAGCCGCAAATATCGCATTGGCAACTGCAGGTGCTGTTGGTGGAAAACCGGGTTCACCCACACCACCCATTTTCTCTGTGCTTTCTACAATATGTGTTTCTATTATTGCCGGTGATTCGTTCAAACGCAACACACGGTAATTGTGAAAATTGCTTTGCTCTACATGGCCGTCTTTAAAAGTAATGGCACTATACAAGGCAGCAGACAAAGCATAATTCACACAGCTTTCTATTTGTGCATTTACACCATCTGGGTTTACTGCCAATCCGCAATCAATGGCAGCAGTAACCTTGTGTACTTTCACCAGGCCATCATCGCCAATAGAAATTTCTGCTACCTGTGCACAATAGCTGCGGAAAGATTCATGCACCGCCACTCCATGAAAATGCCCGGCTGGCAAGGGTTTGCCCCAGCCTGCTTTTTCTGCGGCAAGATTGAGCACCCCTAAATTTCTTGGATGATCTTTAAGTAACAGGCGGCGGTATTTCACCGGATCTTTACCTGCCAATTGTGCCAGTTCATCTATCATAGATTCCATTGCAAAAGCAGTGTGTGTGTGGCCAACAGAACGCAGCCACAAAGTTGTAATGCCCAACTTTGGCGCATGCTGACTGATAGAATAATTGGGAAACGATTTTAAATAAGGAGAATCTGAAACTCCTTCCGCTGATCCATTACCATCTTCATCCATCGGCAATTTTTGCCCAACCATAATATGCTGCCAGAACAACGGCATACCTGCGGAATCAATACCAGCTTTTATCCTGTGCACAAAAGATGGTCTGTAATAACCGCCCTGTGTATCATCTTCTCTTGTCCAGGTCATCTTCACCGTTTTGCCGCTTGCTTTTGCAATGTGTACTGCTTCTGATACAAAGTCTGAAGTGAGTGTAGCCCTTCTACCAAAAGCTCCACCCAAAAAAGTAGTGGTTACACTTACCTGCTCTGGTTTAAATCCCAATATTCTTGCTGCAGCAGCCTGGTCGAGGCCGGGTGCTTGTGTGCCGGTCCAAATCTCACATTTATCACCGGTAATTTTCACAGTGCAATTCAACGGCTCCATAGAAGCATGTGCCAAGTAAGGCATGGTATAATCTGACGATACTGTTTTTGCAGCCTGTGCCATTGCAGCCGTAACGTCACCAGCTTTTACAACCTGCTTGCCTTCATTTTCTGCCAGTTTTTTAAAGTCATCAAACTGTGTGGATGAATTAACGGTTACACCTTCTGAAGAATCCCAATCTACTATCAATGCTTTTCTTCCCTGTATGGCAGCCCATGTGTTATCTGCAATAACGGCAACGCCTGTTGGTATTTGTACCACATCCACCACGCCGGCAATTTGTTTTGCTTTGGATGCATCAAATGATTTTACTTTTCCTCCCATCACCGGTGAGTGTGCCACCACGGCTATCTTCATCCCTTCTACCTTTACATCAATTCCATATACGGCTTTGCCATTTACTTTCACCGGCGCATCAAGGCGTTTCATTCCTTTGCCAATATATTTCCATTGCTCTTTTGTTCTTAATGGAATATCTGCCGGTGGTTTTAATGCAGCAGCACTTTCTGCCAGCTCACCATAGCTTAGTTTTTTACTGCCATATTTTACAAAACCATTTTCTGTTTTGCAATCTGATGGTTGTACTTTCCATTTGTTGGCAGCAGCCTGTACCAATAAAATTCTTGCAGCAGCGCCAGCTTTGCGGTAGCGGTCAAATTCCGAGTAAGTGGTGGATGAACCGCCTGTAATTTGCATGCCCCATTCTGTGTGAAAATATTCTTTTGCCGGAGGTGCATGTTCTACTTTTATATTTTTCCAGTCTGCATCCAGCTCTTCTCCAAGCAACATGGCAAGTGTTGTCCAAATGCCCTGCCCCATTTCTGAATGTGCCAGTAAAATTTTAATGCTGTTATCGTTCCCAATTTGTAAAAAAGCATTGGGGGAAAATGTGATGGCACCTGCAGGTTCACCCAATATTTTTTGGAGTCGGCCTGCATATGCAGGAATCATAAACCCGATGAGGAGCCCGCCACCAAGGCTGGCACCTGTTTTTAAAAAATTGCGGCGGCTTGTATTGATTGTTTCATTACTCATTTGATACCTCCTTCTTTTTGCAGTTTGGCTGCGGTGTGAATGGCTTTTCTTATTCTAGGGTAAGTGCCGCAGCGGCAGATATTACCACTCATGGCATCATCTATATCCTGGTCGGTTGGGTTAGGATTTTCTTTTAATAAAACAGCCGCACTCATTATTTGTCCGCTTTGGCAATATCCACATTGTGGTGCATCTTCCAGCAGCCATGCTTTTTGTATCGGATGGCTGTTATCGGCTGAAAGCCCTTCAATGGTGGTAATTTTTTTATTAACCGCTTTTGATACAGGAATTACACATGACCGCACTGCTTCGCCGTCTAAATGAATGGTACATGCACCACATTGCGCCATACCACAACCATACTTGGTGCCCGTTAGGCCGATCACATCTCTTATCAACCAGAGCAAAGGCATATTAGGCGATACATCCACGTTGTATTGTTTTTTATTAATGGTCAGTTGTATCATGTTTTATTTTTTAAAACATTAAAAGTATTATTAAACTATTTTTTGCCGAAGTAAATTGTTTTTGAAAAGTACAATTTATTCTGATCATTTTTTGAAATTATTATGCCGGTAGTTATCCGGCTTACAAAAGCCTTCTGGCAGTTGATGCATTTGATAAATCTTTCTCTGTTGCCTGTTCTATCAAAACAATACCCGGGGTTTTTCCTTTTTCAAAACTGCCTAATTCTTTATCCATTTGCAAAGCTTTTGCTCCGTTGATGGTTGCCCATTGAAGTAAAGTTTTAGTTTCAAGATGTGGAAAGTTTTGCTGCAGTGTTTTCATCTCTTCCAAAATACTAAGCTGATGATTGGATGCAAGGCTGTCTGTTCCTAAAACGATATTGCATTGTTGATTGATTAAAAGAACTACATCCGGCAACAGGCCTGTGATGTATTGATTGGCATTGGGGCAAAGACAATAGAAAGTTTGATTTTTGATATTTGATGTTTGATGTTGCTCAAAGATTATATCTTCTTTTGTTGTGCAAACATTATGTACCAGTATCAGCGACTGCTGGTTGGTTAAACGTGGCAGGTAAGTTTGAAGGCTGCTTTTGCCGGATGATTTAAAAAATGAAATATCAATATTCATTGTTTGATACAAGCGTAAAAAATCGCCGTGTCTTTTTTCGTACAGCTCATTTTCGGCAGCTGTTTCCTGATTGTGGATGGTGAGGATTCTGTTATTGGTGAAATCATTGATCATCCTGAACATTTCCGGCGAAACAGAATAAGGAGCATGCGGCACAATACTGCTGGCTGAAAATAATGCGGCATATTCTTTATAAAAATCAAGGCTTCGTTTAAAACGAACTTCAGCAACAGAAGGAGGAAAACCGCTTGCTTCAATAAAATTATGATAGCGGAGTAGGTGTTTATTTTTTTGAGGAATAGTGAGTGTGTTATTGCAAATATCTCCCACTGCAACAATGCCGTTTTGCAGCATTTCATTTTCTGCATTCGCAATGGCTGCTAAAATTTCAGCTTCTTCAAAGTTCCGGTCGAATACCACTTTAAAAATAAAATCAACCAGCCCGGTTTTTTCAGGGATGAAGCCTTTCATGTGGCTGAGCTCAAGATGGCAGTGTGCATTGATAAAGCCGGGGCTGAGGATGCCCCTGAATTTTTCAACATCATCGCCGGCATCTGCTGCTGCTGTTATATCCTGCACTACGCCTTCTGCGTCGGTGATTAATACAAAATTGCCGGGCAACATTTGATGCCCGGTAAAAATATGATCGGCAGTAAATTTTCTGTACAAAATGATTGGTTGAGATAATGTAAATTTGCCGCCGCTTCACTAACAGTTGTCGAAATAGTAAACGCTGTTGAAATGGCTGCACAAAGGTATGCTGCACAAGAGTGCGACGCAACGATGCTGCCATAAAATCGTAAAGCCGGTAACAAAATTTTTAAACGAAAATGTAGTCCCCCTTTAGGGGATAGGGGTTTATGTTAGACAAATTAGATGCGATAAAGGGGAAATTTGAAAACTTAGGTGTGGCATTGACCAATCCTGAAATTGTGAGTGACAATAAAAAATTTACTGCTATCAGTAAAGAATACCGCAGCCTGGAAAAGATTGTGCAGGCGAGAGATGCTTATGTATCGCTGCTGGAAGATATTGCCTTCAACAAAGAAGTGTTGAACAGCGATGATGCAGAAATGAGGGACCTGGCCAAACAGGAACTTCCCGGGCTGGAACAAACAAAGGAGACAATGGAAAAACAGCTCAGGAATATGCTGATACCAAAAGACCCGTATGATGAAAAGAATGCCATCCTGGAAATAAGGGCTGGCACCGGCGGTGATGAAGCTTCTTTATTTGCCGGCAACCTGCTTCGGATGTATTTAAAATATTGTGAAAAGAAAGGATGGAAAACAGCCCTGCTAAGTGAGAGTGAAGGTACTGTTGGCGGATATAAAGAAGTGCAACTGGAAGTGGTGGGGGATGATGTGTATGGTACATTAAAATTTGAAAGTGGCGTACACCGGGTACAGCGGGTGCCGGATACAGAAGCCAGCGGCAGGGTGCACACGAGCGCCGCTACTGTAGCAGTGATGCCCGAAGCAGAAGAGGTAGATTTTGAACTGAAAGAAAGTGATGTGAAAATGGAAACGGCTCGAAGTGGTGGTGCAGGTGGACAGAATGTAAACAAAGTAGAAACAAAAGTATTCCTTACGCATAAGCCAACCGGTATTGTGGTAATGTGCCAGACAGAACGCAGCCAGCTTGGCAATAAAGAAAAAGCAATGGACATGCTGAGGACAAGGCTGTATGACGAAGAGGTACGGAAAGCAGAAGAAGCCATTGCCCACAAAAGAAAAAGCCTGGTAAGTACCGGCGACAGAAGTGCTAAAATAAGAACCTACAATTATCCGCAGGGCCGGGTGACTGACCACCGCATTGGGCTTACGGTGTATAATTTAGATGAAGTACTGAATGGCGGTGTGCAGGAATTTATTGAAGCCCTTCAGTTTGCAGAAAATGCAGAAAAGCTGGCTACGCAAAATTAAAAATGCAACCAATCTGAAGATAATATCATCTATGCTTTGAGTTATTAAAAGAACGCATTATATTTAAATCTTAAAAAAATTGTCATGCTTGAAAATCTCTTCAATTTAATTAAACAACAGGGCGGCGAAGCCGTAATCAACAATCCTGCAGTACCCAACGAACAGAATGATGCTGTAATTGCTTCTGCCACACATTCTGTTGCAGAGGAGCTGCAGGGCACATTAGCGAGTGGCGGCTTACAAAATGTATTATCGCTTTTTGGCGGCGGAGGCTCTGCTGGCGGGGGAAGCAGTTTGTTAAACAACCCCATTGTGAGTAATATAATCAGCAGTTTTACCAACAAGCTTATCAACAACCATGGCATCGCAGGCGACCAGGCTGGTGGTATTGCCAACAGTTTGATACCTGGTGTAATCAGCAGTTTAATCAGCAAAACAAATAATCCCGGCGATAGCAGCTTTGACATCAATAGTATTATTGGATCATTAACAGGCGGTGGCGGAGCCACTCAAACAAGTGGTGGATTTGACTTGGGAGGAATTGTCAGTAAACTGGCCGGTGGTGGATTAGATGCTAATGGAGATGGTCATTTAGGCCTTGATGATATTATCAGCAAAGTGACTGGTGGCGCACAACAGCAGCAACAGCAAGCCCAGTCTGGTGGAGGTGGATTGATGGATTTAATCAAAGGCTTTATAAAGTAAGCTGCTTTAAATAATTGTTAAAGCAATTGATTATTGGAGCAATGGTAATTGTGGATTAAACTATTGGTTTACCTTTATATCAGACAAATAAATGTAGCAGATTAAAAAATTAAATGCAACATTTAAAATAAGCAGTTCTTTTTTTCGTTATATCACTGTAAGGGAAGTTGTAAAAAGCTGTTATCAAAATTTTAACAGCAGTAGAAATCTAATGGCACTTCATTTGCGTATTTAATGATAAGAACACAATAAATTTAATTTAAGATTTTCTCATAAGCAGTTAGTTTTGGTAAACGGCCCCGATTTCTATCGGGGCTTCTCTTTTTAAGTAAGGTGCAGAATATAGATGCCTTTAATACAGCGGTTGTTTAGTGAACTGGT
>JANMJU010000136.1:0-9654 GCA_031371545.1 Chitinophagaceae bacterium
ATCATTTTTAGAAAATACGGTGAAGATTGAGTTTATGCAGAACAGGGAAATTTTGTTGTGGGGTATTGCACTGGCCACCCCTTTCTTTGTTTTTTTTGGATGGCTGAGTGATAAGATTGGAAGGAAATGGATAATGCTGACCGGGATGTTGTTGGGAGTGATTTTTTACAGGCCAATTTTTGGCACAATGTTGAAAGATGCGGATGCAAAAGAATGGATGAAGGATAAAAGCAAGATAAGTGATGGAGCATATAACGAAAGATTCAAGCAGGATACTATTTTGAATTCTCAGGGAATAAGTATTGTTACTCACAAAGAAAATATATGGTTGTACAACGAAACAAGATTTACAGAAAAAAGAAACGATTCGATAAAATTCATTGGCACACTTTATCCTCCACTTAGCAGTCTTGGTCCAACAAAACTTAGCGAATTAAAATTCATAGAAACCCCTGATAGAAAACCAGTTTATAGTGACAAAATTCTTTCCCAAGCACTCAAATGGAAATTCATTTTCCTCATCTGGATAATGATAATTTTTGTAACAATGGTGTATGGCCCTGTGGCAGCCTTTCTTGTAGAATTATTTCCAACAAAAATTCGGTACACAAGCATGAGTCTTCCTTATCATATTGGCAATGGTGTGTTTGGCGGATTAGTGCCTTTTATTGCAACATTGCTTTCAACAACATTTACGAAAGACCCATTGGTTGGATTGTGGTATCCAATTGGAGTTGCAGCTTTATGTTTTATAATCGGGGCTTTGTATTTGAATAACAGCGTTGATAAAAATATAAACGATTAGCATACTTTTTTAAAGGTTACACCTTTTTTAAAAGGTGTAACCTTTAAGATTCAAAAAAATTTTATGAACCAGTTAAAAAGAATCATGGGTATTGTATGGATAATAATTGCCCCGGTGATTATTTATTTTTTAGTGATGGGAGCCATTCACAATATCAGCAGCACCGGTACAAAAGATATTAATAAACCTGTGCCGTGGATTATTATCATTTCCATCTTTACACCCATTGCTGTTGGGCTAATGATATTTGGGTATTATAGTTTGAAAGGGGAGTATGATAAATTACCGGAAAGTTCAGAAGAGATTTGACAAGGCTTTTATTTTTTCAACACCAGTTTAGAAATTCATTGCTTTCGCTTCCAAGCCAGCGGGGCTGCATAACTGGAACGCCACTACTTTTTCAGCTTTGAAAAAATATGCTCCGAATTTTTTCAATATCGGCGTTGGCGCCACCGCAGAAAAAGAGGTGGCTTATTCAGTTACTGGTGAGAACTAAAACCGTATTGCAAGGATATCATGTTTTTGATAAAGTATGTGGGCTAATGCGTATAAATCTTATCAATCCACCAAAATATCCGTTCAGATATTTAACTTCTCCTCGCCACAACGATGGGATTTTTAAAATGTTTTTTCTTTCCGTTTAAGTTAAACACTTCTGTAAATACTACATACACGCCAGTGGCTAATGGCTGATTTTTTTCACCCAGCCCATCCCAGCGGAAACTGCCGCTGGTGCCGCATAAAGCATTGCGTTGCAGGTAACGGACCGGCCTGCCCGATGCATCAAAAACAGTAATGCTGGCAACATAGCCTGCTTCAGGATAACGGTAATCAATCGTGGCAAAATCATCCTGCCCGTCATTATCCGGCGAAACAATTTCTGGTGATAATTTTACTTCTCCCTGTACGCCGTCATTTATCCGGAACTGAGAATTTTTATAAGTGGGTGTGCCGTAGTTTACATTGGAAGCGGCAGAGTGCCAGTTGTCCTGCGATTGAGTGGGTGCATTGTAATCTATTCTTTCCAGCGCTACGCCTTCTTTATTGTCCAGTAATTTGAAATGCCATTTATCTGTGTACTTCAATTCATCTGTGATGTTGCCCTGTGCATTTAAAATAATCACATCGCCTGCATCATCATTAAAAGAAGGCATGGTGGCAATGGTAATAAATGCCCCTGGGTTTTTAGTGATGAAACTGCTTTTAACCCAATCTGCATTTTCTGTTATCACCAAAAATTCTTCCGGAAACATTAAGTAAGGTGCTGCACTCAGTTGTGTAATGCTGCTGACAATACCGGCAGTATTCCTGTTGGCAATATAAGTTTGCTTAAGGTCAATAATTTTATTGCTGCGGTTATAAATTTCTACATAGTCGCTGCCGCTGGATGGAGGATTAAATAAAATTTCATTGATAACAATACTTAAACTGTCGGCCACTTCACTCAGTCCAACCCTTGCAGTATTGCTGCTGCTGATTGCATTGCCCACACAATCGGTGACAGCAGAAGCCGTAACAGTGTATATTTTATTTCTTGCAAGCGCTGTTGCCAATTTCAAATTTACTTTATCAAAACCGGGTGATACTGTTACTGCATTGGAAGGAATGCCAATACCGTCGCTGATGCTGTAACTGGCAGCGGTAGCAGCTTTCAGGCTGTCTAATGGTTCGTCAAATACTAAAGTGATATTCAGGCTGTCAGTTGCATAAGCCCTCAATAATTTAGGTGCAGCCTGGTCAGCATTCACTCCATCCACCGCATTTTTCTTACCGGGTGTTCCGCCCCTTGTGTCGGTGCTGGCTTTCCAGTTGCTGAAACCGGAGCAGGGATTTTTGGTATCAATCATTTCCAATGTCCAGCCACCATCTTTTTTCAATTCATTCTGGTACCAGTTGATACTGTAGTTTACTGAATGAATCAACCTTCCTGCAGCATCTCTAAGGTAAAGCAATTCGCCATTGTTATCAAGCGAAGGGAAACTGCTAACGGAAATAGTTGTCCCAAAAGCAGCCAGTGCCGGAATAGCACTGCCGGTACATATAATAACAAAACTATCCGGACGTAAAATAAAATTGGGCATTCCTCCGCTCAGCCCGGAAATATCACCAATCTTCCAGCCCTGCAGGTTGATGGGAAATGCAGTGGTATTTTTTAATTCAATCCATTCTGCATTTGGCAATGATACCTGCGGTGTGGGATCGGCAATGATTTCATCAATTACAATATCGTATTGCTGTGGTGTGTAAAAACTAAAACTGGCAGTACCATTATTGAGTGTGTTGCCGGCAAGATCCTGTACCGCACTTATGGTAAGTATATTGTTGCTGCCGTTGGGAAAACTATTGCTGAAACTAAGATGTACCAAAGCATTGTTAACGCCATCTATAACAGCAGTGGCAGCAGCACCGATACTATTATTGGCAACATAATTGGCTGCCACCTGGCTGCTGATATTATCAACCGTTTCATTAAATAATACATCCACACTATTACTGCTGATGGCTGTGGCAGCTACAATAACTGGCGCTGTTATATCCGGCACAAATGGCTGAATAGAAATGTCATCAAAAAAATGGCGTTGGGCAAAACTGGCTACCGTACTTTGTTTTACCAAAATACCAAAGAAAGAAGAGTTGTTGAAAGTATTATCTGTTACACTTCCTTCATTAAAAAAATTGGTGCCGGCTCCGGTGATATCCCGGTACAATGTCCATTGATTTGCTGCATCCCTGGTTACTTTTATTTTGATGGTATTGCTGCTGCTGTTAGTAGTGGCATCTAATCCATCAATAATTTTTGTACTGGTGCTTCCCGATTTTTTATACAGGCATATTTCATCGAGGGTACCGCCAATGCGTACAAAATAACCGTTGGTAGTGGTAGCTGTAAGATCGCTTGCAGAGGCTGTTAAAAATATATCTGTGTAGTTGGTAGAGGAAGTGTTGAAACTAAATTTTGTATAAAATTCCCATTGTGCTTCTGTGGCCAAAGTATTGGCTGTGCTGATGTAAAAACTGCTGTTGGCAACAGTATTATTGCTTTGCAATTGAAAAGAAGTATTCACTATCCAGTCGCTGGCGCTGCCTGTCCATATTGGGTTGGCAGTAAAATCTCCATCGTTGAAATTTTCTGTAACCTGTGCAGATGCTGTAACAGTAAAAAAAAGGGAAACTATAAAAAGCAGTAATATTTTCTTTCTCATATAAGTAAGCTTATTTTTAAAGATACTTAGTTTATGGAATTGATAAATGATTATTTTCTTATTACTGGCATGGTAAATTTTAAAATAATTTTTTTTCAAGCAACGTTTAAAACATATAATGTGTCTTTTAAAATTATATGAAAAAAATAATTGCCCTTTTTTTAGTCTTTCATATTTTCCTTCAATTTTCTTTTGCACAGTTTTATATTGAACCCACTACTGGTTACAAGTTTAGTACAGGTACAACGGAACCCAAATTTAAAATGTTGAACACGGGTTTTCAGTTAGCCTGGAAATATACTAGCCATTACGAACTGCTTTTGCAGCTGCAATATAGCTGGCCAATCTCCAGCAATGCTGTTGACAGTGCTTTTACTTTAAATCCATCATTGCCAATAAACATTTTAGTACCCTTTGCCGTAAAGCCTTCCATATCTTCTATTGCCATTGGCCACCGCTTTAAAATTACAACCAATAAGTCGCCCGATATTTTATCCATTTTATTATACACCGGTGTAGCGTTTCAACAAATTAAAGTTTCTTATCAATACAACAAATCAGATTACATCCTTCTAAATCCATTGCAAACCCAACAACGGATCGGTTTGTTTCTTAGTACAGGCTTGGAATATATGCGTCAATTGGAGAACGGACGTGTTTTTTTTCAGGCACTGATAGCTACCCCTTCTTCCGGGAGAAATAAGCCACCCCCTCCATCTCTTGCTTTTAAGGCAATTATTTCTTTGAATGCAGGGTATTCAATAATGCTAAAAAAATATAGTCATGGGAAAAAAAAGGATTGAACGGTTTTGTTGTATACTAACGGCTTCTTTTTTATTATTGGGTTGTTCGAAAATCGTTACTAATTATTACCCTGATAAAGAAGATCCGGGACTGGCTATTTTTTCGGATAAGGGCAACAATCTTTTATCTTGTTTTATTGATGGCAAACCTTGGCGTACGATTAACAGGGTTCAATACGGCACAGGTTCTGTAAATTATGAGTGCAATATTTACAAGCAAGTTTCCTCTGGTATAATGGATACTTTAATTTTTAGTTGGCAGGGCTATTATACCGACAATGAATTTAGCCAGGGTACCATCAGTCTTAATCTGGCTGTGCCAAAGAATTTTTACTATCGTAGTTTTAGCTCATTACGTGGCAGGCGTTTGCAAATTGACTCAACCACCAACGGTTTTTTTTCTACAAGTATCAGTACTCTCAGTATTGGTAACCCTAAAGGAAATGGGAATATTTATTTTCACAATGCCAATTTTGATTCTCTTGCACCCAATCAGTATTACGGCCATATTGATGGATTACTGGAAGCTGCGTTTCCGCTATTTACTATCACAAGAGGACGGTTTGATGAGGTAATCACCAACGATAACGTTCATTTGTAATTTCTCTTAGGATATGTTTTATTGAAAAAAATGCTTTAATATTATTTTAGAGAATAACTATTTTTTTAAACAGGTCTTCACAATACATCCTGCAGCACAGCCATTGTTTTTAATTCTCCAAACTCTGGTATGTGAAGGGCATAATAATCATGATAATAGTGTAATAATTTTCTTCTCACTTCATGGTGCAGGTGAAATTGTGATAACTCATGCGGCTGCATTACTTTTAATAATTGGGAAGTAAGCCGGGCATTTTCGCCGGAAATAAAATTGGGGTGAACCGGTTGTTCCGCTACAAAACTTCCTTCCTGCAAATCAAGGATGGGTTGTGCTTCCTCGTAATCATCATTTATTTTTAACCCTAAAAAATGGGGCAGGTGCAGGGCAAAATACAAAGGCATGTTAGCGGTTACTGCTTTGTCTGCTGTATCCAAATGCAGCAGCACATCTTCACAAAAATAAAACAGGGCCGTGTTTTGCTCCGGCTGCTTCAGGCATTTATACAGCAGCTCTGCCATGTACAATGCGATACAGTTTTTAATTACATCACTCAATACATTTTGGTACAAAACAGCCCAGCTAAATTCCCTGATGCGGTGGATAGATTTCTGATCGCTGTGGTAAACCAGTAAATCTAAAATAGCACCCGGCTGCAATAAGTTGGCTTTTGAAGAAGACTGCTTGGATGACCGGACACCATTTACCATATAAACCTGGACACCAAATAATTCAGTGAAGATGGTGACCACCAAACTGGTTTCACCATACTTGACTGTTCTTAATACAATGCCTTTTGTTTTGTGTGTCATGCCCCATCCCCTAAAGAGGTGTTTAGAATAAGAAGCTGTTTGAGTTAAGAAATATGGCAACCCCGTCAGCGGTTGAAAACCCTGACGGCGGTTGTAGCAGCGACTTTCAAAAATTCACCCAACCGCTGACAGCCTGTTCCGATTTTTCGGAAGGCTTATAGCCGCCGTCAGGGTTTACCTGATAAATATTTTAATTAACTCAAACAGCTTTTAAAATAATTCGAGAAGTTTCAAAAATAGTTAACATTCATGCAATGCCATATAAATTAGTTTTCTTTGCACCTCATTCAACATTCGTCATTCGCAATTCGTAATTATTTATGTGGCAACGTTTAGGAAATTCTGTTATTAAATTCCGCTTACCTCTTTTGATTGTTTTGTTTGCCATTACAGCGATGATGGGATTTTTTGCCAGTAAGGTAAAACTGAGTTATGAATTTGGCAAAGCCATTCCTACAGATAATCCCAAATACAAAGATTATGTGGCCTTCAGGCAAAAGTTTGGTGATGATGGAGCTGTGCTGGTAATTGGTGTACAGACAGAACAATTTTTTCAACTCCCTTATTTCAAGGCTTACACGGCCATGCAGGAGCAACTGAGAAAAGTACACAATGTAACCAACATACTCAGCGTACCTGCTGCCATTGCATTGAAAAAAAATGAACTGACACAAAAATTGATCCCGGTAAAAATTTTCAGCGACAGCATTTCTACACAGGCAGAACTGGATAGTGCTAAAACAATTTTTTACAGCCTGCCTTTTTACAAATCACTTTTGTACAACAAAGACAGCAGCAGTTACTTAATGGCAGTGGGCATCAACAAAGATTCACTCAACTCTCCCAAGCGGAGTAAAATTGTAGCTGATATTATTGCCTGTGTAAAAACTTTTGAAACAGCCACAAATACAGAAACGCATCTCAGTGGCCTGCCGCTGATTCGAACCATTACCAGCGACCGTATACAAAAAGAAATGCGTTTCTTTTTGATTGGTTCTCTTGTGCTGAGTACTTTAATATTATTGTTATTTTTCCGTTCTTTCAGCACTACTGTTTTATCATTGTTGGTTGTGCTGATGGGTGTGGTATGGAGTGTGGGCACTTTGTATTTGTGTGGTTATAACATTACCATACTCACAGGTATCATCCCTCCTTTAGTGGTGGTGATTGGTGTTCCCAATTGTATTTATTTCATCAATAAATACCACACATCTTACCTGGCAAATAACAACAAAAACCAGGCGCTGATTGAAATGGTGAGCAAGATGGGGATTGTTACCCTGTTTTGTAATATCACCGCTGCTATTGGCTTTGGCGTGTTTGCTTTTACAAAAAGTGCGGTGCTTAAAGAATTTGGTGTGGTGGCGGGTATCAGCATCATGCTCATTTTTGTGATCTCTTTTATTTTGCTGCCTGCTGCATTGAGTTACTTGCCGGGGCCAAAAGCTGCACAAACAAAATACCTGCACAATAAATGGGTTACTAATTTTTTATTACGCATCGAAAGATGGGTGATGCACCATAAAAATGTTGTGTACAGTGTAACAGGTATTTTACTTGCTGTGGCTGTGATGGGGATTTTTAAATTAAAGACGGTTGCATTTATTGTGGATGATTTGCCCAAGAAAGATAAAGTATATACCGACCTTAAATTTTTTGAAAGAAATTTTAAAGGAGTAATGCCGCTGGAGATTGTGGTGGATACAAAAAAAAGAAAAGGCCTCAGCGGCTCCAGGGGATTGGTTGTTTTTGGAAAAATAGATTCATTGGCGCAATACATCACAGCACAAAAAAATATGAACAGGCCCTTGAGTATTGCAGAAGGATTGAAGTTTGCACGGCAGGCTTTTTTTGAAGGCGACTCTTCCAATTACCAGTTGCCTACTTTGTATGAAAGCGCTTTTCTTTCAGACTATTTAAAAGCTGATAAAACGGACAGCACCGGCAAAAATAATTTTACAAAAATGCTGTCTTCGTTTATGGATTCTTCCGGGCAATCTACCCGTATCAGTATCAACATGGCGGATGTGGGTACTGAACAATTGCCCATTTTACTCAGCGGCATCCGGCAAAGAGCCGACCAGTTATTTGATTCAGCCCACTACCATGTTAAACTCACTGGTACCAGCATCACTTTTTTAGAAGGCAGCAAATTTATCATCAATGGATTAAAGGAAAGTATCTTCTGGGCTTTTTTATTAATCTCCGGATGTATGCTGTATTTGTTTAAATCTGTGAGGATACTGCTGTGTTCATTGATACCTAATTTAATTCCTTTGGTAATTACTGCCGGTGTGATGGGCTGGGTAGGTGTTCCGCTGAAACCTTCTACCGTACTGGTGTTTAGCGTAGCATTGGGCATTGCCATTGACATTACCATCCGGTTTTTAGTAAATTATAAACAGGAGCTGCCCAATTTTAACAACGATGTAAATGCCACCGTAGCCTCTACCATAAAACATACTGGCCTTAGTATTGTATATACTTCGATGGTGTTGATTGCAGGCTTTATTATTTTCTGCTTCAGCAGTTTTGGAGGCACCATTGCTCTGGGATGGCTTACGTCCATTACATTGCTGGTGGCTACATTGACAAATTTAATTTTACTGCCGGTGTTGTTATTGTTGGTTGGAAAGAAGAAATAATATTTTTATTTTAACAACTCCGCCAATTTATTTTCCAGGTCAGCACCACGAAGACTGGTGGCCAATATTTTTCCCAGCGGATCAATCAACACATTGTAAGGAATGCCTTCAAAACCATACAGGCTAACGGCAGCACTGCTCCATTGTTTTAAATCACTGATATGTGTCCAGGTGAGATTGTCTGTTTTAATCGCATCCAGCCAGGCAGCTTTATTTTTATCTAACGATACACCCAGCACAGTAAAATTTTTGTTTTTATATTTATTGTAAGCGGTTACTACATTAGGATTTTCCTGGCGGCAGGGGCCACACCAGCTTGCCCAAAAATCTACCAGCACATATTTTCCTTTCAGGCTGCTGAGTGAAAATAATTTCCCTTCTGTATCCGGCATACTAATTTCCGGAGCTATATCTCCGGGTTTTGCAGGGATATTTTTTTGTGCTTCCTGCTGATGCTTTTTCTGTTCCACCATTTGGTTAAACTGTGCTGTAACAGCTGCTATGGCTGCATTTCCAGGGAAACGTTTTGCTAAACCGGCAATAGGCTTTTCTAATTTTTCGGGTTCTATATCACGGGTAAAGCCGAGTGAAAATAAAACCATGATTGCATTGCTGCTGGTATCAATATAATTACTGATGTATTTTTTATAATTGCTGCTTTTCTCTTCATAATCTTTCATCAGGGCATTGTACAAACTGTCGTTTTTATCTGCTTTTAAAAATTGTTGCAATGCAGTGCCTTTATTCTTCAGGTAAGTTCTTTTAGAATATGTTGTTATTATAAAATC